>NZ_CP011372.1:937819-1250425 GCF_001017575.1 Campylobacter lari | reverse complement strand
TTTTTGCTTCACTTTCTTGATCAAGTGCGCTAGTTGCTTCATCCAGAACTAAAATTTCAGGTTGTTGGTAAAGTGCTCTTGCTATGGCTATTCTTTGTCTTTGACCCCCGCTTAAAAAAGAACCCGAATCACCCACTTTTGTATGTATTCCCTCTTCAAGCGAATTCACAAAGCTTTCAAGATTAGCTTGTTTGATCACCTTGTGTAAAAGCGCTTCATTGATTTCTTCTCCAAAGCTAATGTTTTTTGCAATAGAATCATTAAAAAGATAAATTTGTTGAGGTATGTAGCCAATTTTACTTCTAAAACTTTTGATGTTATTTTCATCGAGTTTTACCCCATCTACTAAAATAGCTCCATCACTTGGTTTTAAAAGTCCTATGATAAGATCAACTAAAGTACTTTTACCACTACCGCTTTTGCCTATAAAAGCGATTTTTTCATTTTTCTTTAGCTCAAAATTTAAATTTTTAAATAAATTTTTCTTACCCTTATAGGCAAAGAAAAGATTTTTTAAAGTGATTTTTTCTTTAAATTCGATACTTTCATCGCCTAACTTTTCTTCTTTTTCATTAAGCATATTATAAATAATATCTAAAGAGTTTTTATAATATGTGATTTCATTATAACTTGTGATGATGCGATTAGCACTTGGCATAAGTCTATAAAGAGCCACTACAAAAATAGTAATGGTTGCTAAGATAGAGGAAATATCACTTTCATATCTTAAAACCAAATACACCACAATAAAACAAAGCATACAAAAACCTATACCTTCAAGGTAAATTCTAGGTATGCTTGCCATGCTTTCGTTGCTAATGTTTGCTTTGGCAAAGAGTCCACTTTGAATTTCATAAAGTTTTTGCGTGCTTTGTTCTTTGGTTTTGAGTTTGATGATTTTAAGATTGTTTAAATTTGCATTTAAAATTTCAAAATAATTTTTCATCGCTTCTTCTCTAGCTATGGAAGCTTTTTTTACTAAGGGCGAGAGGATTTTGATCAAAATAAAAGCATTTAAAAGTAAAAAAGCACTTAAAGCTAGGGTGATTTTATAGTTGATAATTAACAATAAAGCATAAAGTAAAAACACCACAAAACTTTCGCTTAACATAAGCAAAAAAGCACTAATTAAAGTACTTAAGTGAAAAACTTCTTGAGTAATGGTTTTTAAAAGTTCTGACTGGTTTTTATTGGTGAAATTTTCATATTCAAGATGTAGATATTTGTCAAAAATACGACAAGCAAGGCTGTGATAACGCCCTTTAGAAAAGCGTGCTAGTAAATGAAAATAAAAAGCATTTAAAAAGGCTCTAAAAATATAAAAGGCAATTAATATACAGCCAAAATAAGCAACGATCTTGTAACTTGGTAAATTAAAATACTCATATATAGGTTGAAAATAAGAGCTTTTTTCTAAAAGCTCAAAATTACTTGCTACTGATACAAAAGGCATGATCAAAGAAATAGCAAAGCTTTCTATAAATCCTATAAAAATAGAAAAAATTAGCAAAGCAAATAAAAATCTTTTATCGTGAGCATTGAGTATAAAAAAAAGTTTTTTTAACACTGTTTTTCCCACTCATAAGCACTTTTGCAGATTAGTTCTAAATCATCATATTTTGGTTTCCAGTTAGTTAGAGTTTTGATTTTATCCGCATTTGAAATAAGCACAGAAGGATCTCCGGCTCTTTTTGGTGCAAGTTCTACTGTAAAATCTACCCCGCTTACTTTTTTCATGGTTTCGATCACTTCTTTTACGCTAAAACCGTGTCCATATCCTACGTTGAAGATGTTGCTTTCGTTGTTTTCTAAGTATTCTAAAGCAGCTAAATGTGCGCTTGAAATATCATCAACATGGATAAAATCTCTAATACAAGTACCATCTTTGGTATTATAATCATCGCCAAAAATATAAAGTTTTTCTCTTTTTCCTGTGGCTACTTCAGCAGCAACCTTGATAAGCAAAGTAGCTTTTGGATAGCGTTGACCTATAGGATAACTCATGCAAGCACCCGCTACGTTGAAGTATCTTAAAATGCAGTATTTAAATTCAGGATTTGCCATATTAGCATCTTGTAGGACTTTTTCGCTCATAAGTTTGCTTTGTCCATAAGGATTGATCGGTGCTAATGGGCTTTGTTCATCTACGATAGGAGTTTGTGGCTCTCCATAAGTCGCTGCGGTTGAAGAAAAAATGAATTTTTTCACACCTGTTTCTAGACAAGTTTGGATTAGATTACTTGTGTTTGCAGTGTTGTTCATATAGTATTTTAAAGGATTTTCCATGCTTTCAGGAACTTCAATGCTTGCTGCAAAATGCACAATTGCATCAAATTTTTCTTCTTTAAAAAGTTTTTTAATCCCAGCATAATCGCTTAAATCTTGCTCAAAAAATTTAAAAGGTCTGATTTTAGAAAGTTCATCTAAGCTTTTTTTACTACCTTTTGAAAGATTATCTAATACACAAATTTCATGATTTGTTTCTAAAAACTGTTTTAAAGTATGAGAGCCTATGTATCCTGCGCCACCGGTGATTAAAATTTTCATTTTTATCCTTTTTGTGATATTTAATAATAGTTATTTTAATATACTTTTCTTAATTAATTTAAAACTTGCTCTTTTCTTTTTCTATGGCTTCTAAAAATGGCTTTTGATAGCTTTTATCACTATGTTTTTGCAAAAGCTCTTCTTTGAAATTTTCTAAAATATTAAGATAATCTTCTTGGGTTAAATTAGCTTTGATGAGTTCGTATTTTAAAAATAACATATAGGTGTTTAATACATCACTCTCGCAATACTCGTGAATTTTTTCTAATTTGTTTTGATAAAAAAGTTCTAATACTTCATTTCCATGTACATCATACTTTCCAGGAAGTCCTGCCATAGCACAAAGTGTGTCAAGTCTTAAGCCTTTTTGGCCAAAACTTCCTAAAGATTCTAATAAATCACAATGTTTATTTTCTACAAATTTACTTTTATAATTATTCCATTTATCGCTTGCATCTAAATAAGCACTTGCGTTGATATTGTATTTTAATGCTCTTATAACAAGCAAAGGCATGTCATAGCTTTTGCCATTAAAACTTACAAGGCGGGGTTGGTGCTTGTCTATGAAGTTAAAAAATTCTTCTAGCATTTGTTTTTCGTTGTCGCCTTTGATTTTATTGACTTTGATGAAATTTCCAAATTGATCTGCAATCACTGCGCAAATGCTTACAACTTTATGAAAAGGCAGGGGTAAAAATTCACTTCCGCTTTCTTCTTTTTGTCTTTCTAAAGCTTGCTTGCTAATGCTTAAATCATCGCCATTAAAGCCATAAAGATGTTTTATCAATTCTACATCAGGAATGCTCTCACAATCAAAAACGCAAATATATTCTTGCATGATAAACCTTTTTTTAAAAAAATCTTTGTTAAAATCATAACAGAAAATTTAAAAATAAAGTAGCATATGAAAATAGGTTTGGTTAAGTTATCCGCACTTGGAGATATCATCCATGCGGTAATTGTTTTGCAATTTATTAAAAAGCATTATCCTAAGGCGAGTATTGATTGGTTTGCAGATGCAAGATTTGCAGGATTATTGCAAGATCATCCAATGATCAATGAGGTATATGCCCTGCCTTTAAAAGATAGAAAATTCAAAGAAGTTTTTGCTATGCTTTTTGAAGCTAGGCAAAATAAATATGATGTTGTGATTGACTTGCAAGGTTTGATTAAATCTGCTTTAGTAAGTAAATTTTTATGTGCTAATACTTTTGGTTTTGATCAAGAAAGTATCAAAGAGGGTTTTGCGAGTAATTTTTATACGCATAAATTTGCGTGTAATTATGAAGAAAATATTATCGTGCGTAATCTTTCTTTGGTAGCTTATGTGTTAAATGAACATTTTGATCATAGTGACATAGAGTTAAAACAAAGTTGTTTTAGCGTAGATGATGAGTTAAAAGAAAGCTTAGAACAAAGACTTTCTTTAAGTGAAAGTGCGCCAAATATACTCATACATGTAGGCTCATCTATGCCTAATAAAATTTACCCAAAAGAGCGTTTGATACTACTTTGTAGAATGCTTTTGGAGTATTTTACTAGTGCAAAAATCATGCTTGGTTGGGGCAATGTTAATGAGTTTAATTTTGCTAAAGATATAGTTTTAAATTTAAAGCATTTGAAAATAGAACTTGCGCCAAAATTAAGCTTAAGTGAGCTTTGTGCTTTAACTAAGGCAAGCGATTTGATTATCGGAAATGATAGTGGGCCCACTCATTTAGCCTTTGCACTAAACAAGCCTTCTATAACGATTTTTGGTGCTACTCCTAGTCAAAGAAATGCTTATGAAACAAATATCAATAAAACAATCAATGCAGGTAAAAAAATACTGCATTCAAAACATATAGATAAAAGTGATTTTTGCATACAAAATATCGATGAAAAAGATATTTTTAAACTAGCTTGTGAGCTTTTAGAAAAATGATAAATTATGTATATCTAAGCCTTTTTTACATGTTAAAAGTTCTTGTGAAGATTTTACCTTCAAAACTTTTAAGCTCTTTTGTAAATTTGGTTGCTTTAATCACTTATAAGTTAAATCATAAGCACCGTAAAATCATTGACACAAACTTAAAAATTTGCTTTCCTGAAAAAGATCAAAAATGGCGCGATGAAACTAGTCTTAATATTTATAAAAATTTTGCTAAATTTGGGATTGATTTTATCAAAAATCAAAATGCAAGCAAAGAAGAAATCATCAATAAAATTTGCTTTGATGATGAGGAGCAAATTTTAAATATAATGCAAAGTAAAAGACCCTTGATCGTAACTACGGCTCATTATGGTAACTGGGAACTTTTGGCTTTATCTTTTGGAGCTAAATTTCAAGGAATTTCCATAGTTGGAAGAGCGCTTGATAGTGTGATAATGGATAAAATTTTAAGTAAAAATCGCACGCAGTTTAACATAGAACTTATAGAAAAAAAAGGCGGGCTTAAAAAAATGCTAAAAGCCTTAAAAGAAGGTAGATCACTTGGAATTTTAACCGATCAAGATGCGGTAGATGGTGAAAGTGTAAAAATACAATATTTTAACCAAGAAGTAAATTTTATAGCAGGTGCAAGTGTGCTTGCTAAAAAAACAAATGCTATGATTTTACCTTGTTTTGTGTATCAAAAAGATGGGAAATTTTTTGTAAAAACTTTTAAGGCTTTAGACGCAAGTAAAGCAAGTGTAGAAGAGCTTACTAAGTATCAAGCAAAGTGTTGTGAAGAGATGATTAAAATTAAACCTGATGAGTATTTTTTCTTTCATAAGAGATTTAAAAGATACAATCATGAGTTGTATTTATAGGATATAAAATGGATTTAAAGCAAATTAGTGTGATAATGATTGTTAAAAATGCTCAAAAAACTTTAAAGGCTTGTTTGGAGTCTTTGCAAGAATTTGGTGAGATAGTTTTAATAGAAAATGATAGCAATGATGATACTTTAAAAATTGCTTATGAGTTTAGTAAAAACTATAAAAATATCAAGATTTATCAACATAAATTTATAGGTTTTGGACCTTTGAAAAATTTAGCCATAAGTTATGCTAGTAATGATTGGATTTTTAATATTGACGCAGATGAGCTTGCTAGGAAAGAATTTTTACAAGAGCTAAGGAAAATCGAGCCTAATAAAGAAGATATCATAGCTTTGCCAAGAGAAAATTTATACAATGGAGAGTGGATTAAAGCTTGTGGGTGGTGGCCTGATTATGTAATGCGGGTGTTTAATAAAACCCATACAAGTTTTAATGAAAATTTGGTGCATGAGAGTTTGATTTTACATGAAGATAGCAAAAAGATTAAGTTGCAAAATGGTTTGAGGCATTTTGCTTTTGAGGATATCGATAGTTTGTTAGATAAGCTTCAAAAATACTCTAAGCTTTGGGCTTTGCAAAATTTACACAAAGAAAGTAGTGTTTGCAAGGCATTGCTAAGAGGAATTTGGACTTTTTTTAGAAATTATGTTTTGAAAAAAGGGATTTTTTATGGTTATAAAGGCTTTATTATAAGTACTTGCAATGGACTTGGAGCTTTTTTTAAATATATGAAATTATATGAACTTAAAAAGCAAAAGCCAAAAACTTGTGCTTTAATCATCACAACCTATAATCAAAAAGAAAGGCTTGCTTTAGTGCTTGATAGCGTTAAAAACTTAGAACCTTTACCAGATGAGGTTTTAATAGCTGATGATGGAAGTAGGGAAGATACAGTTAAGCTTATACAAGCTTATCAAAAAGATTTTCCTTGTAAGTTGGAGCATATTTGGCAAGAAGATGAGGGATTTCGTGCTGCGGCAAGTCGCAATAAGGCAATTAATGCTTCTAATAGCGAATATATTATCTTAATTGATGGGGATATGATTTTAGAGAAAAACTTCATCGGTGATCACTTAAAATTTGCTAGTTTAAAGACTATTTTACAAGGCTCAAGAGCTATTTTAAATGAAAAAGAAAGCAAAGAACTTTTAAGCAAAAATGATTTTAGTTTGGCATTTAACAAAAAGGGTTTTAAAAATCAAAGAAATATTTTTTTAGCTAAATGTGTATATAAATTTTCAAAGTTAACTAAGAAATTTTTTAAAAAATCACAACTTGTTAAAGGTAGTAAAACTTGCAATATGAGTTTTTATAAAAGTGATTTTGAAGCCATTGAGGGATTTAATGAAAAATTTATAGGCTGGGGTAGGGAAGATAGCGAGTTTGTAGCTAGGTTTTTATTTAATAATGGAGTGTTTAAAAGACTTAAATTTAATGCCCTAGCTTATCATATTTACCATGAAGAAAATAGCAAAAATATGCTTGAAATCAATCATCAAATTTATCTTGAAACTATAAAAAATGAAAAAACAACTTGGAGATAAAGTATGAAAAAAGTAGGCGTAGTAATCCCCATATACAATGTAGAAAAATATTTAAAAGAATGTTTAGACAGTGTAATCAATCAAACTTATACTAATTTAGAAATCATACTAGTAAATGATGGCAGTACAGATGAAAACTCACTCAATATTGCAAAAGAATATACTTTAAAAGATAAAAGAATTATTCTTTTTGATAAAAAAAATGGTGGTTTGAGTAGTGCAAGAAATGTAGGTATAGAATATTTTTATGGTGAATATGAAACACAATATATTGAAAAAGAAAATGAATTAAATGTTTTTAAGATTATTGGCGATAATCCACAAAATATTTATAAAATTTATAAGTACAAAAATGCTTTAGCGAGTGATAAGCTAGAAATTTCAAAGATTGATTATATTATCTTTTTAGATTCTGATAATTATTGGGAGTTAAACTGCATAGAAGAGTGTGTTGCGAGAATGCAAAATGTAGATGTATTATGGTTTGACCATGCTTGTATTTATGATGATGGTATAGAAGATAAGGGTCAAAAAACAAGAATGAATGTATTTAATTTTACTCAAGAATGCACTATCACTCCAAGAGACTATGCTAAGCAAGCTATAAAAGTAGGTTCGAGGGATATCTCATTTAGCTGGGGTGGTATGATAGATTTTTCATTTTTAAAACAATTAAAACTTAAATTTATCAACAAAATCATCAATGAAGATATTCATTTTGGCATGGTTTTGTTTGCGAGTGCTGATAGTATCTATATTTTACCAAAAAGATTGTACTTATGCCGTTTGAGGGCAAATAGTATATCAAATCATGATAAAAAAGTTACAAAGGCAAATGTGTCAGAGTATTTTAAAGACTTGTATGAATTTTTTGGAGATAATGCTAAAGAGGCAAAAAACTATTTAAAAGCAGCAAGTAGGATGATAACAGCTTTGGAGTTGATAGAATTTTTTAAAGATCAAAAAAGTGAAAATTCTCAAGCCATAAAAGAGGCTTTTTTGCCTTTTTATGTAAAAAAGGCTTTGATGATTAAAAAATTTAAAAAAGATCCTTTAAATTTAAAGGAAAAATTACCTATAATCAAACCTTTTATCCAGACAAAAATCCCTTATGATCTTTGGAAAATTTGCCAAAAAATAAAAGGTATTTTTAGATAAAATCAACTTTGCAAGATGATTTTATCTATCATTGAATCTTTTTTTATAGATTTAAAATGCGTGAGTTTGTGTAAAAAACTTTGTTTTTGAATTTCTTCCCAAAGAGTTGAATTAAATTTTTCTTTGGCGCTAAATTGCAATAAATGACATTCTATATCGCTCATGTTTTTATAAGTATCATTTATAAAGCCATGTTCTTTTAAAAGTTCAAAGATAATTTGAAAAGTAAAATAATAAAAGTTATTAGAATTTTTCTCATTTGACCAATAGTATATAAGTATGTCTTTCATAGCTTGGATATTTTTATGATGAGATTTTGAGATTATAAAACTATTTAGCATTTTAACCTTAAAATCATCATTCCAATTAAAATATCCATAAGAAAAATATCCACTTTTAATAAATTTTTTCAATTTTTCTTTGCTAGGTTTTATTTTTGATCTTTCAAAGGTAAAAAAGTCTTTATCGCAAAGTTCACTAGGAATTTTAGAGCTTAAAAATATACTTGCATCACACCATATGCCACCATAAGTTGCAAGCAAACATACTCTTAAAAGATCTGAAAAAAAAGTTATAGTTTTTTCTCCAAAAAAATTATTTTCTAATTTTTCTATAACAAATGGTGGAAAATCAAGGTAATCTTTTATATTATCTTTATCTAAAATGATGATTGTGTAGTCATCTTTCATTTGATTTTGCACTGAATTGAAACATTGTTGTATCATATGTGAAGCTTGATTTTTACCTTGATACCAAAATTGCCAAATAATTTTATCGTTTTTAAAATGATGTTTTTTTTCAAAATCAAAATGAGGAATTCTCCCTTCTAAAAAAGGATTGACATAATTTTTTGAAAGATAACTAGCTACTTTAGGGTGTTCTAACTTATATTGGATATGATTTCTTAATTTTCTTCTTGTTGATTTAATGGGTATAAATGAGCTTAATTTTTTTGTTAGATTATTATAAAGCAAATGGTTGTTTTGATATATTTGCATAATAAATTCCTAAAAAGTTTTTTTGATATAATATCAAAAATAATTAAGGTGTATTATATGCAAAATGAAATTACTATTGTTACAGCTTTTTATAATATTGGTAGAACTACAAGGAGTAATGATCAGTATTTATCTTATTTCGATTTTTGGTCAGGGCTTAAAAATCATGTAATTATTTATACTACAGAAGATATGAAAGAATTGATTTTAGAAAAAAGAAAACAATATTATTTAGAGGGTAAAACCACAATTATTGTAAAAGAATTAAATGAATTTGATCTTCAAACTTTAAACAAAATCAAGGAAACATTTAAGAATTATAATCAAACTTTACATCGTAAAAATCCTAACAATATAGAGTGTATTTCTCCGCTATATTGCTATCTTATGTATTTAAAACCGTTTTTTGTTTGTGATGCAATAGAAAGAAATCTTACAAGCGAAAATATAATGTGGCTTGATTTTGGTTTTAATCATGGAGATGGCTTTTTTATTAACAAAGAGCAGTTTAATTTTTTACTTGAAAAACAAGAAAATATAATAGATGATAAAATCAACTTTTTTTCTATAAAAGATCAAGAAGCAAACACTATTCCTGAAATTTATTACAACATGGAACCATTTTTAATAGGTGGTTTAATATATGGGGGTAGTAGAGCTTGGAGTAATTTTAAAAAAAATTTGTATGAATGCATGCAATGTTTTTTATCGTTTAACATAGTAGATGATGACCAAATTATGTTTTTGTGGTGTTCAAGAAATTATCCACAAAACTATAATATAGTTAGATGCTACGAATGGTTTGACTCATTGTTTAATTTCATACCTAATGATATTAAGCATACTATTTTGTTTAAAAGACAAAGTAGTAAATATTATAAACTTATCAAAGAAAAAATAAAAAACTCCAAGGATAAAGATTTTATACAAAAAATGAAGTTATATTTTGAATATATATATTATAAATTTATAAATAAAAAAAATATAAAGCTGTAATCTAGAGGAAAATTATGAAAATTTTATTATTAATACACGATTTAGGTCGTTCTAGGTGGAGGTGGTAGAGTAGCTTCTAATACGGCAAATGCTTTTTATGAAGATGGACTTGAAGTTCATATTTTAAGTATATAAAGAAAATAAAAATAAATCATGTTTTTTATTCATCCTGATATTAAGGTATTGTTTTATTATGATTTTGGTGTAAGTTATTTTGATAAATATAAATACAGAAATTCTAAAAATATATTTAAAAGTTTATATTTTAGAAGTATTCAAAAGAGAATTAGGGATTTTAAAGTAAAAAAATAGCAAACCAATATGATATGGTAATTTCTAATAATGTATTTTTATACAACTCTTTTTTAAAAATAAAAACACTTGATGTATAAAAATTATGCATGTTGTATTTCAAAGTTATAAAGCAAAAGATCTTAAAAGAGATAAATTTTTTAATACTATAGTTTTGCTTTCTGAAAAAGAATTGAATAAATATCAAAAATATTTCAAAAATATGAATATTATTCCGAAATTTATAAATATCCATTCTAAACAGACAAATCATTCACAGAAAGTCGTTTTGAGCGTAGGCACCATCTCTTGTGAAAAAGGTGTTTTAGACTTCTTGATATTTGGAAAAAAATACAGCAAAATCCAAAAAATCACATATGGAAACTTTGTATAGTAGGAGAAGTTGGTGAAAAAGAAAAGCAAGAACTAAAAAATAAAATTGAAAATAAAAATCTAACTTCTTGTGTGGTTTATAAGCCTTATACAAAAAACATCAAAAGAGGGTTCAAGTGTTAGTGTTTATGTAATGACAAGCTACTCAAGAGGGGTTTGGGATAGCATTATTGGAGGCAACAATCTATGCACTTCCATGTATAGCATTTGATATTAATGCAGTTCCAAGTGATATTACAGAAAATGAAAAAATGGATTTTTAATTAAAGATGGAGATTTAAAAGAATTCGAAGATAAATTGCAAATTTTAATGTGCAATAAAGAGCTTAGAAGTGAAATGGGATTTTATGGTAAAAAACTAATTGCAGAAAAAAATTCAAAAGAAAGAATTATTCAAGACTGGCTCAATTTAATTAAAAACAGGAATGGTAAAAGATGTTGAGATAATGTCTAAGGATTTAAAATTTACTCACAATAAGTCGTATTTAACAGACAATAGTTTTAGATTAAAATTGATTTTTTTATTCTTAGAGATTTATGATACGCTTTGTTGAAATTATTTTTATAGAAGGTAAATATACTGATACAGCATGTTGGTTATAAGTGTGAAAATAGAATATAGAATACGTAGCTTTTTAAGGTAAAGATAAAAATTTATTAGCATTAATATATATGACGTTTTATTTTGCAAATCAAAAACAAAATTTTACTTCCTTGTAAAAAGAAAACAGTTAAAGCACTAGTGATATTTTTATAATTTACCATTCTATTGTTTGACTATACTAAGAGATTTGTTTTGTTAGAGTTAAATTCACAAATATGAAAACATATTATTTATCTAATTTTATTTATTCAGTATGTCTTTTGTATTATACAAAAATGATTACAATTGGTCATATTTCAAAGTGTTTATAATTTAACTGAAGTTATTAGAGTGCATAATAAAGTTAACTTAAAAAGATAAGTCTATTTTGTATAAATTTTTACAACACATTCATTTTCTAGAAGAGTAAGATATTATTACCTAAAATATACAATATTTTATCTATAAATTCCTTTTTCTCCGCTAAGTATAATTTTAACTTGAGGATCAAAAAAAGCTTTTATGCTCATGTTATAAAGCAAATCTTTGCTTTCATTCCAAGTTAATATTTCTATATCTTGATTATTTATTTTAAATTTTGACTCTTTTATAAAGTGGTATATATTTTCTCTATATGGAAAACTAATAGCGTTAAAATTTTGACTATTAATTGCTTCTTGAATTTTGTTTTTTAATTCTTCTGTTAATTCCATATTTTCTATATTTAACAAGTAATAGCTTGTATAAAATCCTTTATTTTTGAATATATTCAATAAGGTGTAGTTTGAACTTTCTATTATTAAATTTTTTTTATTGAATCCCGTTTCTTTGCAAATGTTTAAAAGCACCAATAAAGATTCGTGCGCATTATTTGTATTAAGATTTTTAAAATCAATCCAAAATTTAGTTTGCAGAGGTATTGTTTTTTTATCTCTTTTTAAAGCAACTATTAACATATCTTTTAAGTTTAAACCTATTGAGTCTTTTTCGCCATCATGTCCTACATCAAAATATTTTTCTTTGCTAAAATAATGAACATCTACCTCAAATCCTTGATATTTCTTTTCAAAATCTAAGATTTTTTTAGCTCATTGGTTCTATGTAGCCAAATCTTACTTGGAGATTTAAAAAAATATTTATTTTTTTCTAAATTATTGTGTAGTTTAAGCTCTTCATCATAATTTTTATTTGCAAATATTCTAACTCTTTCTTTATTAAAATTATTGCTGAACAAACTACGATCTTTTTGAAAGTCATTTATAGTTAACCCTATTATATCCAAGAAAGCATGTAAAAAATCATCACTCATAAAAGGTAGATTTTGAGCTTTCTTTATCTGTGATATAATATTTGGATATTTTTGTTTTAATTTGTCACTAAGGTAGATTATAAACGGTATTTCAGCCATATATCTTGAACCTATGGTTTCTGTGTGCCCAAAAAAATCTCTAAAATCATATACTTCATCTCCGTGGTCACTAAGATAAAATATAATTGTTTCTTCATTTTTAAAATGGTTGATAATCTCATTGATAATATAATCATTGTAATAAATGGCATTTAAGTAATGTGATTTTATTTTAGCTTGTTTAGTAGTCAATTTTTTATTCTTATTTAGATGATCTAAATTATTATTTTTAAGATCATTTATATTGAATTTTTTAAATTTATTAGAATAACGCCTGCTATAGTCCATATGGGTACCTTGTAGATGTAAAATATAAAATTCTTTTTCTTTGGGAGGTATTTGTTTTAACTCTTTTATAATTTGCTCATCTCTTGATAATGATATACCTGTAAAAATTTTATCTAAAAATATTGTTTTGTTTGATAGTCTCGCTAAAGCTTCTGGAGCATTGCCAGGAGTGGAAACTGATTCTTGATTGCTTATCCAGTAGGTATAATATCCAGCTGCTTTCATGATGTTTACAATATTTTTCTGTTTAAACCAAGGTGTTGATTGATTTTCATAGTTAGAAAAAGTAAAAATTTTAGAAATTGCTTGGTTGGTGTGAGAGTGAGGAGCAATAACATCTTTAAATTCAAAAAGATTTCCTTGCATTTTTAGTTGATTTAAGTTTGGAGTTGTTTCTAAACTATAATTATAAAGACTCATATAATTTCTTTGAGTTGATTCGCCCATTATTATAACAATTTTTGATATCTCAATGTCTTTTGTCTTTGTTATATTGTAATTTTTTATTTCTTTATTTAGTTCACTTTTTAAATTATTAAGTTCTATTGTGTATTCATTGATATTTTTTTTAAGATTTTTTATAGCATCAAACCAACTATATAATAAAAAATCATCAATAAAGTATTTATGAGGTTTTCTGTATATTGAAATAAAACAAAAAATGAAAAGTAAGATTTTAAAAATATATAAAACATGAAATTTATCTGAAATTAAAAATAAGGTATTATAGGGAATTAGAAAAAATGTAAATGAAAATAGTATAAAGATAGATAGAATAGTTATTGTTTTTAAATCAAAATAGCTTAATAAAAATTCTTTTGATTCGGAAAGTGTGGTAAATGATACAGTTTCTAAAAATGATGAATTTAAAAAAGAATTAAATTTATGATACAAAAAAATATTTACAATGCCTACGGTAAAAAATAAACAAATTAAAGTTGAATCTAATATTAACCTTATAGATTCTGGAAAAAATTGATAATAAAAAATACTATATAAAATACACTAAAATTATGTCTAAAAACTTGAGATATTTTTTTAGAAAATGTTCTTAAATCAGAATAAACCTATTTTGATAAATATACCAAAGAAAATAAAATAATATTTACACTTAGTATATAAAAAAAACTTTTTGTAAAAACAAAATCCAACATTTTATCACGCCTTTGCTTGTTGTTGTGTTTAAATTTATAGTAATTAAATACATTATAACAAAGAAATGATATCAGTATGTAAATATTTTTAAAATTAACTTTTGCACCATTAGTATGCTTTATATGACATAATTTTTAGTATAAAAATTTATATTATAAAATTATAATATATTTAATAAAAATTTATTTTTAACTAGATAAGTTTAAATGCATTTAACACCTTCTTAGCTATAAAACCAGTATCTTTCATTATATTAATCCAAAGAATATTGATTGATAAAGCTAACTTAGGAGTATTTATCAAAATTTAGGTAAGGAAAGGTTATGTTATTTATTAAAACTTTTTTAAAGAAATAAAGTCAAAATTTTCTAGTGTTTCTACTATGGCAAGAATCATTTCTAAAGATAAATTATAATAATATCTACAAGAGTTAACTATTACAGAAAAACAAAAAATTTTAAAACAACTCATATGAAGATTTGAGCAATGGATATTATAGGATATGTCAATAACAAAAATAGGAAGATATTGCTCACTATGTATAGATTTAGATACAAGAATTGCTTATGTTGTGGTTTTACCTTCTAAAAAACAAAATATACTAGTATATATTTAAAAGTTTTATTGTTATCTTTGGAGATTAATAATATTCATAAAAGAATTTTCATACTTACAGATAATGGCTGCGAATTTAAAAAAAGACTATAAATATTAATTAAAGAACTTAATATCGCTCATTATTATACTTACCCAAAAAATCCTAGAATGAATACTCATAATGAAAGATTTAATAGAGCTTTAAAAGAAGATTTACTATAATTATTGTAATGATTTATTACTTGTAGATTTTAAAGAATTTAATCAAGAAATAACTAAATGGTTAGACTATATGCTACCTCGCCACATTTAGCTTTAAATTGTAAAACTCTATTATAATTTACTTTAAATAAAGATAATAAAAAGTGCTAAAATGCTATGGATGGATATAATTATTGCGATATTTGTTTTGGTATGATATGATATTAATATGCAAATTAGACTGAAAGGTGGTGCTTTGAAGAATGCAGTTTTGGTTGCTGGAAATGGACCTAGCTTAAAAAAATTGATTATGCAAGGTTACCAAGTGAATATGATGTTTTTAGGAGTAATCAATTTTATACGGAAGATAAATATTATACAGGCAAAAAAATTAAAGCTATTTTTCATACTGTGGATTTTTTCTTTGATGAGTACTTTACTTCGCATGAAATGGTAAAAAATAATGAATATCAGATTGAAAATATAGTATGTAAAATGTATAATTTTGCTAGCAGGAAAGAAAAAATATTTCAAGAAAATTTTAAATTTTTTTTCCATCGGCTTTAAACGGTTATGATAATTTTTTTTACAAACTTAAGGAGTTAAGTGCTAAAGTTGATTTTGATGCATGTTATTTAGGAAGTAGGATTGAGATGTTGACAGGTACTTACGCCATAGCGTGTGCCGTTGCTTGTGGATATAAGGAGATTTATATAGCTGGAATGGATTTTTGTGATGAAATATATAGTTATGCTGACGGAAGAAATATTGATGAGTGTTGTTTGCATCATGCAAATTATGATATAGAAATCTTGAATTTTTTAAGAGATGTATACAATGCTAAGATATTTTCAGTATGTCCAGATAGTAGTATTAATAAGTATATATTACTTCATGATGTGCAAAATCCTTCAAAAACATTAGAGATCGAAACTAAAAGCCAAAATTCGATAAAAACAAGATTAATGCCAAATAAAAATTTGCGTAATAGATATAAAAGAATATATTTAGAAGCAAATCCTTTTATAAATCTTTTTTATGGATTCTTAAGAACACCTAGAGCATTAAAGCATTATTTATCAAGTAAATTTTATAGATGAGATTTAATTTATGAAAAAAATATATTAATCACAGGTGCAGATGGTTTTATAGGTTCACATTTAGTTGAAATGCTTTATAAAGAAAGTAAGGATAAAACCTCTCTATTTTATGGTTATAAAATCAAAGCTTTGAGTCAGTATAATTCTTTTAATTATTGGGGTTGGCTTGAAGATATAGAGTGTTTAAATGATATTGAAGTAGTTTGTGGAGATATTAGAGATCCACATTTTTGCAAAAACATCACTAAAGATGTAGAAATTATCTTTCATTTAGCAGCTTTAATAGCCATACCTTTTTCTTATGTTGCTCCAGATAGTTATGTAGATGTTAATATAAAAGGTACTTTAAATATCTGTCAAAGTGCATTAGAAAATAATGTAAAGCGTATTATTCACACAAGTACAAGTGAGGTTTATGGTACGGCTTTGTATGTGCCTATTGATGAAAAACATCCTTTGCAAGCACAAAGTCCATATTCAGCAAGTAAAATAGGTGCTGATGCTATGGCAATGAGTTTTTATAATGCTTTCAATCTCCCACTGACCATAGCAAGACCTTTTAATACCTATGGCCCAAGGCAAAGTGCAAGAGCGGTGATTCCAACTATCATCACTCAAATTGCAAATGGAGCTAAGCAAATAAAGCTTGGAGATGTAAGTCCTACTAGAGATTTTAATTATGTAAAAGATACTTGTTTAGGGTTTTTAGAGTTAGCTAAATGTCAAAAGGCTATAGGTGAAGTGGTAAATATAGGATCAAATTATGAAATAAGCATAAAAGATACTTTAGAACTCATTAAAAAACTTATGAAATCAAATGTAGAATTTATCACAGAAAATGAACGCATAAGGCCTGAAAATAGTGAAGTATTTAGGCTATGGTGTGACAATAGCAAGATCAAAAACCTTACTAACTTTTCACCACAATATGATATAGAAAAAGGCTTAAGTCAAACTATAGAATGGTTTAGTAATCCTTTAAATTTAAAAAAATATAAAAGTGATATTTATAATATTTAGGATTTTTGTGAAAGAAAAAATAATCATTATTGGAGCTGGAGGACATGCAAGAGCGTGTATGGAAGTTATAGAGCTTGAGGGTAAATTTGAAATTGCTGGTTTTGTGGATAATGGTATAGAAAGTGCGTATTATCCATTGCTTGGGAATGATGATGATTTAAAAAAATTATTTAAAGAATATAAATATGCCTTAATTGGTATTGGACAAATTAAAACTTCATTGCCAAGAGTGCAAATTTATGATAAGTTGAAAACTATAGGTTTTAGATTGCCAACTATTATTTCGCCGCTTGCTCATGTGTCAAAAAGATCTTTTATTGATGAGGCAAGTATAATAATGCATCATGCCTTGGTAAATACAAATGTCAAGGTAGGTAAAGGTTGTATAATAAATTCAAAGGCATTGGTTGAACATGATGTTATAATTGAAAATTTTTGTCATATTAGTACAGCTAGTGTTGTTAATGGGGGTTGTTTGATAAAGCAGCATAGTTTTTTAGGGTCAAATACTCATTTAAAACATGGTAGTATTTTAGATGAAAATAGTATAGTATATATGAAAGGAGTATAACGATGAAATATTGTGATTATTGTGTGATGCCAGATACGAGACCAGGAATAAAATTTAGTAAAGATAAAAATGGAAAAAATATTTGTTCAGCTTGTGTAAATCATCAAAATAAAGAAAATATTGATTATGAAGCTAGATTTAAAGAATTAGAAAAACTTTGTGATAAATATAGAAGAATGAATGGTAAGTGTGAGTATGATTGTGCTATTGCGGTAAGTGGGGGTAAAGATTCTCATTTTCAAGTACATATTATGAAAGAGAAACTAGGAATGAATCCTATTTTATTTAGCGTAGAAGATAATTTTACTATGACTGAAGCTGGGAAGAAAAATTTAAAAAATATTTCTGAAGAATTTGGTTGTCATCTTATAAGTTTAAAACCTGATATAAAAACTCAAAAAAAAGTTATGCTGAAAACCTTTGAAAAGTATGGAAAACCTACCTGGTTTATAGATAGATTAATCTACTCTTACCCTTTTTGCTATGGCTTTGAAATTTAACACACCTTTGCTTGTCTATGGAGAAAATATTTCATATGAATATGGCGGGAATGACAACGTCGAAACTCCTGATGCAAGTGGTATTTTTTTAAATGGGGTAGCGAGTGATTTGGATATTAATGAATTTATAGATGATGAAATAAAGGAAGAGAATTTGCAATTGTTTTTTGATCCACAAAAAGACGATATAGGTAATCTTCATCCTATATACTTGAGTTATTTTGTTAAGTGGAATTCTTATTCTAATTATGTTTTTGCTAAAAATAGAGGCTTTAGTGATTTAAATGGAGAATGGGACAGGAAACATTGTGCTGAAAATTTTGATCAAGTTGATAGTATTGCTTATTTAATTCATCCATGGATGAAATACCCAAAATTTGGCCATGCCATGGCTAGTGATTATGCGGCTAGATTTATAAGATATGGACTTTTAAGCAGAGATGAAGCCGTAAAAATTGTAAAACAAAAAGATCATAATTTGGATAATAAATGTATAGAAGATTTTTGTGATTTTTTAGGTATTTCAAAATCTAAATTTTGGAGTATAGTAGAAAAGCATTATAATAAAGAGTTATTTTATAAGAACGAATTTGGAGAATATAAATTAAAAAATGAAATACAATAAAACCTTAATCATAGCAGAAGCTGGAGTTAATCATAATGGCGATATAAATTTAGCCAAAAGGCTTATAGAAGTAGCTAGTGAAGCTGGGGCTGATTTTGTGAAATTTCAAACTTTTGTAGCTAAAAATTGTATAAGCAAAAATGCTAAAAAAGCAGAGTATCAACTCCAAACTACTGATGAAAATCAAAGCCAGCTTGATATGGTTAAAAAATTAGAACTTTCTAAACAAGATCATGAAATTTTAATAGAACATTGTAAAAAAATTTAATATTAAATTTCTTTCTACTGCTTTTGACTTAGAAAGTATTGATTTGCTTGTAAAGTTTGATATAGAAATTTTTAAAATTCCAAGCGGAGAATTAACCAACCTTCCTTACTTAAAAAAAATTGCTAGTTTTAATAAAAATATCATCTTATCAACTGGAATGGCTACTTTAGGTGAGATTGAAAAAGTTTTAGATATTTTGGTGCAAAATGGAACCCAAAGAGATAAAATCATCATTTTACATTGTAACACTGAATACCCTACGCCTTTTGAAGATGTAAATTTAAGGGCTATGCAAACCTTAAAAAAAGCTTTTTGCTTGCCTGTGGGATATTCTGATCACACTTTGGGTATAACTATACCTATAGCAGCTGTAGCTATGGGGGCTTGCGTGATAGAAAAACATTTTACTTTAGATAAAAGTATGCAAGGACCTGATCATCAAGCATCCTTAGAACCTGAAGAATTAAAAGCTATGATTAAATCTATAAGAGAGTTAGAACAAGCTTTTGGAGATGGTATTAAAATTCCAAGTAAAAGCGAAAGCAAAAATAAAGTCATTGCTAGAAAGTCTCTTGTGGCTAAAAAAGCTATAAAAAAAGGCGAATGTTTTAGCGAAGAAAACCTTACTACAAAGCGACCAGGGGATGGAATTTGTGCTATGGAATATGATAAATATTTAGGTAAAATTGCTAGTAGAGAATATGCTGAAGATGAGTTAATTGATGAATAGAAAAATTTGTATTATTAGTGGCACTAGAGCTGAGTGGTATTTGTTAAGAAATTTATGCAAATACATCAAACAAGATAATGAATTAACTTTGCAGCTTATTGTTACAGCAGCTCATTTAAGTCAAGATTTTGGTTTTACTTATCAAGAAATTGAAAAGGAATTTAAAATAGATAAAAAAATTCCCATTTTGCTTAATGGTAATAATAGTGTAGGTATTTGTAAAAGTATGGGGCTTTTGCAAATTTCACTTTGCGAAGCTTTTGAAGAATTAAAACCTGATATTGTAGTGATATTGGGCGATAGATATGAAATGCTCTCTTGCGCTAGTACTTGTTTGCTTATGCAAATTCCCTTAGCACATCTTTGCGGAGGAGAGCTTACTTTGGGAGCTATTGATGATAGCATTAGGCATGCTATTAGTAAAATGGCGCATTTGCATTTTGTTAGTACTCAAACTTATGCAAATAGAATTTTGCAACTTGGAGAAAGTGAAGATAGAGTTTTTAATGTAGGTTCTTTAGGTGGAGAAAATATCAAGAATATGATTTTTCTAAGTAAGGAAGATTTGCAAAAAGAATTGAATTTTATATTTACTGAAAATATATATTTAATAACTTATCATCCTCAAACGATACAAAAATCAAGCGTTAAAAAAGAAATAAAATTATTGCTTGAATTTTTAGATAGTTTGGAAAATTCTACTTTAATTTTTACGAAAGCAAATGCTGATGAGAATGGTTTATATATTAATGAGCTTTTAAATGAGTATTGTATAAAACAATCTCATAAGGCAAAGTTATTTGATAATTTGGGCTCTAAAAGATACTTAAGTTTAATGAAGATAGCAAATATGCTTATAGGAAATAGCTCTAGTGGAATTTGCGAAAGTCCTTTTTTAAGAATTCCTTGTATCAATATAGGCAACAGGCAAGAAGGAAGAATTTTGGCCGATAATATTATAAATTGTGATATTTATCATTTAAAACAAGCGTTTTTGCATGCTAATACTAAAGAATATCAAAATAAGCTAAAAATTTCATTAATCCTTTTGAATGTGAAGGTAAAAATACAAGTCTAATGATAAAGGATATTTTAAAAAATATTTCTTTGGAAAAAATTTTATATAAAAAATTTGTGGATATGCAATGAGTATTGAAAAATTAAAACTTACTAAAAATGCAAGTATTCAAGAAGCTTTAAAAATTATAGGTAGCGAGCGTGTTAGAATAGCTTTAGTGGTAGAAAATGATAAATTTTTAGGTGTAATTAGTGATTCTAACATTAGAAGGGCTTTATTAAATGGTAAAAAGCTTGAAGATAGTATAGAAACAATTTATACTAAGAATTCGCTAACTATTAAAGAAAATATAAGCAAAGAAGAGCTTTTAAAATTAGCTAGTCAAACTGATATTTATGATTTTCCCGTCTTAAATAGTGAAAATGAAGTTATAGCTATAAAATCTATTGCTTCAATTCTTAAAGAAAAAGTTTTGAAAATGAAGTAGTTCTAATGGTTGGAGGTCTTGGAAGTAGATTGGGTGAACTTACTAAAAATACTCCAAAACCTATGTTAAAAATAGGTAAAAAACCAATACTTGAAAATATTGTTTTAAATTTCAAAGAGCAAGGTTTTAAAAAATTTATATTTTGTGTAAATTATAAAAAAGAAGTTATTTGTGATTATTTTCAAGAAGGTAAAAGTTTAGGTGTTGAAATTTCTTATGTTAAAGAAAAACAAAAACTTGGTACTGCTGGAGCTTTGTCTTTGATAAAAGATATGAAAAAATCATTTATTGTTATGAATGGAGATATTTTAACTAAGCTTGATTTTGATCAACTTGTTCAAGAGCATAAAAAAAGTAAAGCGATGATGAGTGTGGTACTTAGAGAATTTGAGTATCAAATTCCTTATGGTGTTGTGAAAATTTCTAACAATGATATAAAAGATATAGAAGAAAAGCCTATGCAGAAATTTTTAGTTAGTGCTGGAATTTATGTATTAGAACCAGAAGTTTTAAAGTATATCAAAAAAGATGTGTATTTGGATATGCCTAATTTGATTAAGCGATTGTTAGATAAAAAAATAAAAATAAATTCTTATATATTGCAAGATTATTGGATTGATATAGGAAGGCTTGAAGAATACGAAAAGGCGATTATTGATGCAAATAATTGAGAATGATTTAAATAAGATTTTGGCTATCATTCCCGCGCGTAGTGGAAGTAAGCGTCTTGTTCACAAAAACATTAAAATTTTAAAAAACAAACCTTTAATTGCATGGAGTATTGAAGCTGCTTTAAAGTCTAAATATATAAAAAATGTTATAGTTAGCACAGATTCTCAAGAATATGCAAAGATAGCAATGCAATATGGAGCGCAAGTGCCTTATTTAAGAGATAGATCTTTATCAGATGATACATCATCTTCTTTTGATGTTATAAAAAATATTATTGATTTTTATGCTAATAAAAATATAAGTTTTAAATATATTGTTTTGTTACAACCTACAAGTCCTTTGAGAAATAATAAACATATTGATGAGGCATTGGATTTATTTTTTAAGAAAAAAGCTAATTCTGTAATTAGCGTTTGTGAGTGTGAACACTCTCCTCTTTGGAGCAATACCATACCAGAAAATGGTGCTATGGATTTATTTTTGTCTTCAGAGATTAAAAATTTACGCTCACAGGATTTAGAAAAATATTACAGACTTAATGGTGCTATTTATATAGCAAAAATAAAAGAATTTATGCAATATAAAGGTTTTTTTATGCCAAATAGTTTTGCTTATAAAATGGAGTCTATTTATTCTATAGATATTGATACGGATTATGATTTGAAAATGGCTAGTTTGTTGTTAAAAAGTGAGTATATTTAAAATCCTACTCTCTAACCCTAAAATTTCTTGTTCTAAAACTTTTAATATTTTTTTATTAAAATGCTTATATGAAAAAATATTAGCTAATTTTTTAATGCATTTTAAACTTTGTTTTTTATGCTCGTAATTTTGCCATAAAATTTCTTTATTTTTGTTTTCATATCTACCATTTTCATTAAATTCATAGCGGTATATACATTCTTTCGATATAAAAAAACTCTCACTAATCATAAAATTTATATAATTAAAAAGCACATCCTCTCCATAGCAAAGTCTTTCTTTAAAATCAACATATTCAAAACTTTTTAAAATCAAATTTTTCCTATATACTTTTGCCCAAACACTCCAGCAAAAATGCTTTTGATTGAGTAAGAAATTTAAAAATTCATCTTTATTAAAAAGCTCATCTTGTTTAAATCTATAAAATTTCTTAAATTTCACCCTATGTACATACGCATCAAACACTACCATATCTACATTTTTAATTTTTTCAAGCCCAAGTTTACAAGCATTAAGCTCTAAATAATCATCAGGATCTAAAAACATTATATAGGGTGATCTTGAATTTAATACACCTATATTCCTACTAGCAAAAGTTCCTAAATTCTCTTCATTATGTATGATTTTTATTCTATCATCTTTACTAGCATATTCTTTAGCTATAACTATACTTTTATCATTACTACAATCATCTACTACAATGATTTCTATATCTTTAAAAGTTTGGTTTATACAACTTTCTAATGCTCTAGCTATATATTTTTCCACATTATAAGTTGGTAATATGATAGAAATTTGACTCATTTTAGCTCTTTATTTTTTGATATAATTATAGCTTTTATTTTTAAGGAAAATCATGAATATTTTTATCAACCTTCCTACTTGGCTTGGCGATGCTGTGATGGCTAGTGCGGCTATTTATGCTATAAAAGAAAAATACCCCCAAGCTAAATTTACTTTTTATGGTTCTTTTGTGAGTACAGAGCTTTTTAAACGCTTTGAAAATGCTCAAATTTTAGTAGAAAATAAAAAGCAAAGATATAGGCAAATTTTACAAGCTAGAAAAAATCTTGGTAAATTTGATCTAGCTTTTTCGTTTCGCTCGGCATTTTCAAGCAAGATTATTTTAAAACTAATCAAAGCAAAGAAAAGATTTTATTTTGATAAAAATATTCTAAAAGAAGAACATCAAGTTTTAAAATACTTAAATTTCATAGAAAAAGCTTTAAATTTTAAAGCCACTTCAAATGCTTTAAAACTCCCTATAAAAGCAAAATCAACTCAAAAAATTTTAGGTATAAACCCAGGTGCACATTTTGGAAGTGCGAAAAGATGGGAAGCAATCTATTTTGCAAGGGTAGCAAAAGAATTTAGCTCCACGCGTCAAATTTTAATCTTTGGAGTAGAAAGTGAGAGAGAAATTTGTGATGAAATTGAGCGTTTTCTTTTAAAAGAAGGCATAAAAGCAAAAAATCTTTGTGGTAAAACTAGTATTTATACTTTATGTAAAAATATTTCTATGCTTGACTTGCTCATCACAAACGATAGTGGTCCTATGCATATAGGCGCAGCTTATGGGGTAAAAACGGTGGCTGTTTTTGGCTCGACTAAATTTAGTCAAACCTCGCCTTGGCAAGAAAATGCTAAAATAGCTCATCTTGATCTAGCTTGTATGCCTTGTATGCAAAAGGTCTGCCCTTTAAAACACCACAAATGCATGAAAGATTTAAAGCCTGATGTGGTGATAAATTTAGCAAGAAATTTTTCAGGAGTATAAATGGTTTTTAGTTCTTATGAATTTATATTTATATTTTTACCTATAGTTTTAATTATATTTTATATGCTTAAAAAATTTAATCATATTCAAAGCGCAAAATTATTTTTAGTCTTAGCAAGTTTATTTTTTTATGCTTTTTGGAAGGTTGAATATGTTTTGATTTTATTGCTTTCTATGGGTGTGAATTTTTATCTTGCAAATTTAATTTTACTTAATAGAAAAAAGTAAAATTGTTATTTTATAGTGGTGTGTTTTTTAATTTAGCTTTACTTGCTTTTTTTAAATACACTGATTTTCTTTTAGAAAATTTTAATGTATTTTTTCAAATAGCCCAACTAGATTTTAATATTCCTTTGCCGCATATATTACTACCTTTAGCTATATCTTTTTTTACTTTTCAACAAATTGCTTTTTTAGTAGATTGTTATAAAAGAACAAATATAGAAAGTTTAAAAAGTGAAAATACATACAAAATAAATATTTTAGATTATGCTTTGTTTATAACATTTTTTCCTCAACTTATAGCAGGTCCAATAGTACATCATAAAGAAATGATGCCTCAATTTAAGAGTATGCTTTGGAATAATTCTATTCTTATCAATTGGGAAAATATAGCTAAAGGATTATTTATATTTTCTATGGGTTTATTTAAGAAAGTATATATTGCTGATTCTTTTGCGCTTTGGGCTAATGTAGGATTTAAGATAGTTGAAAATGGAGGTACTTTAAATATTTTTGAAGCTTGGGCAACTTCTTTATCTTATACTTTTCAGCTTTATTTTGATTTTAGTGGCTATTGTGATATGGCTATAGGTATAGCTTTATTTTTTAGTATAAAACTTCCTATTAATTTTAACTCTCCTTATAAAGCATTAAATATAAGTGATTTTTGGAGAAGATGGCATATAACATTAGGTAAATTTTTAAAAGATTATTTATATATACCTTTGGGTGGTAATAGGGTTTCTAAGATTATAAATTTAAGAAATCTTTTTATAGTGGCTTTTGTAAGTGGAGTATGGCATGGAGCTGGATGGGGTTTTGTGATATGGGGAGTGTTGCATGGACTAGCTATGGTACTTCATAGAATATATTCATTTATAACCCCAAATGCAAAATTTAAAGAAAGCATCATTTATAAAATATTTGCATGGTTTGTAACTTTTAATTTTATTAACCTTGCGTGGATATTTTTTAGAAGCGAAAATCTTCAAGGTGCTATAAATCTTTTAAAAGCTATGTTTGGTATAACTTGGATGGAATTGCCATATAAATTTAAAGCAGGATGGCTTTTTAGAGAGATTGATGGCAATGATAAAATGGTGGGATTTTTATTGATCGGATTTATTTTGTGTTTGTTTTTTGGAAATAGCATAGAAAAACTTAAAAATTTTAAAGCTAGTTATATAAATTCTTTATTAGTCATGCTTTTTTTATATGTAGCTTTGATAACTTTAGGAGTAGTTCCTTATACTGAATTTATTTATTTTAATTTCTAAGGATAAAAATGTTTAAATCATATAAAAAATTTGTAATTTATTCTTTATTAATACCTTTGCCTTTTGTATTATTTTTGGGAGTTTTGCTTTATGTGTACGATCCATTACAGCTTTATCATGAACCTTGGTTTAGAAAAAAAACATATCACGATGATATGAGAATTCAAGCAAAAGGTATTATAGATCATAGTAGTTTTGATTCTATAATTCTAGGTACTTCTATGTTGGGTAATACTTCTGCTAACGAAAGTCAAAAAAAACTTGGAGGAAAATGGTTAAATCTATCATTGCCTGGCAGTTTCTTGCATGAAAGAAACGTTATTTTAAATTATATTTTAAAAAAAATAATTTAAAACAGATAATTATTTCTATAGATTCTTTTGCAATATCTAATCCTATATTGAAATCAACAAGAGGATACGAATTTTTATATGATAATAATTCGTACAATGATTTCAAGATCTATTTATCAAATAAATTTTTGAGATGCGCATTGGTATTGTCAACTGATAAAAAATGCATAGGTATAAAAAAACAAAATAATAACTATGTTCTTGAAAAAAATATATATGGTTTCAGAAATTGGAAGTTATCTAACAGTCACAAACAACTTAAGGAGCTTTATAGAGCAATATTAAATGTCAAAGAATTTCATACTCAATCTCTTATCAATAATCAAAGTAATAAAGAGTATGTCAAAGAATATCTTTTGAATGTTATAAAAAGTAATCCTCAGATTGATTTTTATCTTATAATTCCAACTTATTCTAGATTAGCTTATAGGATAAATATATCAAATGAATATCCCAACCAAAACAATATTTTATTTTATAATTTTCAATATTCCATAAAGTGGCTTATCGAGGAGACTGATAAGTTTACCAATGTTAAAATATATGGTTTTGATAATTATGATTATGCGGATGATTTAAATAATTACAAGGATCCATTTCACTATAATACAGATATGAATTCAATGCAACTTGATGCTATTAAAAACCAAACAAATATTTTAACGCCTGAAAATATGGATGAGTATTTTAAAATCATGGAAGAAAAAATCAAAAATTATGATTTAAATCCTTTAATTGAGCAAATAAAAGCAAGTGGTATTTTAGATAAATAGTGCTAAGAAAAGCTTTTTTGCATGAAAACCTCTTGCAAAAGCTTGATAAATGTGTTAAACTTAACAATCATTTTTAATCAAGGAGCTTTTTATGACTAAAGCAGATTTTATTTCTCAAGTTGCTCAAACTGCTGGGCTAACTAAAAAAGATGCAACTGCGGCTACTGATGCAGTAATCGCTACTATTACTGATGTATTAGCTAAAGGTGATAGCATTAGTTTTATTGGTTTTGGTACATTTTCTGTAGCTGAAAGAGCTGCTAGAGAAGCTAGAGTGCCAAGCACTGGTGCTACTATCAAAGTACCTGCTACTAAAGTTGCTAAATTTAAAGTAGGTAAAAACCTTAAAGATGCAGTTGCTGCTGCTAAAACTGCTAAAAAAGCTAAAAAATAATTCTTTGCGCAAAAGTTAAAAAACTTTTGCGTTTTTCTTCATAGATTAAGTATTAATTTTCTTTTGATATTGTTTTTAAAAAATTACAAGGAAAACAATGTCAGTTTATAATAATATCTTAGATTGTATAGGTAATACCCCGATTATTTCTTTAAAAGAATTTGCTCCAAATCTTTATGCTAAATGTGAGTATTTTAATCCAAGTCATTCTATAAAAGATAGAGCGGCTGTGGAGATGATAAAACAAGTTTTAAATGAAAGCAAGATTAATCAAGAAACAACCATTATAGAAGCCACAAGTGGAAATACCGGCATAGCTTTAGCAATGATTTGTGCAAGCTTAAAGCTTAAACTTATCATAACTATGCCTGAGTCTATGAGTATTGAGCGTAGAAAAATGATGAGTTTTTTTGGTGCAAAGCTAGAGCTTACTCAAGCAAGCAAAGGTATGCAAGGAGCGCTTGATAGAGCTAATGAGCTTTTGAGTGAAATTCCAAATTCGTTTATGGTAAGTCAATTTGAAAATATCAACAACAAAAACGCACATAAAAAAAATACTGCTTTAGAAATTTTAAAAGCTTTACCTGATCTTGATATTTTTTTAGCAGGTTTTGGCACAGGTGGGACTATTAGTGGGGTAGGAGAAATTTTAAAAGAACACAATCCTAAAATCAAAATCATAGCTTTAGAACCTGCATCTTCGCCACTTTTGAGTCAAAATACCGCTGCAAGCCATAAAATTCAAGGTATAGGTGCAAATTTTATTCCTAAAATTTTAAATCAAAAAATTATAGATGAGATAGTTTGTGTAAGCAATGAAGATGCTATAAATACAGCCTTAGAGCTTGGTAAAAATGGCATAATGGCAGGAATTTCAAGCGGAGCAAATGTATATATGGCTAGAAAAATTGCTTTAGAAAATCCAAATAAAAAAGTCTTAACTATGTTAAATGATACAGCAGAGCGATATTTGTCAACTGATTTATTTGCAAATTTATAATTTGGAGTATGTATGAGTCAAAATAATGAGCATTTTGATTTAGATCTTGAAAGGGCGATTTTAAGTTCTTGTATATTCAGTGAGGATTCTTTTTTTAGCATTTCTTCAGATATTGAGATTAATGATTTTTCACTCAAAGCTCATCAAGATATTTATAAAGCTATTTTAGCTTGTGTGAATGCAGGCGAGCCTATAAGTGCAAGTTTTATAAGAAAACATAAAAAAATAGATGAGCAAATTTTAGCTGAAGTTTTAGCCACTACTTCCATAGCAGATGTGAGTAAATACGCTTATGAGCTAAGAGAAAAATCCATTAGACGCCAACTTTTAAATTTTGCTTATACTATACCTACAAGGGTAAATGAAGATAAAAGCATTTCTCAAATTTCAGATGAAATAGGCAAAGAGATTTTTAATCTTACCAACCGTGTAAATAGTAATAGTATTAAAGATATGACTATGGTTATGTCTGAGCTTATGGATGAGTTTAAAAAGCAAAAAGAAGCCGAAAACAAAGATATTTTAGGGCTTGATACAGGTTTTAGCGAGCTTAATAAAATGACAAAAGGCTTTAAACCTGGCGATCTTGTAATCATTGCTGCGCGCCCAGGTATGGGAAAAACTACAATTTGTCTTAATTTTATAGAAAAAACACTAAGACAAAATAAAGGCGTTGTGATGTTTTCACTAGAAATGCCTGCTACACAAATCATGCAAAGATTAATCAGTGCAAAAACTTCTATTCCTTTGCAAAAAATTCTAATCGCAGATTTAAACGATGATGAGTGGAGTAGAGTGGGTGATGCTTGTAATGAATATGCGCAAAAAAATCTTTATATTTACGACAGTGGCTATGCTAGTATAGCTGATATTCGTTCGATTCTACGCAAAATCAAGGCTCAAGATGAGAGTATTGAGCTTTGTGTAGTTGATTACATCGGTCTTATGATGAGTAATTCAGCTTTTAATGACAGGCATTTACAAGTGAGTGAAATTTCAAGAGGCTTAAAGCTTTTAGCAAGAGAATTAAATATGCCAGTAGTGGCACTTTCGCAATTAAATCGTTCATTAGAAAGTAGGGCAAATAAGCGTCCTATGCTTAGTGATTTAAGAGAGAGTGGCGCTATAGAACAAGATGCAGATACGATTTTATTTGTATATAGAGATGAGGTTTATAGAGAGCAAGAAGAAAAAGAAAGAGAAAATAAAGCCAAAAATGAAGGCAAAACTTATGAGAGAAAATTTATGCCAAATCCTGTGCAAGAAAAGGCTGAGCTCATTATAGGTAAAAATAGAAATGGTCCTGTAGGACATGTGGATTTGCTTTTTTTAAAAGAAAAATCATGCTTTATTGAAGCTCCAAAAGAAGATTTTGTGGTTACAAACTTTGAAGGTTAATTCAAAGGGTAACCATAATTTTTATGCATAAAAAGCTCTAAATCCTTAAAATCGATTTTTCCCATTAGCTCTTCTACGAGTTGCTTATACACTATTTTTCCATCTTTGACTACAAAGGCTGCTCTTGCTAATAATCCTGCAAATACACTATCGCCTATTAAAACTCCATAATTAATACCAAAATCTTTAAAAGCAAAATCACTTGCTACAATAATATCATTAACCCCTTCGGTAGCGCAAAAACGATCCATAGCAAAAGGTAAATCCATGCTGATAATAATAACTTCGATATTTTTCATAGAAGCTAATCTTTTATTGGTTTCTCTTGCTTGTTTAGAGCATACTTGAGTGTCTAAACTAGGAAAGGTTAATAAAATTTGAGTTTTTCCAGGTGGTGCTATTTCTACTGGGGCGAGGTTTTTGGTTCTTAGAGTTATTCTTGGAGCAGTATCGCCAACTTCTAGCTCATCTCCTATAAGCTCTATTTCTTGATCTTTATATGTAATGCTTGCCATAATTTTCCTTTTTTTTATAATAAAATCATTTTTGCTAAAAGTAAAAAACTAAAAAATCCCAAACCATCAGTAATTGCAGTAATCACTACACTCGATCCTACTGCAGGATCGATTTTAAATTTTTTTAAAGTTAAAGGTACAAAAGAACCTACAAAACCGGCTAAGGCTAGATTAATTAGCATTGATAAGGCTATAACAAGCCCCAAAAGAGCTGTTTTAAACCATATAAGAGCTATAATACTCATAATACTAGCAAAAATAAGCCCATTAAGTAAAGAAATTCCACTCTCTCTTAATATAACTTTTTTAGCATCTTTAAATTCTACTTCATTGAGTGAAAGTTTTCTAACTGTTACTGCTAAAGCTTGTGAGCCTGTATTACCTCCCATAGAAGCTACGATAGGCATGAGTACTGCTAGAGCTACAAGTTGTTCTATTTCGCCTGAAAAAAGGCTGATGATGTTAGCTGAGATTAATGAAGTGGTAAGGTTAATCATAAGCCAAAAAGCTCTTGCTTTGGCTGCTTTAAAAGCACTTTCTTCTTCAGCATCCTCATCAACTCCGGCTAAGTTATAAATTTGCTCTGTTGCATTTTCTTGGATTAAATCATGGATATCATCATAGGTAATTCTACCTAAAAGTACTCCATCATCACTTACAACCGCTAAAACACTCAAATCATAATCTTCTACTATATCAATAGCCTTTTGTATATCTTCATGATCTTTAATGCTATAACATTTATATTTTTCGCTATTATTTTTAATAATATCTGCAAAACTTAGTTTAAAATCCCAAATCAAAAGATCACTTAAGTTGATAGCATTACAAAGCTTTCCTTGATTATCTATGATATAAACTTGAAAAATTTGATCTACTTGTCCTGAGTGTTTTAAAATTCTATATCTTTTAATAGCCTTTTCTATACTCTCATCAATAGAAGCTGTGAAAATTTCTGTTTGCATATAAGCACCAGCAGTATTTTCATCATAATTTTTAAGACGTAAAATTTCTTCTTTATCTTCGGAGCTTAAGCGGTTTAAAATGGCTAAAGTTTTTTGCGGATTTAGCTCTTCAAAACGCTTAATCAAATCTGTTGCATCATCACTTTCAAGCTCTTCTACCGCTTTTGCAATCTTTATAATGCTTAAGTGTTCTAAAATATCTTCTAAGATATGTTCAGGTGTTATAGTAGCTACATTTGCAAGTGTGTAAGTATCAAAAGATTTAAGAGTTTGCAAATAAAGCTCTTCATTATATCTTTTGATAGTCTTTAGGGCTTCATTGGTTTCATAGGTGCTTTGATCTTTGGAAATATTTTTTAAAAGTTCTTGTGCTTCTAAAAAATCATTCATCATCTCAAAGCTCCATAGAATTTTCTATATTTTGTTCTTTTGGTGGATTTTTATAGTTTTCATCAATGCTTTGCAAGCGATTTTCATACTCTTTTGCCATTTTTAAAAATTCTTCTTTATTTTTACCGCTTAGGCTTGATTTTGGAATTTTTACTATGGTTTCAGGATTAATTGCTTTGTTATTTAGATAAAGTCCAAAATGTAAATGTGGCCCAGTACTCATACCAGTAGAGCCTACATAGGCAATTACTTGTCCTTGCTTAACTTTTTGGCCACGTTTGATTTTTGCAAAGCGACTAAGATGAGCATATAAAGTCATATAGCCTGATACATGTTTTACTTGTACAACCTTACCATAACCACCTTTTGTCCCAACAAAACTAATCGTCCCATCTCCTGCACTCTTAACTGGAGTACCCGTTGGAGCAGCATAGTCAATACCTAAATGCGCTCTATAACGTTTTAAGATAGGATGATATCTTGCTCTAGTAAAGCGATCTGAAATTCTTGTGTATTTAACAGGTTTGGTTAAAAAGAAATTTTCAAGTTCTTTTCCCTGAGCATTATAATAAGAATCTTTATATAAAAATACAGAATATTCCTTACCTCTAATGTTAGCTAAAGCTGCTTGGATGTTAATGTCGCCAAAAAGTCTTCCTAGTCTTCTTTTTTGCTCATAAATTAATACTACACTATCGCCTTTTCTGACATTTTTAAAATTAACACTATTTTTAAAAGCTCTCACCATAGCTCTTGCTAAGGTTACACTGCCACTTTCATCATAAACATCTTGATAAGCTGAGTTGTTAATAGCTACGCGAATAGTTCTTTTTTCTTTAGTGTAAGAAATAGGGGTAAAACTCAATACGAATTTGTTTTCTATATTTTTGTAAATATGAATTTGTAAATCATCACTAATTGGGATTAAAACTTGCTCGAGCTCACCTTGCTCATCTTTTAGCATTTGGTATTTAATGCCACTTGCAATTTCTGCGCTTAGTTCTTTATCTTCGGTGTCAAGATTATAATATAAATTAAGTGGTATAGAATGATCTTGTAAAAAATCAAGTAAAGTTTTGCCATTTTCCCAAGAAAGTTCTTCAACACTTGAAATAGCAAAAAGTTTTATGGATATAAGTAAAGATATGAAAATTTTTTTCATGATAATCTAAAGCCTTCTAAAATTTAAACATAAATTTGTATTTTACTTAATTTTTCTTACAATTTTGTAAGGAAAAAACAATATAATTTATTTTTACACTTTTTAAGGAGTATAAATTGTCAAGAATTATTTTAGTGCTTTGCTGTTTTTTAGCATTTTTACAAGCTAAAAATTTTGATTTAATACAAACAAAACTTGAAAAAGTAGATGATATTTATGGTTATATAAAAGATGATCCTAGGATTTTATTGCACTCAAGTGGTATAGTTGTACATGAAATTGATACACAAAAATCTATCATTGCAAGAGTTAGTGTGATAGGGCGTGAAAATGGTTTGGTTAAATTACAATTTAAAGTTTTTGATATGCTAGCCCAAGATGCTATGCCTTTACCAAATGTATTGCCACAAGTAGGCGATAAAATAGTTTTGAATTATTTATACGATAGAGCTTTGATTATAGCTCCTGATAAAAGCGTGTATGATTTTATAGCTCAAAAATTAAATGGAATTTATTTTTTACATCCTGATTTATTTGGTGCTCATATGATACAAGAATACCGCCAAACCCCAAGAAGATCAGATTTTAGATCTTTTTGTTCAAAAAATGCTGTTGGGCTTTTAGTGGTAGCTTTAGAAAATAAAGCTGAGATAGTTGATTGTCAAGACTTTGGCAAGATTGAAGAATTTGCCATACCTCAAGCTCAAAGTTTACAAATTCCATTTTATTCAAGAATTACAGGCTATAAAAGTGATATTTTTAGCTTAAACGATGAGGCTATTGGAAATTATTATGTATATTATGAAAAACTAATTAGCTTAACTAGAGAAAAATAATGCAAGAAATTCATCAAAAATTCTTTCAAGATCTTTTAGGGGTTGAAAATGCACATTTTGATCCTATCCATAAAAGAGCGTATAGCTATGATGCTACTAAAAAGCATTATCTGCCTGATGGGGTGCTTTTTCCAAGAGATGAAAATGATATTAGTCAAATTCTAAAATATTGCAATGAAAATAAAATCATCGTTATTCCTAGGGGTTCAGGTAGCGGATTTACCGGTGGAAGCTTGGCTGTTAATGGTGGAGTGGTGCTAAGCTTTGAAAAACATATGAATAAAATTTTAGAAATTGATCTTGAAAATTTAGTTGCAGTGGTACAACCTGGTGTAATAAATATGGCTTTACAAGAAAAAGTAAAAGAATATGGCTTATTTTATCCACCTGATCCTGCTAGTATGGAGTATTCTTCTTTAGGGGGCAATGTAAGCGAAAATGCAGGGGGTATGAGGGCTGCTAAGTATGGTATAACTAAAGATTATGTAATGGCCTTAAGAGCAGTTTTACCTAATGGAGAAATTATTAGAGCAGGCAAAAAAACCATAAAAGATGTAGCGGGTTATAATCTAGCTGGAATTTTAATAGCAAGTGAGGGATCTTTGGCTGTGCTTAGCGAGATTACTTTAAAACTAGTAGCTTTGCCAAAGTTTAAAAAGACAGCTATGGGGATTTTTAATAGCATTGATGAAGCGATGAATGCAGTTTATAAAACTTTAGCTAAAGGTGTAACTCCTGTATCTATGGAATTTTTAGATCAACTAAGCATACAAGCATTAGAGCAAAAATTTCAAAAAGGCTTGCCTATGGATGCGGGTGCGATTTTAATCGCTGATGTAGATGGTAATGTAGAAGAGGCTTTGGAAGCAGATTTAAAAATCTTGCAAGAAAGTTTTTATGAATCTGGCGTAAGAGAGTTTAAAATAGCAAAAGATGAGCAAGAAGCAGCTGATATTTGGTTTGCTAGAAGAAATTGTTCTCAAAGCATAGCAATGTATGGAAATTTAAAACTTAATGAAGATATTACAGTACCGCGTTCAAAACTACCTGAGCTTTTAAAAGGCATAGCTGAAATTTCTAAAAAATATGGTTTTAAAATCCCTTGTTTTGGTCATACTGGCGATGGGAATGTGCATACTAATGTAATGGTAAGTGATAAAAACAATCCTGAATTAGTTAAAAAAGGTTATGAAGCTGTGGAAGAGGTGTTTAAGCTTACGGTCTCTTTAGGTGGGACTTTAAGTGGAGAGCATGGCATAGGCATTTCAAAAGCTCCTTTTATGAAGCTTGCTTTTAATGAAGCTGAAATGGACTTAATGAGAAATATCAAAAAAGCATTTGATCCAAATAATATACTCAATCCTTTCAAAATGGGACTTTGATGAGTTTTAAAAACTTATTTAAAATTCTTTTAGCTTTAAGAGATAAAGAAATTTTAAATTATGCTGCGGCCTTGAGTTTTTATACTATCTTGTCTTTAATACCACTTTTGTTTTTGTGTTTTTGGGTTTTTACCCAAATTCCAAGTTTTGAAATTTATCAAGAAAGAATTAAAAATTTAATTTTTACTTTTTTAATCCCGACTCAACAAGAATTAATCATACAATACATCAATACCTTTTTAAAAAACAGTGTAAATTTAGGACTTATAGGACTTTTGGCTATGGCTTTGACTTCTTTGGCTTTTTTTTCAGGTTATGATTATGTGATTAATAAGCTCTTAGAAGAAGATTCTAAAAGTCTTTGGCACAGTATAAGCTCTTATTGGACTTTAGCAACCTTAACCCCACTTGGGCTTGGGGTGAGTTTTTATATTTCAGGTTTTATACAAAAAACCTTAGATGATTTTAATATTGCTTTAAATTTTTTTGAGATTTTACCTTATGTGATTATATGGGCTTTGTTTTTTGTTTCTTATTCAAGTTCGGTAAGCAAAAAAGGCGATTTAAAAACCTTACTTATTAGTTCTTTTGGCGCTTCTGTAATTTGGTATATTTCTAAGATGATTTTTGTGTATTATGCTGTATATAATAAAACTTATTTAAATGTATATGGTTCTTTTTCTGTAATATTATTTTTCTTTTTGTGGATTTATATTTCTTGGATTATTTATCTTTTGGGATTAAAGGCTTATTTGCTTTTAAATCAAGAAAATAAAGGGAATAAACCCAAGAGAAATTACAAAAAGAGCTAAGTGTTTATTAAATATAGCGATTAAAGATAAAATTAAATAAATACAATAAAACACAAAAGGTATTGATAGATTAATTGCATGCATTTTAAACTCAAAAAAATGCATTAAATATAAATCTAATAAATTTCCATAAGAAAAAATATGCAAGATTAAAACCAAAGGATAAAATACCACAAAGGCTAAGCTTAAAGGTATGGCTAAAAATTGCTGAAAACTAAGTAGAGGAAAAAAGTATAATACAGGGATAATCATTGCTAAAAAGGTCCAAATATTTAGCAAAAAAACATGAGTAAAATTTGAAAATTGATCTTTAAAATGGTGAAGATACAAATAAATATAAAAAACTCCCAAAATAGAAAATAAAAAGCCAACACTAAAAAGAAGTTTTGGAAAAATACTAATACAAAATGCTATACTTAAAAATAAAAATTTAAAACTGAGTATTTTAATATTTTTACTAAATAAATAAAAAGCAAAAATGCTCATTAGTAAAGCTCTTGTATAAGAAGGGCTAAAATCTATTAAAAATATATACAAAATTAAAAGCAAGAAAGCAAAAATGCTAATGTCAAGTTTTAAACTTCTATAAGGAAAATATCGTTTATGAAAAAAAGCGTATAAAGGAGCAAAAATCAAAAAGCAAAAGCTAAATAACAAGCCCAAATGATACCCGCTAATAGCAATTAAATGCGCGATATTATAAAAATTTACATCATTTCTAAGTTCACTTGATACATTTTTTGCAAAAAATAAAGCCCCGTAAAATTCTTTGATTTTTTCATTTTGATGTTGATTTAAAAAATACCTTATTAAGGTATTTTCTTTTTGTGTTTTGGTTTTGTTAAAATCATAACTTGGTGCATAAAAACTTTTACTAAGATAATTTTTAAAGTTAATATTTTTAGTGATAATTCTAAGATTTATCACATCATTTTTACTTAAATTTAGATCTTTAAAGCTAGTAGTGTAAAAAATAAAATCAGAATTTTTAAGTTTTAAAACTTGATATTTTTTACCTTTTTTATTAGTTTTTTCATAAGAAGATAAAACGATATTATCTTTAAGTAATAAATGTTTAGTAAGTTTAAAATTTTGATATTTTTTATACTCATAGATGAAATTTAAACTAAAAATTGCTAAAAAACATAATAATAAAATAAAAAATTCTCTATAAGTTTCTTTTATAGAGAATTTTAAACTCATTTTTTCTTAGAAAAGCGTGATAAATATAACCATATAATAAAAATTAAAGTGATTATAAAAGCAGGAGCTATGTAAGGATAGTTGGTAAATACTTCAAAAGCCTCTTTTAGAGTATTTCCAAAAATAAAACCAGCATAGCCTAAAATAACAGCCCAAATCAAACTAGCTAAGGTATTGATGATAAAAAATCTTATAAAGCTAAATTTACAAAGACCTGCTGCTATAGGAATGATAGTTTTTACTCCATAGATAAATTTTTGCACCACTAAAAGCAAGTCACCGTATTTTTTGATTTTCATCATAGCAAGAGCAATTTTTCTTCTATGATTTTTAAAATAAGGCATTATGTCTTTTTTGTAGTATTTTCCTAAGATAAATAACAAGGTTGATCCTATGGTATTAGCTAAAAAGGCTAAAAATATACATAAATGCAAATCAAGTTTAGTAGAACTTGCACAAAGCACTCCTGCAGCAAGTATAGCAACCATACCTCCACCAAAAGAATAAAAAAATAAAATCAAATAGCCATAAGTGCTTAGATTATCTATCATTTCTTGCATGAAAAACCTTATCTTGCAAAATCAATAGCTCTAAGCTCTCTGATGACATTGACTTTTATTTCACCAGGATATTGTACTTTTTCTTGAATTTCTTCAGCTATTTCTTTGGCTAAAAGCACAGATTCATCATCATTGACTAATTTTGCATTAACAATAACTCTAATTTCCCTGCCAGCATTAATAGCATAAGCCTTTTTAACCCCTTCTTTGCTCTTTGCTATATCTTCAAGCTCACTCACTCTTTTTAAGAAGGCTTCTAAAACTTCACGTCTTGCACCAGGGCGTGCAGCGCTTAGTGTATCTGCTGTACAAACTGCAGCTGATTCTATACTTATAGCTTCTTCATGCCCATGATGAGCATAAATTGCATTAATTACAACAGGATGTTCTTTGTATCTTTTACAAAGTTCAGCTCCTAAATCCACATGAGAACCTTCAAATTCATGCGTTAAAGCCTTGCCTATATCGTGTAAAATCCCAGCTCTTCTTGCTAATTTTTCATCCCCACCACACTCAGCTGCTATGATTCCAGCTAAATGTGCTACTTCTAAAGAATGTGCTAGAGCATTTTGGCCATAACTTGCTCTATATCTTAATTTTCCTATTAATTTAACAATTTCAGAGTGTATATTATTAAGTCCTAAATCCATTACTATAGTTTGACCTTCTTCTAAGATATTATCTTCAAATTCTTTGCAAACTTTTTCATGAATTTCTTCTATTTTTGCAGGTTGTATTCTGCCATCTTCAACTAAAAGCTCAATTACTTTTGTAGCAATGGCGCGTCTATAAAGATTAAAACAACTTACTATAATCGCTCCAGGTGTATCATCGATGATAATATCAACACCCAAAACCATTTCTAAGGTTTTAACATTTCTCCCTTCTTTGCCTATAATACGACCTTTTAGCTCATCATTTTTGATATTTACTACATTGATTAATCTTTCAGCAGCAAATTCCCCTGCAAATCTTGAAGTAGCTTGCGCTAAGATAAAGTTAGCCTTTCTTTTAGCTTCATTTCTAGCTTCTTCTTCGTATTTTCTAACAATATGGGCAATCTCAGCTCTTGAGTTTTCTTCTACTTTTTGTAAAACTATATTTTTTGCTTCTTCTTGTGTAAGACCAGCTGAATGTTCAAGAATTTTTAATACCTCACTAAGCTTTGTTTCATAATTTTGTTTTAAATTTTCATTTTCCTCATGTAAAGCTTTTATAGCTTGCTGTTCTTTTGCTAGCTTGTTTTTATTTTCCTCATGAAGTTTTTCTTGATAATGAAGATTTTGTTCTTTTTTATTAAGCTCTTCTAGTTTAATAGAATGCTCTTTTTGAAGTTTTTGAATTTTTTCATCAAATTTTTTCTTTGCTGCAAATTCAGCTTCAGCAACCGAATTTTTAGCATCTTTAAGTGTTAGTTCAGCTTCATATTCAATGGCTTTTGCTTTTGCTTTTGCTTGCTCTAAAAAGATATTGAAATTTGCATCATTAATCTTTTTGGCGACTATATACCCAATCCCTCCGCCTATAAAAACGGCTATTAATGCGACTAATATTTCTATCATTGTTTTTAACTTTCCTAAAATATTTTTTATAAGGGTTTATATAAAAATTTCCTTTTATATCATGATCTTGGCTAAAAAATTGATCAGATTTTGCATCTATCATTTGCGTAAAAATAACCAAAGGTTTTTTATAAGAAATGCTTTCAAAAAACCTATCGTAAAAACCTTGACCATGACCGATTCTTCCTAATTTTGCATCTACACCTATTACAGGAATAATTGCAACATCAATGTGAGTTTGCAAAAAAGAATCTTTTGGCTCATACACCCCAAAGCTCTTTTTTTCAAGAGCTAATCTTAATTTTACTACCTTTAAACTTTTATCTTGCATAAATGGGACGAAAATTTGATATTTTTTTGTTAGAAAATGTCTGAATTTATAAAGATTAATTTCATATTTTAAAGGGATATATATAAGGATATTTCTACAATTTTTGTATAAATTTAGAATTTTCTTTATTTCTTGAAAAACCAAAAAATCCCTTTTGTATTGATACTTTAATTTTAAATGCATTTTGGATTTTTGTTTTATTCTAAAATTGTTTTTTATCAAGGCTTTCCTTAAAGTTTTTAACTTTTTATGTTATACTTTTAAGCTTAAAAAATCATAAGGATAAGAATTGAAATTTAAAATTTTTTTAGTAATTTTTATCGCGGTATTTTTTGCTTCATGCTCTAGTGATAAAGAAAATTCTAGTACTGAAAATACAGACAATGCGAGTTTGACTCAAAGTGAAAATATTGATTTTACTTTAAAATTTTTAGATGGTAGGAAAATGTATGTGAAATATCATGAGCAAGCATTTAATTTTGATGATACGGCTAAAGCTAAGTTGTTTGTTTTTTTTACAAGTTGGTGTGCACCTTGTAAGGCTCAAATTCCACATTTAAATAATCTAAATAACAAATATCAAGAAAAATTTGAAGTAATAGCGCTTTTTTTGGAAGAAAATAAAGAGCAAGAAATATTAACTTTTATAGAAGATGAAAAAATTAAATTTCCAGTAGTTATCGGAGAAAATAATTTTGTTTTTTCTAAAGTTTTAAATGTTAGTTCTATACCAACAATGGTGTTGTTTAATGCAAGAGGCGAAAAGATTAAAGAGTATTTAGGGATAATCCCTGAAGAAATGTTAGATATAGATATACAAAAAGCGATAATGTAATGTTTGGATTTTTAAAAAATGGTTTGAAAAAAACCTTAGAAAGTATTCATTTAGTTAAGGCTTCAAATAAAATCATTACCAAAGATTTGCTTGAAGAAATGCTTTTAGAAGCTGATGTGGCATATGAGATAGTTGAAGAGATTATTTATTATCTTCCTCCAAATGATGAGGTTAAAAAGGCCGATTTAGAGCGTGTTATGGGGACTTATTTTATTTATGATAGACCAGAACTTGCTAATGCCAAGCCTTTTGTGGATTTGATTTTAGGTGTAAATGGAGTGGGTAAGACTACAAGTATTGCTAAAATGGCGCATTTGCATAAAGAAAATGGCGAAAAAGTTATACTTGGAGCTTGTGATACTTTTAGGGCAGGAGCTATAGAGCAGTTAAAATTATGGGCGCAAAAATTAGATATAGATATCATAGCTACTTCACAAGGACACGATCCTTCAGCAGTCGCTTATGATGCTATTTCTAAAGCTTTAGCAAAAAACTATGATAGGGTTATTTTAGATACAGCAGGACGCTTGCAAAATCAAAAAAATCTTGCTAATGAGCTTGAAAAAATCGTTCGCATAAGCGATAAAGCTATGCAAGGAGCTCCTCATAGAAAAATTCTTGTGCTTGATGGTACTCAAGGTGTGGCAGGAATTTTGCAAGCAAAAGCTTTTAATGATTTAGTAAAACTTGATGGAGTGATTATTACAAAACTTGATGGAACCGCTAAAGGTGGAGCTTTATTTAGCATAGCAAGAGAACTTGAGCTTCCTATTTTATATGTAGGAGTAGGGGAGCAGCTAGGACAAATTCATGAGTTCAACCCTAGTGAATATGTTAAAACTTTAGTTGAAGAGATTTTTGCTTAATTTATGGCTAAAAAACACATTTTATTTGAATGTCAAGCTTGTGGAAATCAACAAAGCAAATGGCTAGGAAAATGTCCTGAATGTGGTTCTTGGGATAGTTTTGTTGAGTTAAAGCAAGAACAAATTAAAGTTTTAAAAGAGTTAAACTCGCTTTCAAGCACTCCAAGTTCTGCTGTATGTATTAACGATGTTGTGGCAGAAAATTTTACGCGTATAAGCACTGATGATAATGAGCTTGATTTAGTTTTAGGCGGTGGGCTTGTTGTGGGCTCTTTGGTATTGATAGGAGGTTCCCCAGGAGTTGGAAAATCTACGCTTTTGCTAAAGATTGCTTCAAATCTAGCTAAAAGTGGTAAAAAAGTACTTTATGTAAGTGGCGAAGAGAGTAAGTCACAAATCAAACTGCGTGCAGATCGCTTGAATGCAAATTGTGAAAATTTATTTTTGCTCACAGAGCTTTGTTTGGAAGATATTTTGAGTGAGCTTTCTAAAAAAGATTATGAAATTTTGATTATTGATTCTATACAAACTTTATATTCTAACAAAATCACTTCAGCAGCAGGTAGTATCACTCAAGTTAGGGAAATTACTTTTGAGTTAATGCGCTATTCTAAAGCAAATAATATTAGCACTTTTATCATAGGGCATATTACTAAAGATGGAGCTATAGCAGGACCTAGAATTTTAGAGCATATGGTAGATGTAGTGCTTTATTTTGAAGGTGATGCTAATAAAGAAATAAGAATTTTAAGAGGTTTTAAAAATCGTTATGGAAATATTTCTGAAGTTGGTATTTTTGAAATGACTTCTAAGGGTTTAATTAGTGCTAAAGATATAGCTAATAGATTTTTTACGCGTGGTAAGGCAGTAAGTGGTAGTGCCTTAAGTGTGGTAATGGAAGGAAGCAGAGCTTTGGTGTTAGAAATTCAAGCCTTAGTTTGTGAGAGTGCTTATCCAAAACGCAGCGCAACAGGTTATGAAAAAAACCGTTTAGATATGCTCATAGCTTTACTTGAGAGAAAGCTTGAAATTCCTTTGGGACACTATGATGTTTTTATTAATGTAAGTGGTGGGGTAAAAATTAGTGAAACTGCGGCAGATTTAGCAGTAGTTGCGGCTATTATTTCAAGTTTTAAAAACCGCCCTTTAAGTAAAGATAGTGTTTTTATAGGTGAGCTTAGCTTAAATGGTGAAATCAAAGAAGTATTTTCACTTGATGTGCGTTTAAAAGAAGCTAAAATGCAAAAATTTAAAAATGCCATAGTGCCGGTTAAGCCTATGGAAGATCTTGGTTTAAAATGTTTTGTAGCCAAAGAATTACGTGAGGTTTTAGAATGGATGTAAAATTTGATGTAGTTATTATAGGTTCAGGTCTTGGGGGCTTAAGTGCGGGTGCTTTTTTAGCTAGAAATGGTAAAAGAGTTTTGATTTTAGAGCAGCATTCTTTAATCGGTGGTTGTGCTACTTGTTTCAAAAGAAAAGGCGCTTTGATTGATGCGGGGCTTCATGAGATGGATTTAGGTGAAGCAAAAACTGACATGAAGCATTTAGTTTTTGAAAAGCTTGGTATAAAGAATAAAATTGAAATTTTACCTTTACCAAGTGCTTGGAGCATTAAAAGTAAAAACTATAATTTGACCTTGCCTCATGGTATAGAAAAAGTAAAAGAGGTTTTAAAAAAGGAATTTCCACAAGAAAGTAAAGGTATAGATAAATATTTTAAAGCTATAAGATTGCAAGCTTATGCTATTCGAAGATTTCCTTGGGATTTAAAATTAAGCGAGTTATTGTTATTTCCATTTAGCACTGCTTGGATATTTATTAAAAACAGATTGTTTAATAAAAAAGTTTATGATGTTTTAAATGCTTATATTAAAAATGATAAGCTAAAAAAGATTTTAAATGCAAATTTAAGTTATTATCATCATGATAGTAAAGAATTTATTTTTTCTTATCATGCTATGGCGCAAAAACATTATTACGATGGCGGAGTATACATTAAAGGTGGCTCGCAAGCTTTAAGTGATGCTTTGGCTGAGGTTATCAAAGAAAATCAAGGGCAGGTTTTAGCCAAGGCTGAAGTTGTTAAAATACTCACAAAAGATCAAAAAGCTTATGGAGTAGAATATACTCATAAAAATGAAACTCACATGGTTTATGCGCAAAAAATTATTGCTAATTGTGATCCTTTAATCGTATATAAAGACTTGCTTAAAGATTTAAATTTAACCCAAGAAATCAAAGCAATAGAATCTAAAAAGCGTGCTTGTTCTTTGGTAAGTGCTTATTTTATTTATGATAAAGATATTTCTAAAATTTATGAAAATATGGATTATTGTAATTTTGTATTTGAAGATGATTTTTTAAATAGTTCATATGAAAATACTAATATTTTAAAACTAGATATCAAAAAAAGACCTATGGCTTTTGTAAATTATTCTAAGGTTGATAGTGGCTTAGCTAGCGATAAATATATAGGTGTTGTAGCTTTTAGTTCAAATTATCAAGAATGGGATTTAAATAAGGAAGATTATAAAGCCAAAAAAGAAGAAGTATTGAAAGCCATAGTGCAAAGACTAGATGAGATTTTTCCGAATTTAAGCTCATACTTAATCCATCAAGAATTAGCCACTCCAAAAACTATACAAAGATATACTAAAGCTTATGAGGGTGCAATTTATGGATTTTCTCAAGATCAAGAAGGGGCTAAATATAGATTACATTATAAAAGCAAAAGTGTAGAAAATTTGTATTTTGCCAATGCTTTTATATTTCCTGGTGGTGGTTTTACAGGTGCGATTTTGGGTGGATATTTTTGCGCTAATAAAATGAATTTTCATTAAAATATAAGCAAATTTTTTCTATAATATTAGCTTTGAAATATTTATTCTGCTAAGGATTTTTAATGAAAGATTTATTTTTATTTAGTTCTTTTATAGATTCTAGTCACACTTTTGCATACTTTTTTCACTTAGGTATAGTAGTTGTGATTTCTTTGATTTTAGCAAAACTTGCTACAAGATCCATGCAAATTGTTCCAAGAGGTAGTCAGAATTTAGCTGAAGCTTATATGGAAGGCATTCTAAGTATGGGTAGAGATACTATGGGTAGTGATGAAGCTGCTAGAAGATATTTACCTTTAGTTGCAACTATAGGTTTTATGGTGTTTTTTAGTAATATTATAGGGATTATACCAGGTTTTGAGGCTCCAAGTGCTAGTTTAAATTTTAGTGCGACTTTAGCTATTATAGTATTTATATATTATCATTTTGAAGGTATTAGAACTCAAGGATTTTTTAAATATTTTGCACACTTTATGGGACCTGTGAAAATTCTAGCACCTTTAATGTTTCCTATAGAAGTGGTTTCTCATATTTCAAGAGTTATTTCTTTATCTTTCCGTTTATTTGGTAATATCAAGGGGGATGATTTATTCTTAGCAGTTATTTTAGCTCTTGTGCCTTGGGTTGCACCACTACCTGCTTATATGCTTTTAACTTTTATGGCATTTTTGCAATCTTTTATTTTTATGATTTTAACTTATGTTTATTTAGCAGGTGCAACTGTAGTTGATGAACATCATTAATATTGAAAAAGCAAAAATATTTTTTTTGCTTTTTCTTTTTTTAATCTTCTTCTTTTATTCTTTTTTAAACTCTTTTTGAAATAAAAAACGCTAGAATAATCAAAAAATTCTAAGGAAAATTTTAATGTTTGAAGTTGTTATAGGACTTGAAGTTCATGCGCAATTAAATACAAAAACAAAAATCTTTTGCTCATGTGCGACTTCTTTTGGAGTAAAATCAAATACTAATGTATGCCCAACATGTTTAGCTTTACCAGGTGCTTTACCTGTATTAAATCAAGAAGCGGTAAAAAAAGCCATAGCATTTGGAAAAGCAGTTAATGCAACTATAAATAAAAAAAGTATTTTTAATAGAAAAAATTATTTTTATCCTGATTTGCCAAAAGCTTATCAAATTTCGCAATTTGATATTCCTATAGTAGAAAATGGCGAGTTGTTTATCAATGTAAATGGAGAAAATAAACGCATAGGTATTACTAGAGCTCATTTAGAAGAAGATGCAGGAAAAAATATACATGAGAGTAATTTTTCAAAAGTAGATTTAAATAGAGCAGGTACGCCTTTGCTTGAAATCGTTAGTGAGCCTGAACTTAGAAGTTCTGATGAGGCAGTGGCTTATTTGAAAAAGCTTCATTCTATTATAAGATTTTTAGATATTTCAGATGCAAATATGCAAGAAGGCAGTTTTAGATGTGATGCTAATGTTAGTATTCGTCCAAAGGGCGATGATAAGCTTTATACTAGAGTCGAGATTAAAAACTTAAATTCATTTCGTTTTATCCAAAAGGCGATTGAGTATGAAGTAAAACGTCAAAGCGAAGCTTGGGAAGATGGAAAATACGATCAAGAAGTTGTACAGGAGACAAGATTATTTGATACGGTTAATTTAGTTACTAGAAGTATGAGAGGTAAAGAAGACTCTGCTGAATATAGATATTTCCCTGATCCTGATCTTTTACCTGTAATTTTAGATGATGAAATGCTAAATCAAGATATACCTGAACTTCCTGATGAGAAGAAAGCTAGATTTGTTAGTGAATTAGGTATTAAAGAAAGTGATAGTGAAGTGATTGTGTCTTCATTGGAGCTTTGTAGATATTTTGAGTATTTAATTGATCAAAAATTAAACCCAAAACTTTGTGTTACTTGGCTTACGACCGAGTTAATGGGACTTTTAAAAGGTGAGTTAACTATAGAAAACTCACCTGTAAAACAAGAAAAATTAGCTATTTTGATCAAACGTATAGAAGAAGGTGTTATTAGTGCTAAAGCAGGTAAGGATATTTTAGCTTATGTGTTTGAAAACACAGAAGTTGAAATTGATGATGCTATTGAAAAACTTGGTTTAAAACAAGTAAGCGATGATGGTGCTATTGAAAAGATTATAGATGAAATTTTAGCAAACAATGAAGATAAAGTGGCTGAATATAAAAGTGGTAAAGATAAACTTTTTGGTTTCTTTGTTGGTCAAGCAATGAAAGCGGGTAAAGGTGCATTTAATCCTGCCAAGGTAAATGAAATTTTAAAAGCAAAACTTGGTTAAATATGAAAATAGCAGTTATTGGTGCAGGAAAATGGGGAAGTGCTTTATATGATGCATTGAGTGCTAAAAATGAATGCGTGATAACTTCTTTTCATGAAAAAGATCTTTCTTATTTTGTTAGCACCAAAGAAGCTTTAGAATATGAATATTTAGTTTTTGCTTTATATGCTCAAGGAATACATGAGTGGCTTACAAATAATTTTAAAGATTTAAATCAAAAAATTCTTGTAGCTTCTAAGGGTATTGACTGTAAAAGTTTAAAATTTATGGATGAGGTTTTTAGCGAGTTTATAAGTAGTGATAGACTTTGTTTTTTAAGTGGTCCTTCTTTTGCAAGTGAAGTGCTAGAAAAAAAACCTTGTGCTTTGGTTGTTAGCGGTAAAAATCAAGATCTTTGCAATCAATTTGCAAGTTTTTTTCCAAATTATATTAAAACTTATACAAGTTCTGATGTTAAAGGTGCTGAGATTTGTGGTGCATATAAGAATGTTTTAGCAATTGCAAGTGGGGTTTGCGATGGCTTAAATTTAGGTAATAATGCAAGAGCTTCTTTAGTCTCAAGAGGCTTGGTGGAAATGCACCGTTTTGGGCAGTTTTTTAACGCTAAAGAAGAAACATTTTTAGGACTTAGTGGGGCTGGAGATTTATTTTTAACAGCTTCTAGTAATCTATCAAGAAATTATAGAGTAGGTTTAAGTTTGGCTAGTGGCAAAAATATAAAAGATATTTTAATGGAGCTTGGAGAGGTAGCAGAAGGAGTGCAAACTGCTTATGCTATACATTCTTTATCAAAACAATTTCAAATTTATACCCCGATTGTTAACGAAGTAGTCTTAATGCTAGAGGGCAAGAATGCTTGGGAATCTTTGAAAGATTTGATGTCATCGAAGGAGGAAATATCATGATTATCAAAAATGCAAAAATTTATGGTAAGCAAAAGCTTGATCTTAAAATAGAAGATGGAAAAATCACTCAAATTGCTAATGATTTAAATGATGATGAGCATATTGTTGATATAGAAGGTAAGACTTTACTTCCTTCGTTTATTGATTTAAATGTTAGTTTACTTGATAATGAATTTAGTATAGATAAATTATATGATCTTGAAAAAGCATGCTTAAAAGGTGGGGTGGGGACTATTGTTTTAAAAGATAGTTTAGAAGCTAACACTCAAGGCTATGCGCTTTATTTTGATAAATTAAAATCTTTAGATATTAATGTTTTGCCTACTATTAATGTATTAGATAAAGCAGAAAAATTAAAAAATATTGCTACCTTAATTGATATGGGCGCAAAAGGCTTAGAGCTTTCAAGTACTTTAGGTGCAAATTATTTAAGACAATGTATGCAATATGCTAATATGAAATCAACTCCGGTGTTTTTAAAGTGTTTTGATGAGAGTTTTGATGATCATGGAGTGATGAATGATGGACAAACAAGCTTTGAATTAGGACTAATAGGAATTAGCGATATAGCTGAAACTAGTGAAGTGGCAAAAATGAAAGAATTAGTGGAATTTTATGAAAACAAAGTTTGTTTTAGCTCTTTGGCAATTACAAGGTCATTTGAATTATTGCATGATCAGTATAGTGAAATTTCAATTCATCATTTAATCAAAGATGAAAGTACATGTGAAAATTTCAATACTCAAGCAAAAATCTTGCCTCCATTAAGAGCAAAAGATGAATTAATACGCCTTAAAAAATTACTTCAAGATAAAAAAATTACTTTCTTAAGTTCTTTACATACTCCTAGCACTAAAAAAGATTTAGCTTTTGATGAAGCAGATTTTGGAGTTAATGCCATAGCTATGTATATGAGTTTATGCTTTACGTATTTAATAAAAGAAAATATTTTAACTTGGAAAGAATTATGTGATTTTACAAGTTACAATCAAGCGCAATTTTTAGGATTAAATAAAGGAAAAATAGAATCTGGTTTTGATGCTGATTTGGTTGTGTTTGATGAAAATTATTCTTTTAATGGAGAAGGTTTATATGTAAATGATATCTTGCAAGGCAAGGTAGAGAAAAGCTTTATAGCAGGAAAAGTTTTTAGCATTTAAGCTAAAAACTTTTTATTTATTTTGCATAGCTTGTGCTACTTGAGCTGAGCTATTTCTAATTTTTTCCATACAGTCTCTAGCTTCTTTAGCTAAGTCCACACTTTGATTTACGCCACTTAAGCCATCTTTTATACTTTGTACTACTTCAGCAGTTACATTTCTAATAGAATTAATCGTAGTGGTAATTTCATTTACCGAATGTCCAGTTCTTTCGGCGAGATTTCTAACTTCATCAGCAACAACAGCAAAACCTCTACCATGCTCACCTGCACGTGCTGCTTCAATAGCAGCATTTAATGCTAAAAGATTAGTTTGATCTGCTATATCACTAATAGTTTGAATAATATTTTTAATTTCCTCTGACTGCTCATTTAGTGAAGAAACTAAATTGCTACTATTATTCATCATATCAGCAATGCCTTGAATATTTTGAACCGTATTTTCTATGACGCTATCACCTTCTTGAGTTAAATTATCATTTTGCTCAGCTAATTCACTGATAAGTTTTAATTTTTCCTCATCTCTTACAACTTGCTCAGTAATATCTGTTGCAAATTTAATAACTTTGTAAATTTCTCCATCATCATTTTTAATTGGATTATAGCTAGCTTCTAAATGGATTAGCTTATTGTTTTTACCAAAGCGTATGAATTTTCCTGATTGAAATTTACCACTTCTTAGCTCTTCCCAGAAGATTGTGTATTCTTTTGAGTTTCTAAACTTTTCCTCACAGAACATACTATGGTGTTTTCCTTTGATTTCATTTAGTGAATAGCCCATAGTTTGAGTAAAGTTTTCATTAGCATTTAAAATCTCTCCATAAGGATTAAATTCAATGATAGCCATAGAGCGATTAGCTGCATCTATGGTATTTTTTAGATCAAGCATTTCATAGTGTCTTTGAGTGATATCATTTGCAAATTTAATAACTTTATATACTTCATTATTTTGGTTTAAAATAGGGAGATAATTTGCTTCAAGATAGATGTCTTTTCCACCTTTTGCAATACGTCTAAAAAGACCATTTCTTGATTTACCGCTTTTTAAATCTCTCCAAAAATCAACATAACGTTGTGATTTTACAACTTCAGGCAAGCAAAACATACTATGGTGTTTTCCTTTGATTTCATCTAGAGAGTAATTCATAGTTTTTAGAAAATTTTCATTAGCGCTAATAATAGTTCCATCTGTTTGAAATTCTATCATAGCCATAGTTTTGCTGATAGCATTTAGTATATCTTGAAAAGCTTGATTAGATTGCTCTAATTGAGTAATTTGTTCATTAAATTTTTTCCTACTTGTAAACATAATAACTCCTTTTATTTTAATACTATTATAAATTATATATTTTTTTTAAAATAAATAATTTTCTTGTGTTAGCTTTTTGTTAAATTAGAGAATTTTTCTTGTAAAGAAGTTCTTATTGAATCATTGATTTTTTCACTATCATTTAGATATTGCTCGTTAAGTTTTTCAAACTCTTTTAAAAACTCAAAAAGAGCTTCTTCCCATAAGGCATTGCTTTTTTTACTTAAATTCATAGTTTGAATATGGTTAAGTTTTCTACTCATATTACTTAAATTTTCTAAAAATTCATCTTTATGATTTTCATTTTGAAGTGTAAAAGTGCCTCGCAAAAAATTATTTTTGATATTTCTTATTTCTTCATTGATTAGATCGCAAAATTCAGAATATATGTCATTTTTTATAGGTTCAAGCAAAGCTTGCTCATCTAATTTTAAGGTGTATTTTTTAATAGCAAAGAAAAGAATTAAAAAAGCTACCGCGCTAATTAAGAGATAAAAAGCCATTTTTTAAAATTCCTTGAAATGGTGCGGTTAGCGAGATTTGAACTCGCACACGCTGAGCGCACCACCCCCTCAAGATGGCGTGTCTACCAATTCCACCATAACCGCGTAAAGCCCTAAAAGGGCTTAAAAATTAAGCTGCTACTAATGCTTGGAATGGATTAGCATAAAGAGCGATAAGAGCAATAACAAGTGCATAAATAACTTGAGCTTCAATCATCGCCAAAGCAATAAACATAGTAGTCATTAATTTACCACCAAGACCAGGATTTCTAGCAGTACCTGCTATAGTTGCTGCTGCAGTGTTACCCATACCAATAGCTCCACCTAAAGCTGCAACACCAAGTCCTAAACCTGCTGCTAAGATAGAAAAAGAAGCTAACCATTGATTCATAGAACCTTCAGCTGCAAATGCAAAACCGCTTAAAGCTAGCATTAAAAATACGATTTTTTTCATAGTTTTTCCTTATAAAAATTTAAATCCTTTCGGCTTGCGTATCCCTACTCGTGATTTATAAAAGCGAAATTATATATCAATATAGCTTTAAAATTATTGAAATTTAAATTAATATATCTATTTTAAAACAAATTAAAGTTTTTTTTAGCTACATTAAAAGTTTTTTATAGTTTTATAAATTTAAGGTTATTTTTATGAATGAAAAATTTTCTAAAATAGGTTTTGTATTAGCAGTAGCAGGCTCAGCTGTTGGGCTTGGAAATGCTTGGAAATTCCCAACTTTAGTAGGACAAAATGGAGGCTCAGCCTTTGTGCTTTTGTATTTACTTTTGACTTTGGGAGTAGGTTTTGTGATATTTTTAGCCGAACTTAGCATAGGAAAACTTAGTGAAAAAGACCCTGTAAATGCTTATTATACTTTAGCACCAAAACACAAAAGAGCTTGGTCTATAGTCGGTTTTTCACTAATAGGTGCTATTTTAATTGTTTCTTTTTATAGTGTGATTATAGGATGGATTGTGAAGTATGCTTATTTTGGATTTTTTCCTTTACCAAAAAGCATAGAAGAAAGTGGTGCTATTTTTGGAAATTTACTTTCTAATGATGTTTTATCTCAATTTATATGTTTTACTTTTGTATTTATAGTGATTTTTTATGTAGTATCAAAAGGTGTTAAAAGTGGTATAGAAAAACTCAATGTTTGGATGATGCCAAGTTTATTTATACTACTTATTTTAATGCTTGGGTATTCTTTTAGTATGGATGGTTTTTCTAAAGCGAGTGAGTTTTTGTTTTCTCCGGACTTTTCCAAGCTTGGGGTAGGAGCGTTTTTGAGTGCTTTAGGACTTGCTTGTTTTTCTTTATCTATTGGAGTGGGCTCGATTATAACTTATTCAGCGAGTTTATCAGATAAAACAAATTTTATTACAAGTACTATTAATATTATTATTATTAATATTATTATTGGTATTATGATGGGGCTTATTGTATTTACTTTTATATTTGAATTTAATGGAGATCCAGCTCAGCAAGGTCCAGGTTTGATTTTTGTATCTTTAATGAGTTTGTTTTCAAATATTGATCCAATCGGTTTTTTACCTTTAGGAAATATTTTAGCTGTGGCTTTTTTTATAGCTTTATTTTTTGCAGGGATTACTTCAGCAGTTTCCATGATAGAGCCTTTAACTTTTTACTTAATCAATTCTTATAATTTTACAAGAAAAAAAGCTTTGATTTTTATAGCTTTCATTGTATATTTTTTGGGAAGTTTGTGTATTTTATCAGGAATTGAGTGGAGTAAAGATTCTTTAGAATTTTTTGGAAAAAGTTTTTTTGATATATTGGATTTTATAGCTTCAAATTTAATGATGCCTTTGGGTGGATTATTTGGTGCAATTTTCGTAGGCTTTGTGCTTAAAAAAGAAGCTTTGCAAACTTTATTTTATCCTTATATGAGGGGTAAATACTTTGAGTGCTGGTATTTTTTTGTAAGGTATATCTCGCCTTTAGCGGTGATTTTAATCATGGCAAAACAATTATTTTTTTAAGGTTAAAAGATGAATGAAAAATTTTCTAAAATAGGTTTTGTATTAGCAGTGGCAGGTTCAGCTGTTGGGCTTGGAAATGCTTGGAAGTTTCCAACTTTAGTGGGTAATAATGGCGGATCAGCTTTTGTAGTGGTGTATTTGCTTTTAACCTTAGGTGTGGCTTTTGTGATATTTTTAGCCGAACTTAGCATAGGAAAACTTAGCGAAAAAGATCCTGTAAATGCTTATCATACTTTAGCACCAAAGAACAAAAAAGCTTGGTCATTTGCGGGATTTTTTATGCTTGGTGCTATTATTTTAGTGTCTTTTTATAGTGTTGTTATAGGTTGGATAGCAAAATATGCTTATTTTGGGTTTTTTGAACTACCTAAAGATACAAATGAAGCAGGCGCTATTTTTGGAAATTTACTTTCTAATGATGTTTTATCTCAATTTATATGTTTTACTTTTGTATTTATAGTGATTTTTTATGTAGTATCAAAAGGTGTTAAAAGTGGTATAGAAAAACTCAATGTTTGGATGATGCCAAGTTTATTTATACTACTTATTTTAATGCTTGGGTATTCTTTTAGTATGGATGGTTTTTCTAAAGCGAGTGAGTTTTTATTTGTGCCTGATTTTTCAAAATTAAGTGTTAATTCTATATTAGATGCACTAGGGCTTGCATTTTTTAGTATGTCTTTGGGTGTTTGTGTGATTTTAACTTATGCAGCAAGCTTGCCTGATAAAACAAATTTTATAAGTAGTGCTTTAAATATTATTATTATTAATACTATCATTGGTTTAATGATGGGGCTTATTGTATTTACTTTTATATTTGAATTTGGAGCTGATCCTACCCAACAAGGTCCAGGGCTTATATTTATATCACTAACAACACTTTTTGCAAAATTAGGATTTTTAGGAAATGTTTTAGCTATAGCCTTTTTTATCGCATTGTTTTTTGCAGGAATTACTTCGGCTATTTCCATGATAGAACCTTTTACTTTTTATCTTATAAATCGTTATCAAATTTCAAGAAAAAAAGCTTTGGTTTTTGTGGGTATGATTGTTTATTTTCTTGGAAGTTTATCTATACTTTCTTTTTATCATGTAAGTGCGCCAAGTTTAAATTTCTTTGGAAAAAGTTTTTTTGATATTTTAGACTTTTTCATACAAAATTTATTAATGCCAATTTCTGCTTTAATTACAGCATTTTTTGTGGGTTTTGTGCTTAAAAAAGAAGCTTTACAAATTTTATTTCAACCATTTATGCGCGGGATATATTTTGAAATTTGGTATATCTTTTTAAGATATATTTCTCCATTAGCAGTGATTTTAATCATGGCTAGACAGCTTTTTTTCTAAGGCATTAATATGAATGATAAATTTTCTAAAATAGGTTTTGTTTTAGCCGTTGCAGGCGGGGCTATAGGACTTGGAAATGCTTGGAAATTTCCAACCTTAGTAGGGCAAAATGGAGGCTTTGCCTTCGTGCTTTTGTATTTGCTTTTGACTATTAGTATAGGATTTTGCGTATTTTTGGCTGAAATTGCTATGGGAAGATTAAGTCAAAGTGATCCTGTTAATGCTTATAAAAGCTTGGCAACTAAATATGCTCAAAAATGGAAATTTGCGGGATTTTTTATGCTCGGTGGAATTTTTGTATTATCTTTTTATCTTGTTATTATGGGTTGGGTTTTAAAATACATGATAACTTCGATTTATTATTTGCCTAGCAATACCCAAGAAGCAGGAGTTTTATTTGGAAATTTAATACAAAATAGTATTTTAGAAAGTAGTTTGTATTTTTTGGTTGCTTTTTTTCTTACCTTGTTTATTGTTTCAAGAGGGGTTAAAAGTGGTATAGAAAAACTCAATGTTTGGATTATGCCAAGTTTGTTTATCATGCTTGTTTTAATGCTAGTGTATTGTTTTTTTCAAGATGGTTTTAAGGAAGCTTTTGCTTATTTGTTTTATCCTGATTTTACTAAGCTTAGTTTAAACTCTGTTTTAACAGCTTTAGGTCTTGCTTTTTTTACTTTATGTTTGGGTATAGGTTGTATTACTACTTATGCAGCTTCATTAAAAGATGATACAAATTTAATTACAAGTTCAATTGTAATTGTACTTTTAAATATTAGCATAGGTTTAATGATGGGGCTTATTGTATTTACTTTTATATTTAAATTTAATGCTAATCCCGCAGAAGGTGCTGGACTTGTATTTATATCTTTAACAACTTTGTTTTCTAATTTAGGCACTATTTTTGGGCATTTTTTAGCCTTTTATTTTTTCTTGGCTTTATTTTTTGCAGGGATTACTTCAGCAGTTTCTATGATAGAACCTTTTACTTTTTATCTTGTGAATGAATATAAAATTTCAAGAAAAAAAGCTTTGGTTTTTATAGGCTTTGTGGTTTTTCTTTTAGGGATGAGTTGTATTTTATCTTTTAGTGCTAGTTATGGAGCTAGCTTTAGCTTTTTTGGTTTAAGTTTTTTTGATATTTTAGATAAATTAACTTCTAATTTTATGCTCCCACTTGGAGCTATTGCAAGTGCTATTTTTGTGGGATTTTTTGTAGATAAAATGAAAATCTATAATTTATTTTCTAAATTTATGAGTAAGGCTGTTTTTGAAGTATGGTATTTTTTACTTAGATTTGTTGCGCCTGTTGCGATTATTATCATTATGTTAAATCAAATTTTATAAATTTATTTTTTAAGAAAGTAGAGTTATAATTTCAAAGATGTAAAAATAAGGAAAAATTATGGCTAAAAAGTTAATTGATGTAATGGATACCACATTTAGAGATGGTTTTCAATCTGTTTATGGTGCTAGAGTTTTAATGAATGACTTTTTTCCTGCCCTAGAAGCAGCTAAAGAAGCAGACATTAAACATTTTGAATTTGGCGGTGGAGCTAGGTTTCAAAGCCTATTTTTTTATTTAAACGAAAATGCCTTTGAAATGATGGATAAATTTAGAGCCATCGTTGGAAAAGAAGCAAATTTACAAACTCTTGCAAGAGGGGTTAATACCGTAGCACTTGATACAGGTAGTAAAGAAATTATTGACTTGCACGCAAAAATGTTTGCAAAACATGGCACAACCACCATAAGAAATTTTGACGCATTAAATGATGTAAATAATTTAAAATTTAGTGGAGAATGTATAGTTAAGCATGGTTTAAAACATGAAATTACTATTACTTTAATGGATTTACCTCCAAAATGTAAAGGTGCACATGATGTACCTTTTTATGAAAGAATTTTAAAAGAAATCCTACAAGCACAAATTCCTTTTGATAGTATTTGTTTTAAAGACGCAAGTGGAACTTCAAATCCAAATAAAATTTATGAAGTTATTAAAATGGCTAGAAAAAACTTGCCTGAAAATATGCATATAAGATTACATACGCATGAAACTGCAGGGGTGAGTATAGCATGCTATTTAGCAGCTTTAGAGGCAGGTGTTGATGGTATAGATTTAGCTGCTGCTCCTGTTAGCGGTGGTACTTCTCAGCCTGATATTTTAACTATGCTTCATGCTCTAAAGGGAAGTAATTTTGATCTTGGTCTGGATGAAGAGAAAATTTTAAAATATGAAGAAGTGTTAAAAGATTGCTTAAAAGATTATTTTCTACCACCTGAAGCAACAGCGGTAAATCCTTTAATACCTTTTTCACCTATGCCAGGTGGGGCATTAACTGCTAATACACAAATGATGAGAGATAATAATATTTTAGATAAATTTCCTCAAGTTATAAAAGCCATGCAAGAAGTAGTAGAAAAAGGTGGCTATGGTACTTCGGTTACTCCTGTATCGCAGTTTTATTTTCAACAAGCTTTTAATAATGTAATGTTTGGTCCTTGGAAAAAAATCGCAGATGGGTATGGTAAGATGGTTTTGGGATATTTTGGAAAAACTCCTGTTGCGCCAGATCCTGAAGTAATTAAGCTTGCAAGCGAGCAATTAAAATTAGAACCAACTATAAAATTAGCCACAGATATTGCTGATGCAGATGAGAGTAAAAGCATAGCTTATATTAAAAACTTATTGGAAAAAGAAAATTTAGAAACAAGTGAAGAAAATATTTTTATCGTTGCAGCTTGTAAAGAAAAAGGCATAGCTTTCTTAAAAGGCGAAGCTAAGGTTAATGTTAGAAAAAATAGCAAATTAAAACCAAGTCTTGTTAATGAAAATCAATTTACCGTTTCAGTTAATGGTAATAAATACCATGTGGAAGTAAGTGCAGGTTTTGATAGAGATGTTAATGTTAAAAGTGCTGTCAAGGTAAATTCAGACAAAACAGAAGTGAAAAAGGCACAAGTAGATGATAGTGCTAATGCCATCGTTGCGAGTATGAATGCAAATGTATTTAAAATTTTAGTCAAAGAAAATGATAGTGTAAAAGCAGGGCAAGTTGTAGCTGTACTTGAAGCTATGAAAATGGAAATTGAGGTTAGCGCAAGTAAAGATGGAGAAATCGCAGAACTTTTAGTAAATGCTGGTGAGAGTGTAAGTGAAGGCCAAGCTTTAATGACTTATAAATAAGGAGGCAAAAATGATAGGTTTAGAAAATTTAGGTTTAGAAAACATCGGACAAGTTTTTCATAATCTTAGTTATGATGAGCTTTTAAAGCACGAAAAAAACAACAATGAAGGTGTATGTACTAAAAATGGTACCTTTAGTGTGGATACGGGAATTTTTACCGGAAGAAGTCCTAAGGATAAATATTTTGTAAAACAAGATCCTTCACAAAAATATATTGCTTGGGGTAAGATTAATCAACCTATTAGTGAGGAATTATTTGAAAAACTTTTAGCAAAAGCTAAAAAGCAACTTAGTAATAGTGATATTTATATTCAAGATGCATATTGTGGAGCTTCATTAAAAAGTCGTAAAGCTGTGCGTTTTGTAACGCAAATTGCATGGCAAGCGCATTTTGTAAAAAATATGTTTATTCGCCCAAAAGAAGAAGATCTTAAAGAGTTTAAACCTGATTTTGTGGTATATAATGCTTGTAAATGTGCGAATGAAGACTATGAAAAAGATGGTTTAAATTCAGAGGTTTTTGTAATTTTTAACATAGAAAAAAATATAGCAGTAATTGGTGGAACTTGGTATGGCGGAGAGATGAAAAAAGGAATTTTTTCTATGATGAATTATTGGCTTCCACTAGAAAATAAACTTCCTATGCATTGTAGCGCTAATGTCGGAGAAAAAGGCGATGTGGCACTTTTCTTTGGGCTTAGCGGTACAGGCAAAACCACTCTTTCAACCGATCCAAAAAGAAAATTAATAGGCGATGATGAGCATGGTTGGGATGATGAGGGTGTGTTTAATTTTGAAGGAGGTTGTTATGCAAAATGTATCAATCTTGACCCTCAAAGTGAGCCAGAAATTTATGGAGCTATAAAGCAAAATGCACTTTTAGAAAATGTAGTTTTAAAAGATGATTTAAGTGTTGATTTTAATGATGGTTCTAAAACTGAAAATACTAGAGTTTCTTATCCGATAGAACATATTTTAAATCACGAGCCAAGCCTTAGTGCGGGTCATCCTAGCAATATCATTTTCCTTTCAGCAGATGCTTTTGGTGTTTTACCTCCGGTTAGTAAGCTTAGTAAAGAACAAGCAATGTATTATTTTTTAAGTGGTTATACTGCTAAAGTAGCAGGAACTGAAAGAGGTATTACTGAGCCTGTTGCGACTTTTTCGGCTTGTTTTGGGGAAGTGTTTTTGCCATTACACCCAACTGTTTATGCAAAACTTTTGGGCGAAAAAATTAGCAAGCATAATGTGAATGTTTATTTGGTAAATACCGGTTGGAGCGGTGGAGCTTATGGTGTAGGCAAAAGAATGAGTATAAAAGCTACTAGAGCTTGCATTAATGCGATTTTAGATGGTAGCATACAAAATTGTGAGTTTGAAAACTATGATTTATTTAATCTTGCAGTTCCAAAAGAGTTAGCAGGTGTAGAAAGTAAGCTATTAAATCCTATTAATACTTGGGAGGACAAAAAAGCTTATGAAGAAACTAAATTAAAGCTTGCGAAAATGTTTATAGAAAATTTCAAACGCTATGAAGATGTAAAAGAAGGAGCAGAATTTAAATTAGCTGGTCCTGCTATCTAAAAAGAGTTAAGCTCTTTTTAGAATAGTGATTCAGGATTGATTTGGGTTTCTTTATTTTTTGGAAGCTCAAATCCACCTAACATATGAAAATGTAAATGAAAAACTTCTTGTCCGCTATTTTTTCCACAATTTGTGATTAATCTATACCCACTTTTATCTAGTCCTAAAAGAGTAGCTAGTTCTTGGATAAATTGTGTCATTTCGCTCATTAATTCAGGTCTTAATTCTTGAAAGTTTTCAAAATGCTCTTTTGGAATGATTAAAATATGAATAGGTGCTTTAGGATTGATATCATGAAAAGCTAAAAATTTTTCACTTTCTAAAACTTTATTAGCAGGAATTTTTCCTTCTACGATTAATTCAAATACGGTTTTTTCTCTCATTTAATAGTCCTTTTTTTATTATTTTTGCTAATTTTAAATAATTTTACATTAGAATGTTTAAAAAAAATTTAGTTGGAGCTAAAATTGCAAGATATGTTAGAAAAAATTGCTTCTGCAAATACTTTAGCAGAACTTGAAAATATAAAAGTAAGTGTTTTGGGAAAAAAAGGTATTTTGACTTTAGAATTTGCAAAGTTAAAAGATTTGCAAGGTGAAGAAAAAAAAGAATTTGCTAATGGTTTAAATAAAGCAAGAGATGAATTTAATGAAGCTTATCAAATAAAATTAAAAGAATTAGAAGAAAAAGCTTTAAATGAAAAAATGAAACAAGATGTGCAAGATTTTAGCTTTTTTGATGAAACTTCAAATGCAGGTGCTTTGCACCCAATCATGCAAACTATGGATAAAATCATAGAATATTTTACAGCTTTAAATTTCAGTATAGAAAAAGGGCCTTTGATTGAGGATGATTTTCATAATTTTGAAGCATTAAATTTACCACAAAATCATCCTGCAAGAGATATGCAAGATACTTTTTATTTTGAAGATAAAACCTTGCTTAGATCTCAAACTTCTCCAGTGCAAATTAGAACTATGCTATCTCAAAAGCCACCTATTAGAATGATAGCACCAGGTGCAGTTTTTAGAAGAGATTTTGATATTACCCATACGCCTATGTTTCATCAAGTGGAAGGACTTGTGGTAGAAGAGGGAGATAAAGTCAATTTTGCAAATTTAAAAGATATGCTAGAACACTTTTTAAAACATATGTTTGGTGATGTAAAAGTGCGTTTTAGACCCAGTTTTTTTCCTTTTACAGAGCCATCTGCTGAAGTAGATATTTCTTGTGTGTTTTGTAAAGGTTGTGGATGTAGGGTTTGTAAGCAAACAGGATGGCTTGAAGTTTTAGGATGTGGCGTTGTTGATCCTAATGTTTATAAATTTGTTGGTTATAAAAATGTAAGTGGCTATGCTTTTGGTTTGGGTGTGGAGCGTTTTGCCATGCTTTTACACAAAATTCCTGATTTGCGTTCTATGTTTGAAGGCGATTTAAGATTATTGGAGCAATTTAGATGATTATTAGTAGAAATTGGTTAAATGAATGGATTGACTTAAGTGAAATATCAACACAAACTATAGTAAATACTTTAAATTCTATAGGATTAGAAGTTGATAGTTTCAAAAGTGTTAAAGCTCCCCAAAAAGTTGTAGTAGGTAAGGTTTTAGAAAAAGTTAAACATGAAAATTCAGATAAATTGAATATTTGTAAAGTAGATGTTGGGAATGAAATTTTACAAATTGTTTGTGGAGCAAAAAATGTTGATAAAGATCAATTTGTAGCCGTATCTTTAGTGGGTGCCGTACTTCCAAATGGACTTGAGATAAAACCTGCCAAACTTAGAGGAGTTGAATCTATGGGTATGATTTGCTCTTCTAGTGAGCTTGGTTTTGGAAAAAGCAATGAAGGTATTATGGTTTTAGATGAAAGCATGGGAGAATTAGTTCTAGGAAAAGCTTTAAATGATTATGAACTTTTTAATGATGAATTAATTGAAATAGAACTTACTCCAAATCGCGGAGATTGCTTGAGTTTATATGGTGTTGCTAGAGATTTAAGTGCAGCACTTGATTTAAATTTAAAAGAATTAAATCCTTTAAAAGAAAGCGAAAATAGCGTAGGTATAGGAAGAATACTAAGTGTTAAAAATCAAAGTGATGTTGAAGGCTTTTTTGCTTATAAAGCATTAGAGATTAAAGAAGAATTTAAGTTAAATATCACGATACAAATTCGCCTTGCCTTGATTGAAGCATATAAAAATAATAATATAGAAAATCTTTTAACTTATGCAACTCATGCAAGTGGGGTGATTTTTTGTGCTTATGATTTTCATAAGCTTTGTAAAGAATGTCAAATCGATGAAAAGATTGTTTTAGAAATTAAAACTCAAAAGCATGGGGAATATGGGGTTTATTATAATGATGAATTAATTGCTTTAGCAGGTATAGAGCAAGAAGATAAATTTAAAATCAATGATGAAAGTAAAATCATTATTATAGAAGCAAGTTATACTCATCCTCAAACTATAGCAAATGCAATAGCCTTTTATAAAAAGAAAAATGATACTATATATCGTTCTTTAAGAGGTAGTGAGCCTAAGCTTTCTTTGGGAATGGAATATTTATTTAATGAGTGCTTGAAGATTAATGCTATAAGTGTTTTTTCAGGAAGCCAACAAGTTTTTAAAGAAAATGAAGCAAATATTATTGGTATTTTTGGTGCAGAGATTGATAAAATCATTGGTATGCCTATAGATAAAAATAATTTAGTAAAAATTCTTAAAAAACTAGGCTTTGAAATAAGTGTGGTAAATGATGAACAATTTAATATCAAAATCCCACTTCATCGCAGTGATATAGCAAATATAGCTGATATTAGCGAAGAGATAGTAAGAATTATTGGCATTGACAATATCCCATCAAAAGCTTTAGAATTTAAAGAAAAAAATCGCTTAAATAAGGTATATTTTGATTATCAAGAGCTTAAAAATTTAAGATTAAAAGCAAGTAGTAATGGATATTTTGAAAGTGTGCATTATGTTTTAGATAATGAAGAAGAATTAAGTCAATTAGGATTTAAATGCATTAAAAATAAGCTTATTAATCCTATCACTAATGAGCTTAATACTTTAAGAAGTACTTTGATAAATCATCTTTTAAATGCAGCAAGTTTTAATCTAAGAAATTCAAAAAAGAAAATCAAACTTTTTGAGTGTGGTAGTGTTTTTGATGAGTTTTCAAACGAGCATGCTAAATTTGCAATGATCTTTAGTGGCTACAAAGAAGAAGCTAAAATTACAAATAAGGCCAAGCCTGTTTTGGTAGATTTTTATACTTTTTTAGCAGAATTAAAAAGCATTATAGGTGAGTTTAGTTTGCAAAAATCAGAATATGCATTTTTAAGCCCATATGAGCAAGCAAATGTATATAAAAATGGCAAGCGTATAGGGTTTATAGGCAGAGTGCATTTAAGTATAGAAAATAAAAGAGATTTGACTAAAACTTATATTTGTGAGCTTGATTTAGAAGGCTTAAAACAAGATTTTAAAACCGCTAAAGCTTATTCTAAATTTCCATCTATGAGCAGGGATTTAAGTATAGTTATACCTAAGGGTTTTGAATATGAAAAAATCAAACATACTATTGCTAAATTAGATATTGAAAGATTAGAAAGTTTTAGAGTGGTAGATTTATACACAGATGAGAATTTAGGCGATTTTTATAGCTTGACTATTAATTTAGTATTTAGAGATTTTGAAAAAACCTTAGAAGATAATATTATTCTTGGATATATTGATAAAATCATCAAAGCTTTAGATGATGAGCATGGTTTAAAACTTCGATGAAAATCAGTCCTATTGGTTCTTTTGCAGCAGAGCTTGAAGATATAGCTTCTGATAAGTCTATATCTCATCGCTTTGCTATCTTTTCTTTGCTTACTCAAGGAACTTGCAAAATTAAAAATTATTTAAAAGCCCAAGATACTTTACATACTTTAGCAATTATTCAAGCTTTGGGAGCTGAGGTTGAAGAAATTGATGGGATAATTTGCATTAAAGCTCCAAAATATATAAAATCTCCAAATTGTGTTTTAGATTGTGGCAATTCAGGTACAGCTATGAGACTTTTAATAGGTCTTTTAAGCGCTATTGAAGATGAAATTTTTGTACTTAGTGGGGATTGTTATTTAAATGCTAGGCCGATGAGACGTGTAAGTGAGCCTTTGATGAGTTTAGGGGCTAAAATTTATGGAAGAGCTAATGCAAATTTAGCACCTATTTGTATACAAGGAGCTAAGTTGGATGGTTTTGATTTTAGTAGTAATATTGCTTCAGCTCAGGTAAAATCAGCTTTAATCTTAGCAGCTTTATTTGCCAAAAAAGAAAGTTATTTTAAAGAAATTGAGCTTTCAAGAGATCATAGTGAGATTATACTTAATAAAATGGGAGCTTGCATTGAATATCTAAATGAGGATAAAACTTTTATCAAAATCAATCCTTTAAAAGAAAAATTAAAAGCATTTGAAGTATGTGTGCCAAATGATCCATCATCGGCCTTTTATTTTGCCTTAGCTGCTTGTATTTTACCTCATTCAAAAGTAGTTTTAAAAAATGTTTTGTTAAATAAAACACGCATTGAAGCCTTTAAAATTTTAGAAAAAATGGGTGCAAAGATCACTTATAATATCACCAATGAAGATTTTGAAAGTATTGGAGAAATTTGTGTTGAAAGTGCGCCTTTAAAGGCGGTAAATGTGAGTGAAAATATCGCATGGTTGATTGATGAAATTCCAGCTTTGGCCATAGCTTTTGCTTGTGCAAAGGGAAAAAGCGTTATAAAAAATGCTGAAGAATTGCGCGTAAAAGAAAGCGATAGAATCAAATCAATTGTATTAAATTTGCAAAAATGTGGCATAAAGGTAAAAGAATTTGAAGATGGTTTTGAAGTAGAAGGCGGCGAAGCTAAAAGTGCTAAAATAGAAAGCTTTGGAGATCATAGAATTGCGATGAGTTTTTTAATTTTAGGTTTAAGATGTGGAATGGAAGTAGATGATAGTGAATGTATTAAAACTTCTTTTCCAAATTTTATTGAGATTTTAAAGCAAATAGGAGCTAAAATTTGGAGATTGAACTAGCAAAAAGCTATGGATTTTGTTTTGGGGTAAAAAGAGCTATTAAAAAGGCTGAACAGATTAAAGATGCAGCTACCATAGGTCCTTTAATCCATAATAATGAAGAAATCACAAGACTTTGGAAAAATTATAATGTTAAAACATTAAATGATATTAATGAATTAAGCACAGAAAAAAAAGCTATCATTAGAACTCATGGTATCACAAAGCAAGATTTAGAAAAATTAAAACAAAAAGATATAGAAATTTTTGATGCAACTTGTCCTTTTGTGACTAAACCTCAAAAAATTTGTGAGCAAATGAGCAATGAAGGCTATGAAGTTGTGATTTTTGGAGATGAAAATCATCCTGAAGTAAAAGGGGTAAGAAGTTATGTAAGTACTAAGGCTTATGTAGTGCTTGATGAAAAAGAATTGCTTGATATTAAATTGCCTTCTAAAATTGCAGTGGTATCACAAACTACAAAAAAGATAGAAAAATTTATGGAAATTGTGAATTTTTTAATGCTTAGGGTTAAGGAAGTGCGTGTTTTTAATACCATATGCGATGCGACTTTTAAAAATCAAGAAGCAATCAATGAGCTTGCTAAAAAAAGTGATGTAATGATAATAGTTGGAGGAAAAAATTCAGCTAATACTAAGCAACTTTTTTTGATAGCAAAAAACTACTGTGAGAATAGCTATTTAATCGAAAATGAAAAAGAAATTCAAAAAGAATGGTTTAGTGGCAAAGAAAAATGTGGTATTAGCGCGGGTGCTTCTACACCTGATTGGGTGATTGATTTGGTTTTGGAAAAAATCAAAGAATACACCAAAATTAACTAAGTTTAAAGAAAACAATACTATAATCAAGAATTAAAATTTAAAACAAAGGACCACGATGAGCGAGGTGAACAAAAAAGTTCAAAACAGACTAGAGGATATTATCATAGAAGAAGATTTTGAGCAAATGCTTGAGGAATCTTTCAAGTCTGATGAGGAGGCAACTACACAGGGTATAATTGTCGCGATTAAAGGCGATGAGGTATTTGTAAATGTAGGGCAAAAATCAGAAGGTATTTTAGCAATAGAAGAAATTCAAAACGACAAAGGCGAATTTATCTTCAAAGAAGGCGATACATTAGAAGTTGCTATAGTGGGTTCTCGCGGTGGCAGATCTTTACTTTCTCATAAAAAAGCTTTAAGAAAGCAAAAAGTTAAAGAATTTATCGATAATTATAAAGATGATGAAAGTATGTTTGATGTAAAAATCATTGGTAAAAATAGAGGTGGCTTTGTGGCTGTGGATGAAAATGGAGTAGAATTTTTCTTGCCAAAATCACAAAGTAGCTTTAAAGATTCAAATAACATCATCAACAAAACTTTCAAAGTTAAAATCATCAAAATTGATAAAGAAGCTCAAAGCATAGTAGTTTCTAGAAAAAAAATAGTAGATGAAGAAAGAAAAAAACGCAAAGAGATTATCTCAAATGTGTTAAATCAAGAAGAAATTATAGAAGGTATTGTTAAAAAAATCACTACCTATGGTATGTTTGTTGATGTAGGCGGTGTTGATGGTTTGGTTCACTATAGTGAAATTTCTTATAAAGGGCCAGTAAATCCTAGTTCATTATATAATGAGGGTGATAAGGTTCCTGTAAAAGTGATTAAATATGATAAAGATAAAAAACATCTTTCTTTATCTATCAAACTTGCTATGCCTGATCCTTGGGATGAAATTAAAGATGGTTTAGAGGTTGGTGACACTATTAAGGTTACAGTTTCAAATATAGAGCCATATGGTGCTTTTGTTGATTTGGGAAATGATATAGAAGGATTTTTACATATAAGTGAAATTTCTTGGGATAAAAATGCTAAAAACCCAAAAGATTATATTAGCGAAGGCCAAGAGCTTGATGTAGAAGTGATTGAGATTAATGCTAAAGAAAGAAGACTTAGAGTTTCATTAAAAAATTTATTAGCAAAACCTTTTGATGAGTTTTTAAAATCACATAAAGTAGGTGATGTGGTAAAAGGTAGTGTTACTTCTGTGACTAATTTTGGAGCCTTTGTAAAAATTGCAAACTTAGAAGGTTTATTGCATAATGAAGAGGCTTCATGGAATAGAAACGATAAATGTAAAGATATGTATAAAGTTGGTGATGTTATAGAAGTTAAAATCATCAAATTAGATAAAGAAAATCAAAAAATTTCTTTAAGCACTAAAGAATTGCAAAAAAGTCCTGTGCAAGTTTATGCGCAAAAACACCAAGTAAATGATATTATCTCAGGAAAAATTAGAGATATTAAGGATTTTGGAGTTTTTGTAGAGCTTGAAGAGGGTGTTGATGCACTAATTCACAAAGAAGATTTAGGTAATATTGATTTTTCAAGTTTAAAAGTAGGCGATACAATAGAAGCTTTAATTGTTTTCATTGATGAAAAGAAAAATAGAATTCGTTTAAGCGTAAAAAGTCTTGCAAGAATGAAAGAAAGAGAAGCGTTAAACGAAATCAATGATAATGATAAAGTAACTTTAGGTGATATTATCAAAGATCAACTTTCTTAATAACAAATGAAAAAATATACCCTTTATGGTATTTTAGGCTTTTTAAGCCTAGCTTTGATTGTTGCTTTTGTTTTTATGGTGAGATATGTAAATGTTGGAAATTTACCTGTCTCACAAAATATTAAATATTCTTTTGATGAGATAAAAAAAGAATTGCCGCAAACTTGGCAAGATAAGCTTTCAAATCTTAAAATTAATGATTTTTCTCCAGCAGCGAATGAATTTTATATGAGTTTTAATATGGATGATTCTGTAGTAAAACCAAAACAAAAATTTTATATGCTTGATGTAAATAAAAATGATGTTTATTCTATGTTTTGTTTAAAGCAAACATTGCATTCTTTTTTTATCAAATACACTTTAACACAAAGCAAAGATGAAGTGGCAATTTATTTAGATACAAATAATGAAAAAGTTTTAAACGCACTGATCGACAAATTAAAAATTTACAACATAAATGCAAAATTAAAGGAGGTTTGGTTATGAAAAAAATTATTGTATGTGATGCAATATTAGACAAAGGTGTGGAACTTTTAAGAAAAGCTGATGATGTAGAACTTATTGAAGCAGCGCATTTACCTAAAGATGAGCTTTTAACAAAATTAAGTGATGTGGATGTAGCTATTACTAGAAGTTCAACAGATGTGGATTTGAAATTTATCAATGCATGTTCTAATTTAAAAGCTTTAGTTAGAGCAGGTGTTGGGGTTGATAATGTTGATATAGATGAATGCTCTAAAAAAGGCATTATAGTAATGAATGTACCAACGGCTAATACTATAGCAGCAGTTGAACTTACTATGAATCATCTATTATGCTCTGCAAGATCTTTTGTCAATGCTCATAATTTTTTAAAAATACAAAGAAGATGGGAAAGAGAAAAGTGGTATGGTGTTGAACTTATGAACAAAACTTTAGGGGTTATAGGTTTTGGTAATATAGGTTCAAGAGTAGCTGTACGCGCAAAAGCTTTTGGTATGAAAGTTATAGCTTATGATCCTTATGTGGTAGCTTCTAAAATGACTGATTTGGGTATTGAATGTGTGAATTCTTTAGATACAATTTTAACTCAAAGTGATTTTATTACCATACATACACCAAAAACAAAAGAAACAACAGATATGATTTCTTTTGAAGAAATTTCTAAAATGAAAGATGGCGTAAGATTGATAAATTGTGCCAGAGGTGGTCTTTATAATGAAGATGCTTTGTGTGAGGGGTTAAAAAGTGGTAAAATAGCTTGGCTTGGTATTGATGTATTTAATAAAGAACCTGCAACCAATCATCCATTTTTAGACTTTGAAAATGTTTCTGTTACTTCTCATCTTGGTGCAAATACTTTAGAAAGTCAAGAAAATATAGCTATCCAAGCATGCGAGCAAGCTTTAAATGCTGCAAGAGGAATTTCTTATCCTAATGCTTTAAATTTACCAATTAAAACTGAAGATTTGCCAAGTTTTGTAGCACCTTATATTGAGCTTATTTCTAAAATGGGCTTTTTGGCTGCTCAGCTTGATAAAACTCCTATTAAGGCTATTAAACTTGAAAGTGAAGGACAAATTAGCGAGTATAATGAGTCTTTACTAACTTTTGCAACAGTGAGTGTTTTAAGAGGTATTTTAGGTGAAAATATTAATTATATTAACGCACATTTTGTAGCTAAAGATAAGGGCGTAGAACTTTCTTCTTGTATTTTGCCAAGTAGTGGTTATAGCAATAAAATCACTATAAAAGTAATCACAGATAATTCTAACCTTTCTATTTCAGGAACTATTTTTGGTGAAAATGAACAAAGGATAGTAGAGTTAAATGGCTTTGATGTAGATTTTAAACCAAAAGGGAAAATGATAATTTTAAACAATAATGATATACCAGGAGTTATTGCTAATGTTAGTGGAATTTTAGCTAAAAATAATGTCAATATAGCTGATTTTAGACTTGGTAGAAATGGCTTTGGAAAAGCTTTAGCTGTGATTTTGCTTGATGCAAAAATTTCAAAAGCTTTGCTTGAAGAATTAAGAGCAGTTGATGCTTGTATTTTTGCAGAATATGCAGAAATTTAAGGCTTTTTATAAGCCTTAATTGTTACAATTATTTTTTAATTTTAAAATTAAGGAAAATATATGGCTTCTTATGGAATGGGAGATTTAAAAAAAGGTTTAAAAATAGAAATTGATGGTATTCCTTTTAAAATCGTAGAATATCAACACGTAAAACCAGGAAAAGGTCCTGCTTTTGTACGTATTAAAATTAAATCTTTTATCGATGGTAAGGTTTTAGAAAAAACTTTCCATGCAGGAGATAAATGCGAATCTCCAAATTTAGAAGAAAAACAAATGCAATATCTATATGATGATGGTGAAAATTGTCAATTTATGGATACTCAAACTTATGAGCAAGTTGCAATTAGTGATGAAGATGTGGGTGAAGCTAAAAAATGGATGCTTGATGGAACCATGGTGGATGTTTTATTTCACAATGGAAAAGCAATCGGTGTGGAAGTACCTCAAGTAATGGAGCTTAAAATTATCGAAACAGCACCAAATTTCAAAGGTGACACTCAAGGTTCAAACAAAAAACCAGCTACTTTAGAAACAGGTGCAGTAGTACAAATTCCTTTCCATGTGTTAGAAGGGGAAGTAATCCGTGTTGATACTGTGCGTGGAGAATATATAGAAAGAGCAAATAAATAATCCCTTATTAAGGGATTATAAAGTTCTTAATTTATTAATCTCATCTCTAAGCATTGCCGCTTTTTCAAATTCAAGATTTTTAGCTGCTTCTAACATTTGTTTTCTTAATTCTTTTACTATTTTAGCACGTTCTTTTGCAGGCATTTTTTCAAGTTCTTTGCCTTTGCGATAAATTTCTCCTTGCTCAAGTTCATGTTTTAAACTTTCTTCTATGTTTCTTTTTGCTGATGTTGGTGTGATGTTGTGTTTTTTATTATAAGCTTCTTGTAAAGTCCTTCTTTCATTGGTAGTATCGATAGCTTCTTGCATAGATTTTGTGATTTTTTTGGCAAAAAGTAAAACTTTTCCATTGACATTTCTAGCAGCACGTCCCATCGTTTGAATGAGTGCAGTGGTGCTTCTTAAAAAGCCTTCTTTATCTGCATCCATAATGGCTATAAGAGAAACTTCAGGCAAGTCAAGTCCTTCTCTTAAAAGATTAATTCCGATTAAAATATCAAAAGCACCACTTCTTAAACCACGGATGATTTCATTACGCTCTATTGCGTCAATTTCTGAATGCATGTATTTTACTTTTAAGCCAAGTTCTAAGTAGTATTTACTAAGCTCTTCAGCCATTTTTTTAGTTAAAACGGTTATTAAAACTCTTTCATTGCGTTCTATAACTTTTTTAGCTTCATCGTATAAAATTTCTACTTGATTTTCACTATCTTTGATTTCTATTTTAGGATCTAAAAGCCCTGTTGGACGCATGATTTGATAAAAAATATTTTCTTTGCTTAATTCTAGTTCTAAAGGCGCAGGTGTAGCTGAAACAAATAAAAATTTACAATTTTTATTAATAAATTCATCAAACATCAAAGGTCTATTATCTAAGGCGCTTGGCAAGCGAAAACCATAATCAACCAAAGTTTGCTTTCTACTTCTATCCCCTGCAAACATCCCACGAAATTGTGGTAAAGATACATGGGATTCATCTACAATGACTAAAAAGTCTTGGTTTTTAATGGCAAAATAATCAAAAAGAGTATAAGGTGTATCACCGCTTTTAAGTCCTGTTAAATGCAAAGCGTAATTTTCAACTCCTTTACACATGCCAGTGCTTTGAAGCATTTCAAGGTCAAATTCTACTCTTTGTTTTAGCCTTTGTGCTTCTACGAGTTTATTTTCATTTTCAAAATAAGCAAGGCGTTCGTTTAATTCAGCTTTTATGCCTTTTATAGCCTCTTTAAGCCTAGCCTCACCTACACTAAATTGACTGGTTGGGTAAAGTATAAATTTTTTTAAATCTTTACCTTTTTTATTTTCTAAGACATTATAATGATACATCGCCTCAAGCTCATCGCCAAAAAACTCAAGTCTAATAGCTTCATCCTCATAATAAGCTGGATATATATCTACTATATCTCCATTTACTCTAAAATCAGCTCTATCAAAGAAATTATCATTGCGTTTATAACCCATATCTACAAGTTTTTTTAAAAGTTCTTTTTGTGAAATTTGCATATTTAGTTCTAAAATTAAAACCATACCTACATACTCACTTGGATTTCCTAAACCATAATTTGCCGAAACACTAGCTATACAAATAACATCATCATAACTTAAAAGCGAAGCACTTGCACTTAGTCTTAATCTTTCTAAATCTTCATTAGTGGAACTATCTTTTTCTATAAACACATCCGTTCTTGGTATATAAGCTTCTGGCTGATAATAATCATAATAGCTTATAAAATACTCCACATGATTATTTGCAAAAAAGCCTTTAAATTCACTATAAAGTTGCGCGCATAAGCTTTTATTGTGACTCATGATAAGAGTGGGCATGTTTAAGTTTTTAATGATATTTGCCATAGTGAAAGTTTTTCCACTGCCTGTAACACCTAGCAAGGTTTGGTATTTATTACCTGCTTTAATGCTTTTTACTATACCATCAATGGCTTGTTTTTGATCAGGACTTGGCTTAAAATCACTAGTAAGTTCAAACATAAATTTTCCTAACTTGTATTTTTGCTAATTTTACACAAAATTTTTTGTAAAAATTTAAATTTTAAAACAAAAAGCTATGCAAAATTAAATTTTTTTTTGTTACAATTATGTGTTTAAAATACTCTAAATATAAAATCAATAAAGGCAAGAAAATATGTATGATGAAAGAATAATCAACACAATGACAGATAAAGTAAATGAGCTTTTGGCTAAATATAATGAAGTATGTGAAATCAATGAAAATTTAAGAAATGAATTAGTAAGTGTAAAAGCACAAAATGAAGCTAAAAACAATCAAATTGCACGCTTAGAAGAAGAGCTTAAAAATAAAAATATTGAAAGCGAAGATGTGATCAAAAAAATAGAGGCAGTTCTTGGCAAACAATAACCAAAGAAAAGTTACAATTAATGTCTATGCAAAAGACTTTGTTGTAACATGCAGTAATGAATTTGCAAATCATCTTGAAGATGAAATTGCTTTAATTTCTGGAGGCACAGGCAAGATAGAGCTTGCAAATTTCATTAATGCTTTTGTAAAACTTAGCTACGAAAACTATATCTTAAAAAAAGAACTCAATAAACTTATCAATACTATCGATGAAGAAATAAAATAAATGCAAACAAAAAAAGCTTTTGCTTTGATAGAGCTTGTTTTTTGTATGATGATTATTGCTATTCTTAGTGTAATTGCTTATCCGTATTTTTCTTTTGGAAAAAACGATGCTAAACTCATTCAGATAAAAAGTGAGGTAGAGCTTATCAATGCTTCTTTGTCTTTACTTAGAAATCAGTTTTTATTTAAAGAAAGTAAGGATTTTCCAGTAATTTTAGATGAAGCTTTAATAAATAGTGAAAACCAAAAATTATTTGTATGTTCTAGTTCTCAAAATCATAAAAATACAAAACAATGTACTTACAGCGTTTTAGAAAAACCAATCATTTCATCTAAAAAATCGTGGATGAAAATAGCAAATACTCAATATAGATTTTTTATAAATTCTAAAAATTACATAGATTTTTCTTATAATAGTGAAAAAGTTTTTTTAGAATGTGTGAGTTTAAATTGTAAGGATTATGGGTTTTGAATTTTTATCAACTTGCTATTAAAGGATATTATTTAGATACCTTAACTTATGAAAGTGAGGAAGAATTTGAAATTTTAGATGAGGTAGTAGTTGATCTTGCAAGAAAAAAAAATCTCAAAGCTATAATTTTGCAAAAATGCTCAAAGCCTGATTTTAAAACTCAAGCTATAAAAGAAAAAACAGGTTTTAAACTAACACAATACCAATATGAACTTGCTCAATTTATTGCTTATTATTATGCTAGTAAAATAGCTTTTGTTTTGGGTATGTTTGAAAGTATTAAAGAGTATAAAAATGAAAAAATTCATATAGAAAAAACACCTAGTTTAAGTAAAAATCAGCAAGAGGCTTTGGAATTTATAAAAACCAAACAAACTAGTTTGCTATTTGGTGATACAGGAAGTGGTAAAACTGAAATTTATATTAGCTTGATAAAAGAATATTTAGAGCAAGGAAAGCAAGTTTTACTTTTAATGCCAGAAATCGCTCTAACTCCACAAATGCAAAAAAGATTAAAAGTGTATTTTGACGAGCATTTTTTCTTGTGGCATTCTAAAATTACTAAGAAAAAAAAGCAAGAATGTTTGCAAGATTTAGCAAATTCAAAAGCTCTTTTAGTAGTGGGAGCTAGGTCAGCTTTGTTTTTACCTTTTGAGAATTTAGGTTTGATTATTATTGATGAGGAGCATGATAATTCTTATAAAGCTTCTAATAATCCAAAAATCAATGCAAGAGATTTGGCTTTATTTATAGCAAAAAAAATGCATATAAAAGTTCTTTTAGGTTCTGCTACTCCAAGTGTTGTAAGTTTTTATAAACATCCTTGTTTTAGACTTAAAGGAACTTTCTTTGAAAGCAAAAAGCAGTTTTTATACGATGAGAGTGAGCTTAGTGTTTCATCAAAATTGCTTTTAGAATTAAAAATTAGCTTGAGAAATAAAAAGCAAGCCGTGGTATTTTTACCTACAAGGGCAAATTTTAGACAAATTTTATGCAAAGAATGTGCTAATACCATTAAATGCCCTTTTTGTTCTATTGCTTTGAGTTTGCATAAAAATAAAAATGCATTAAAATGCCACTATTGTAATTTTACTAAAGAAATCGATCAAACCTGTCCAACTTGCAATGGAGTTATGCTTGAAGCTAAAAAAATGGGTACAGCAGAGCTTTGTGAGCTCTTAGAAAAAGAATTAGCTGAGTTTAATCCTATCATAAAAAGATTTGATAGTGATGAGATTAGCAGTGTAAAAAAGCTTGATATGATTTTAAAAGATTTTAACCAAGAGAAAATTGATATTTTAGTAGGTACTTCCATGCTTGCTAAAGGACATGATTATCATAATGTGGATTTGAGTGTGATTTTGGGGCTTGATGAGTATTTATTTAGACCTAATTTTAAAGCTTTGGAAGAGACTTTGGCTCTTGCTATGCAAGTAGCAGGTCGTGCAGGTCGAAAGGGTGAGGGTAGGGTGCTTTTGCAAACTAAGAATAGATCTTTTTTTGAAAAATATATACAAGATTATGATAGTTTTTTAAAAGATGAATTAAATGCTAGAAGCGGGCTTTACCCTCCATTTAAAAGACTTTTAAGGCTAATTATTGAAGATGAGGATAAAAACAAAGCTTTAAATTTGTGTGAATTTATAGCTAATAAAGTTCAAGAATTAAAACAAGTGCAATTAGTAGGACATGGTGCTTGTGGTATTGAAATGCTAAATAAGAAATGGCGTTTTTATGTATTATTGCGTGCTAATACTCATCAAGAACTTGTAAAATTTGAGCATTTTGTTTTAGACTTTAAAAATATTACTTGTGATATAGATCCAGTTGATTTTAGTTGATTTTAATTTTTGCAAAGTCAAAAAAGTATACAATAAAACAAAAAAAGTGAGTTTACGATGGGATATCAAAGATACAAAACAAGACAAATAAAAGTAGGTGATGTTTTAATAGGTGGTGATGCTCCTATTTCGGTGCAATCTATGCTTTTTACCAAAACAAGAGATATTGAAGGTTGTTTAGAGCAGCTTAACAAGCTTTATTTTGCCGGTGCGAATATAGTGCGTTTAGCTTGTTTGGATATGGCAGATGCAAGAGCTTTAAAAGAAATCAAAGCAAAAAGTCCCTTGCCTTTAATAGTGGATATACATTTTAATCACAAGTTAGCAGTTTTTTGCGCTGAATTTATCGATGGGGTGAGAATTAATCCAGGAAATATAGGCTCAAAAGAAAATATCAAAGAAGTGGTGCAAGCTTGTAAACAAAGAAAAATTCCTATTAGAATAGGGGTAAATCATGGTTCTATAGAAAAGCAATTTAGCGATAAGTATGGTTATAATATAGAAGCTATGCTTGAGAGTGCTTTGTATAATATAAAATTACTAGAAGATTTAGACTTTTTTGACATTAAAATTTCTATGAAAACTTCAGATGTGCAAAATACTATAAAAGCTTATGAGGCTCTAAGACCACTTTGTGATTATCCGTTTCATTTAGGAGTTACTGAGGCAGGAACTAAATTTCATAGCACGGTTAAAAGCTCGATTGCTTTAGGAAGTTTACTTCTAAAAGGTATAGGCGATACGATGAGAGTTTCTATGACAGGAGAGCTTGAAGAAGAGATCAAAGTAGCAAGGGCTATTTTGCAAGATAGTGGAGTGCAAAAGAGTGGAGTAAATATCATCTCATGTCCAACTTGTGGAAGAATTCAAAGTGATTTGATTAAAGCGATTAAAATAGTAGAAGAAAAAACCAAACATATAAAAGAGCCGTTAAATATAAGTGTTATGGGTTGTGTTGTAAATGCTCTGGGTGAAGCTAAAGGTGCTGATGTGGCGATTGCTTTTGGAAAAAATCAAGGTTTAGTTATAAGACATGGTGAAGTGGTGGCAAAATTAAAAGAAGATGAGCTTGTAGATAGATTTTTACTTGAAGTAGAAGATGAGGTAAAACTTAGAGAAAAAGATTAATTTTTTTCTAAGTGAGTTTTTTGCATATTTTGTAATTTTTTAGAAATTTTTACTTTATAAATACTTGGATTTTGAAGTTTTTTTAGTTTAAAATCTAAACCATCAATACTTTTTTTATGATATTCTTGAATATTTTTCAAGTTAGGAAGCTCATAAACTAATTTTCCATCTTTAAAAATAAGCTCATGTAAATTTTTATATGTACAACCTTGATAATTTTTGATACTCTCATCATGTGTATATAAAATATCAAAACTTGCTTTATTGTTTTTATAATACCTTATAAGTTTTTTAAAATGCGGTAAGGTTGTTTTGCTTGAGCTTGCACTGATTTTTATTTTAGGGATGATTTGATTGTTTTTTTCTAATGCAACAAGCTTATAAACAGCTCCAAAAATAGGCGAACTTGCCGAAGTAATAAGCTTTTCTCCAATGCCAAAAGCATCGATTGGAGCTTTGTTTTTTAGTAATTTTTCTACGATAAACTCATCTAAAGCATTGCTAGCTATGATTTTACATTTTGTTAAGCTAGCAAGATCTAGTTTTTTTCTAATATATCTAGAGATCTTAAACAAATCTCCTGAGTCAATACGAATGGAATAATTTTGCATAGAATCTTGCGCATTTAATTCATTAAAAACTAAAATAGCATTTTCAATACCATTTTTATAATCATAAGTGTCAATCAAAAGACTTATATTATCTTTATAAATTTGACAATATGCTCTAAAAGCACTTAGCTCATCATCAAACATTTGTACCCAAGCATGAGACATGGTTCCGCTAATAGGAATGTCAAATTTTTTTCCAGCTAAAGTACAAGCACTTGCATGAAAACCACCTACAAAAGCAGCTCTAGCACCATTTAAAGCCGCACTTTCTCCATGGGCTCTACGAGAACCAAATTCTAAGAGTAGTTTTTCTTTTGCAATTTGAGCAATTCTGCTAGCTTTAGTGGTAATTAGACATTGATGATTTAGAGTTAAAAGTATGAAAGTTTCTAACAATAAAGCCTCTATTACAGGTGCTTTGATAATCATTAAAGGTGTATTAGCAAAAACACATTCACCTTCTTTAACGCTTAGTATATCTCCACTAAATTTTAAGGTTAAAAGGTAATTTAAAAAATCATCATCAAATTTGTGAGTATTTTTTAAAAAATCTATATCGCTTTGAGAGAAATAAAAATGGTTAATATGATTTATGATTTGCTCTAGTCCACAAAAAACAGCATAAGAAGCATTATCAGGAGCTTTTCTAAAAAAAACTTCAAAATAAACAATTTGCTTATGCATATTTTGCTTAAAATATGCATAAGCCATACTTAGTTCGTAAAAATCACATAATAATGAAGAATTCATATAAGGATTTTTACTAAAAAATTAATCCATCTGGCGACGCAAGAAAGCAGGAACATCAAGCTGAGAAATCACTTCTTCATCAAATCCACCACTAGCTTTGCGCAAATTCATATAACTATTTTTTTTACTTTCTTCTTGTTCTTTGGCATTTTCTATTTCAGCTTTATCTTCAAAACCTGTAGCAATGATAGTTACTTCAACACGATCACCCATACTCTCATCAGTAGTTGCACCAAAGATTACTTTTGCATTTTCATCTGCTATATCGCTAATGCTTTGAGTAGCTTGTGAAATTTCTATCAATGAGCATTCAGGACCAATTTTATAATGGATAATTACGCCTTTAACGCCTTTCATAGTCATACCATCTAATAATGGAGATTCTATAGCACTTGATAATGCGTCCATGATAGCATTTTCGCCTTCTCCATGACCCACGCCCATTAAAGCTAAACCTCTATGGCTCATAACGGTTCTAACATCAGCAAAGTCAACATTAATATCGCCATCTTCTAAAAGGATAGACACCATACCTCTAACAGCTCTAGCTAAGATATCATCTACTAGTTTGAATGCTTCTTTTATACCTGCCTTTTTTGGAAGTATGCTAAGAAGTTTTTCATTTTGGATTACAATGATAGAATCACTTTCTTTTTTTAATTCAGCCAAGCCAGCTTCTGCTAATTTTTTTCTTTGTTTTCCCTCAAATGCAAAAGGCATAGTTACAACTGAAACGGTTAATGCACCTACTTCTTTAGCAGCTTGTGCTACAACAGGAGCCGCACCTGTACCAGTTCCACCACCAAGTCCTGCTGAAATAAATACTATATCGCTTTGACTTAAAGCAGCTTTTACTTCTTCGAAACTTTCTCTTGCGCTTTCTGCTCCAATTTCTGGTTGCATTCCAGCACCTAAACCTTTGGTTTTTTTCTCACCTAGTTGAATTCTAGTTTTTGCTAAAGATTTAGCTATGGCTTGCGCATCAGTATTTGCTGAAATAAGATCAAGATCATGCAAGCCCATATTTACCATATGATCTATCATATTACCGCCACCACCACCGCAGCCTATAACTTTTATTTTTGCGCCTTTTGCGTGTTGCATTTCTTCTACTAGATATTCGCTCATTGTATCTCCTATTAGAACTGGTTTATTAGTTTATTCCAAAATTTATGCATAAAGCCTGATTTTTTATCTTTTTTGGTTTCAACTTTTGTTAATTCTGTTTTTTTCTCTTCAAAGTCTTTTTGATCTTGGAAAATTTCTTCAAAATCTTTATTTTCTTCTTCGTGCTCTTCTATGGTGAGATTTTGTTTTATCTGTTTATTGATAAATTCAGGTTCTCCTTTATATCTTAGTTTCTCATTAGAGTCTAATTCATAAGGAGTAAAATGTCCACCACCATATAAGCAAAGACCTATAGCACAGCTATTTTCTGCATCTTCAAAAATTTCTTTAAAGCCATCCATAGTATCTTTTTTTGCGGTCGCTATTCTAACAGCTTTATTATCAAAATAAGCTGAAGCAAGTTTGTCAAGTCCTGCAAATTTTGTCATTCCACCTGTTAATACTATACCTGCTCCTGCTTGATTTGCACAAGCATTATCACTTAGCATTTTAGCTAAAATAATAATAGTTTCTTCAATTCTTGCATAAATTACATTAGATATAACTTCTACTGAAACTTCATTTTTTCTTTTTTCATCACCCATATATGGTATTTGTATGATAGAATTTTCATTTTGTGCTAAAGAAGCGTAGTTTAGTTTTAATTTTTCTGCTTCTTTTGGTGGAGTATGTAAAGCTATAGATAAGTCATTAGTGATATTTACCGAGCCAATTTGTAGGCATTCATTATAGCGTATAGAATTACCCGCATGAATGACCATATCACAAACTGCTCCACCCATATCGATTAAAATAGCACCCAATTCTTTTTCACTATCATCAAAACATGCAATAGAAGAAGCATAGCCTGAAAGAACGATGTTATCTACTCTAAGATCAGCAAGCTCAACTGCTTTTTTTAGATTTTTAATATGCACTTCTTGCGAGATTACAATATGTGTTGAAACTTCAAGGCGATTTCCGCTCATTCCTAAAGGATCTTCTACATGTTCAAGATCATTTACTTTAAAATTATAAGGTAATACATGAATGATTTCATATCCACTAGGTATATTTGCAGTATGTTTTGCTGTGCTTACTGCTCTGTGAATTTCTTTAATACCTATTTCATGATTTGGTATATTAACTACACCTATGCTATCTACGCTTTTTGCATAAGCACCTGAAATAGATACAATTACCTTATCATAATGCACGCCTGACATCATTTGTGCATCAGCTACTGCCTCTTCTATAGATTTTGAGGCAAGTTCTATATTGGTAATTGCTCCTTTTTTTATACCATTTGATTTTGATTTTCCAAAACCAATGATTTTGAGTCCTTCTTCGCTTTTTTGTGCTAAAATAGCACAAGTTTGTATTGAGCCTAAATCAATTCCTAAAATATTCAATTTGTATTTCCTTTATAATAGCGTTGAATTGGATATAATTCTATAAGTTTTTTTAATAATTCTTCCTTAAGTAAAGCTTGCTTGGTTTGCTTAGCGCTTTGCTCTATGATAAATTTATAAATTTCTTCTTTATTTTTATTTTCTAAAGTTTGCTTTGTGATTTCATAAACAATCGCTTTATCATCAAATAATACATAAGATTTAGCTTTGTTTGAGTCAAATACGTGCATTAAAAACTCGCTAAATTCGGTATCATTCATCATATCACCTACTTTTGTATTTTTAGCTGAATCGCGACTATAAGTTCCTATGTCTATGCCTTGAAAATTATCTAGGGCAAGTTTTGCTTTTTCTTCCAATAAGGCTTTGGTTTTTTCTTTGAGATAAAGTTTACTTACCTCGTTTTTAGCTTGCTCAAAAGTCATAGTTTGTATAGGATTTATTTTTATAACTTTTGCAACCATATAACCATTTTCAAATTTAAAAGGCTTAATAAAATCATTTTCTTTAGCTTTTTGTATATTTTCCAAAGGATAATAAATATCAGCATCGCTGATTGTGATATTTTTATCAAAACTAAGCTCATTTTTTCTTAAAGCTACATAGCTTTCATTGGCTTTAAGTTTAAGTTTAGAAAGTTTTAAGTCTTTGATAACTTTATCTTTGCTTTGTTCTAAGCTTAGAATTTTCCCCGCAAAATCTTTATAATCATTTTTATTTTCTTCGTAGTAAGCTTGGATTTCTTTGTCATCAACTTTGATTATATCAGGGTTTAAAAAATAAGTTGCAAGTTCGTAGCTTTTTTGTGTTTTATAAAGTTCTTTATTTTTCTCCCAAGTTTGTTTTAGTTCTTTTTCATCAATTGTTATATTTTTGTTATCAAGTTTTATAGCTTGGACTTTTAAACTATCTTGCATTAAAAAACTTGCACCAAACATATCAAGTTCATTTGGTTTGATTTGTAAATTTAAAATAGCATTGATTTTTTTAAGTAATAACTCATCATGAATGATTTTTTCATAAGTTTTTGGTGCATAGTTGTTTCTTGCAAGCAGATTGTAGTATAAATTTTTGTCAAAAACACCTGAAGTATTATGAAAGATTTTTTGATGTGCTAAATCATAAGCAATTTCTTCCTCGCTTACATTCAAACCTAAGGTTTTAGCATAAGAAAGTAATAGTTTTTCTTGTATAAGTTCATTGATAGCTTGGGTGTCTAAGCCATCTTTTTGTGCCTGTTCTTGTGTGTAATTACCATTGTTTAGCTGAGAATAATAGCCAAATAGTTGAGAGTATTTAAGATTAAACTCATCATAGCTTATTTTTTCATCGCCTACTTTTGCAACAGAATTTGATCTGTCGGTGTTAAAATCATAACTCCCCCAACCAACAAAACCTGCTCCAACAAAAGCAATAACACTAATCCAAATAGTTACAACTAAATATTTTTTATGATGCTGCATCCAAGTGAGCATTTTAACCCCAATCCATAATTAAATAAATTAAACCATAAATTATAGATAATTTGTGATTAATAAAAAATTAATTTTAAAAGATTATGATAAATTTGTTTCAGCTAAATGGATGATTTTGCAAGAATTTTCAATTAAATCTATAATTTTGCCTAATTCATAACTTGTTCTACCATAAGCAAAGATGCCATAACCTTTTACAACAACAAAATTTTGTTTTTGCTCTAGCATAGAGCGATAAATTTCAGTTTGTGATCTATCTTCCCAGTCTTCATAACTTTTGGGATTATAAACTCGAATTTCTTCTAAAAAAATTTCACCAAAATAATCTTGAGGTGTTATAAAATCATGATTTAAACTCATGGATAAGGTATAAGCTGGGCAAGCAAAACATATAAATTTAGCTTCAGGTATGTTTTCATATATACTTTTATGGATTTCAGAATCGCTACTAGCTTCATCCCAGCTATAATCTTTTGCAAATTTTAAAATACTTAGATTTTTTTCATCTAGTTGATTTAAAAACGCATTATTTTTATTGATAATAAATGATCCTTGAGATAATTTAGCTGAAACAGAGCCGTGACAAATTCCAAAAAAATTTTTTTTAAACATTGAAGTAGAAAGTATTTTAATTTGAGAAATGATATTTTCTTTATTCATCAAAAACCTTGTTTTAAACTTAACTAAGATATTATACTAAAAAATATTTTAAAGGTTTATTTTGCAAAGTCCACATATTCCTGTTTTATTGCAAGAAGTTTTAGATGCTTTTGATGATTTTGATGGTGGAGATTTTTTAGATTGTACTTTGGGTTATGGAGGACATTCTAAAGCATTATTACAAGCCCATGAGAAACTAAGATTAATTGCTTGTGATAAAGATTTAGAAGCTTTAAATTTTTCTAAAGATTTTTTAAAAAATTTTCAAGATAGGGTAAGTTTTAACCATATAGGTTTTAAAGATATTTTAACTCAAATTTCAACGCAAAACTTAAGAGGAATTTTAGCTGATATTGGTGTATCTTCTTTGCAACTTGATAAAAATGATAGAGGTTTTTCACTAAATTCTGATTTTTTAGATATGAGAATGGATCAAAATAATCCTTTAAGCGCTAAAGAAGTAGTTAATTTTTACAGCAAGGAAGCTTTGGAGCAAATTTTTAAAGACTATGGAGATTTAACACCGGTTGCTTCAATGCTTGCTCAAAAAATTATCAATGCAAGAAGTCAAAAAGAGATTGTAAGTGCAAAAGAATTAAGCCAAATTATAGGAAATGCTAAGTTAAAAGGACGCAATGTATCTTTAGCTTTGCTTGTGTTTCAGGCTTTACGCATAGAAGTAAATAATGAACTTGGTGAGTTAAAATCCTTACTTGAAAATATAGAAAAAGCAAAATTAAAAGATTGTAAATTAGCTATTATTAGCTTTCATTCTTTGGAAGATAGGATAGTAAAAAATACTTTTAAAAGATGGGAAAAAGACTGTATTTGTGATGAAAGAGCTATAAAATGTGAATGTGGCAAAGGACATAGTCTTGGGAAAATTTTAAGTAAAAAAGCTATAAGTGCCTCCAAAGAAGAAATAAGCTATAATAGCAGATCAAGTTGTGCAAAAATGAGAATTTTTTATTTTAGGTAAATAATGGTTGAAGATGATTTTTTAAAAGAAAAACAAAATATACGTGAAAAAATGTTGAAATATTCTAGGGCTATTAAAGAAGGTAGGCCTTATGAAGAATATGAGCAAAATTTCAATGAAAGTGATCGTATATTAAAAAATAGAATACAACGTAAAAAAAGACCTAAATTTACAGATTTTGATGAAGAATATGAAGAAAAACCTAAAAAACAATCCGCTATTTATTTAAAAGAAGATTTGATTAATGTTAAATTAGAAGAAAAAAAACCTTTTAAATTACAACTTAATTTTTTCAAAAAACAAAAAGAAAAATTTGATAAAAAAAATATTGCAAATTCTAAAGCAATTAATAATAAATCAATACAAGAAGTTAAAAAAATAGAAAAAAAGCAAGAAAATAAAGATTCTATTCAAATATCTAAAATTCTTACTCAAAGTAATGTCTTTGTCGCTTCAAAATTTCAAGATTTAAAAGAAAAAAGAAAAGAAAAGGCCAAGCTCAAGCAAGAATTAAAAGAGCAAAAAAAAATCGAACAAGAAAAAATAAAAAAAGCTCAAGAAGAATTAAAAGAAAAAGAAAAATTAGCCAAACAAGAGCAAAAAATTTTAGAAGAAAAAGTAAGACTTGAAGAAAACCAAGAATATAATCAAGAAGATAAATACGAGCTTTTAGACAGTATAGTAAGCGAGGAAAATAAAAATTTAAGTCCTAAAAATTTATTATACGCAGGTTTAATGATAGCATTTGCTTTGTTGATATTTTTCCCACAAATTTATATTAGAAATCAAATTTATTATGTAAGTAGAGATATAGCAGATTTAAGATCGCAAGAACTTGTTTTAGATGAAGAAAACAAAGAACTTAAAAGACAGCTTGAAGCACTGTATTTTCAAAATCAGGTTTTAGACTTTTTAGATTAATCTTGTGTTTGAATGATTTTTTCTAAAACATATTGCTCAAGTTGATTTTTTGGGATTTCTTCTTTGATAGCTTGATTGTAGATATTTTCTGCTATTTTTGAGTATTTTTCATAAGCAAAATATGGAAAATGTAAAGCCCAAGCTTTTTTTAGCAATCTTTTACTAATAATTTTTCTAGTATAAATTTTAAAAATATCATAGCCAATAAAAACACAAGCAGTGACAAAAATAGCACTTAAAATACTAATATGAAAATCAATAATTGTTAAAAAATAATGACTAATGATAAGCATAGGAACTAAAATAGCTATACAAAAAAATGCATAAATAAGATAAGAATTAAACACCTTAAATTTAAAATTTAATTTTGCAGGATCTATCATCATGCCCTCATTAAGCAAGGCATTTGCTTCTAGTAAATCCTTTAAATTAACAGGTTGATTTGAAACTTTAAAAATAAAGTTTAAGATAAATTCTTGTATTTTCATTTTTTACCCAGTTAGTTTGTGATTTTTGTGATTTTAACATTTTTGTTTTTAAATAAACTAAAATTTTAAGTCTTGTAAATGAAATCTTGTGATAAAATTTATGTTATTTTAATATCAAAACGGAAGAAAAATGGCAGATTCTAGATTTATGATGAATGTAAAAGGTATAGCTAAAAGTTTCATACCTAGAAAAATTTATCAAAATCAATTACAAAATATTTTAAAAGAAATTTTAAAATCAAAAAATATAGATAATATTATTACTCGCTTAAATTATTACAATCTACAAAATGATTTTTTTGATATAAAAAATTTTCAAAATTATGAAAAAATAGGAAAATTTCCTTTTAAAAAAACTTCCTATGCTTATGATGCTTATGCAATTAGTAAATATTTTAATGATGATTTTTTGTGGATTAAAGGTTTTGGGGATATTAGTTATAATCTTAAATATCCAAGTATAGCTAAATCAAGACCAGTTAAAAATGGTTTTAATAACATCATTTTAAAATTAGATAAAAACAGACATTTTGATTTTATACAAGATAAAAATCAATTTGAAGATAAGAAAGACTTGCTTTTTTTTAGAGGTGCGATTTATCAGCCTCATCGTATTAAATTTTTTGAAAAGTATTTTGATAATCCTCGTTGTGATATTGCTCATGTTGGTGGTAGAAAAATTCAAGCCGAAAAATGGATTAAGAATTTAAATTTTAAAATTAGTAGAGTCCATCAAACTCAGTTTAAATTTTTACTTTCACTAGAAGGTAATGATGTAGCAAGTAACTTAAAGTGGGCAATGAAAACAAATTCGTTAGTTTTAGCTCCAAAAATGCGCTATGAAACTTGGTTTATGGAAGGAAAATTAGTTCCAAATGAGCATTTTGCTTTGATTGATGATGATTATGAAAATGTAGAAGCTTTACTTGATTATTATTTAGCTAATCCATATAAAGCAAAAGAAATCATACAAAATGCCCATGCTTACATAGAGCAATTTTTGGATGAAAAGATAGAATTTTATATAGGAATTTTAGTTTTAGCTAAGTATTTTTATTATTCTAATCAGCTTGATTTGCCAAAAGATATTGTTGATTTATTTGATTAAAAGGAGGGTTTATGCAAGAAATGGAAATAGTATTTTTAAATGATGAGTTTGTAAAAGCTAGTGAAGCTAAAGTGAGTGTTTTTGATAGAGGTTTTATCTTTGGGGATGGAATTTATGAAGTAGTTCCTGTGGTAAATGCAAAAATAGCTGATAAGGAAGAATTTTGGGAGCGTTTTGAGCGCAGTTTGGCTCAAATTGAATTACAAATTCCTTATACAAAAGAAGAATTTGAAAATATTTTAGAGCAATTAATCATTAAAAACTCTCTTAAAGAAGGTGGACTTTACATGCAAGTTACTAGAGGGGTTGCTAGTAGAAATTTTGCTCTTTTAAAGGGGTTAAAACCTACTATTATGGCTTTTGCTTTTGAATGCAAGGTGATTGAGCATGAGCATGCTAAAAACGGAGTGAGTGTTATTTCAACAGCTGATTTAAGATGGAAAAGAAGGGATATAAAATCAATTTCTTTATTAGCTCAATGTCTTGCAAAAGAGGAAGCTGTAAAAGCTAAGGTTTTTGAAGCTTTTATGGTGGAAAATGCTTTAGTAACGGAAGCTTCTAGTAGTTCAGCTTTTATTATAAAAGATAAAACTTTAATCACTAAGCCATTTTCTAATGAAATTTTACCAGGAATTCGCCGTAAAAATATCTTGAAATTTGCAAAAGAACTTGATCTTAAAGTAGATCAAAGAGCTTTTAGTATGAAAGAAGTATATGAAGCTGATGAGGTCTTTATTTCTGCAGCTACTTTTTTGATTTTGGGTGTTATAAAAGCAGATAGCAAGGTAATTAATGATGGTAAAGTAGGTTTTTATACTCAAAAGTTAAGAGAAAAATATGTAGAAAAAATACAAAAAGAGGTTTTTTAATCAAAACCTGCATTTGTAAATTCTTTAGGATTATCAAGAGCGTAGCGGAATTTTTCCCAGTCTATTTGTTTATCCCAAATAGCTACGATTAAAGCTGCTACGCTATTACCGCATAAATTTCCTACCGCACGAATTTCAGACATAAATTTATCCACACCCAAAAGTATAGAAATAGCAGCCACAGGTAAAACCTCTCCCAAGCTTGCTCCTAAGCCATTGTTAGCTTCTGCTATATGCATATTAGATAAAGCTGCCAGCGTACTTCCTAGTATGATAAAACCTGAACCAGTTACACCAACAGCACCTTTTGAAGCTATCATTAGTACGATTAAAATGCTAATTTCATGCATCAAAGAAAGTTCTACATTAAAAGCTTGTGCAAGAAAAATCAAACTCATAGCTAAATAAATATTAGTACAATCAAGATTGAAACTATACCCAGTCGGTAATACTAAACCCACGGTGGCCTTTGAAATTCCTGCTTTTTCAAGTTTTCTCATAAGTGGAGCTAGTGCTGATTCACTAGAGCTTGTGGCAAAAACTATCAAAACTTCTCTTGAAATAAAACGCATAAATTTAAAAATATTAACTTTAGCAATAAAACAAATAAGTCCTAAAACTCCAAAGATAAAAAGCAAAGAAGCAAATAGCATAACAACAAGCAAATATCCTAAATTTAATAAAGAATCAAGCCCATATTTTGCCACTAAAAATGCCATCGCAGAAAAAGCAGCAATAGGAGAAAAATACATAATAATTTCTAGAATTTTAAAAACAAAGCTTTGCATTATTTCTAAGGTTTTTTGTATAGCTTTTCTCTCATCAACCCTCATAAGTGAAACAATAAAAGCACAAGCTAGAGCTATAACTAAAATTTGCAAGGTTTTTCCTTCGCTAAAAGCAGCGATGATGTCAGTAGGTATAGCATCTTTTAAAATATGCAAAATCTCATTTTGCGCGCTTATTTCTATGTTTTTATTAACAAATTGAGCTACGCTATCTTTATCTAAGGTGCTTGGATCAAGATTCATTCCTTTTCCAGGTCCCATAATATTTGCCATAAAAATACCAATAGCTAAAGCAAAAGTACTCACTACTTCAAAGTATAATAAAGCTTTAGCACCTATACTTCCAACTTGCTTTAAACTCTCAAGACTAACAACTCCTAAAACAATGGTTAAAAATATAATAGGCCCTATGAGAATTTTTAAAGCTTGTATAAAATAATCTACCCCGATTTTACTAGCTAATGCAAGTTCTTTATCTAATAAGCCAAGGCTAATGCCAGCTATTATTCCTATAATTACCCAAAAACCTAAATTTTTTAACATTTTTTTGATTTTACTTGGTTTTTTATGGGTAATTACTATCATAAAAACTCCTTTATAATTTAAAAACGACACATACTAGCAAAGAAAAACTTATTTTTATAACTAAAATAAATAAAAAATAAACAATAATCCTAAAAATAAGAATTTTTTAGCTTATTTTGTAGATAAAAGTAGCATTTTGTAGTATTTTCATCTGATTTATTATGAAATAAATAATGATAATGTTTATCTAAATTTAAGAAAGCTAGTACTATACTTGCGACTATGATTTTAAAAATGAATATCATTTTTGGAGAAAATAGTGTTTAGAAAAATAAGTTTATTAATGATTTTTTTATTTTGTTCTATTGTTTATGCAAGAGAGATTGATTATCAAAAAGAAGCTCAAGCAATCAAGCAAATTTTAAATGAAAGTATGATTTTATATAAAGAAAATAAAAATTTAGAAGCGAAAAAAAAGGCAGAAGATGCTTATTTTCAACATTTTGAAACCATGGAAGGTTCTATTGGGCGTAATGTCGGTAGAAAAGCCATTGTTATGGAGCGTAAATTTGTTAATTTAAGAAAGCTATATAAAGATAAAGAAGATTTTTCTAAAATAGAAGCTTTGATTAGTAGTTTGTATTTTGATTTAGATGAAATAGTTCCTATTTTAGAAAAAGGCTTTCAACTTAAAGCTGAAGCTAGTGATGTAAATTATGATAAAAAGGCAGCTGAAAGCTCGTCTTTAAAAGCAGAAAAAGAGCGTCAAGCACAAGCTGAAGCAATGTTTGCAGCTTTGCTTGAAGAGAATGTTAAAGAACAAACTTCACAAAATTCAACTCAAAGTTTGATTGCTCAGGAACAAAGCACTCAAAAAGATGAAGCATTGCTAGCTTTGCAAGAAGCTTCGGCTTTGGATGCAAGATTACAATTTTTAATGGATTCGATGATTTCAAAGCTTGATCAGGCTGCATTAGCTTTTGTAAATAAAGACTATCAAAAAGCTAAAGATTTGATTCAATCAGCATTGTTTGAAGATTATAGAAATTCAAAAGTAGAAGTTTTAGTAGCAAGATATACTAAGGCAGGGGTGGATAAAAAAATTCAAACTAAACTTAGAACTATTATAAGAAAAATCAACGCTAATACTTTAGATGAAAAAACTATTAGAGATGAAATTTCAAATATATCAGATTTATTATATGAAGCGTTTTTAGCATTGCCTAAAGAAGAATTAGCTTTACTTCAGGTTAAAGGTTTTGATGAGAGTGCTATGAGTACTAAAAACTATACTAAAGTATATGATGATATGAAAATTGCTCTTAATGATATTTTGCAAAATTATGAGGGATTTAATTTAAATAGCATAGATGCTTTACAAAATGTGTATTTGGATATTTTTGAAGCAAGTGGTATGGAAAGTAAAATTGGTGCTATTGATAGCGCTTTGAAATTAAAAATAGAAAGTTATTTTTCAAAAGGCGTTGCGCTTATTAAAGCAAGTGCTTCTAAAGAAGAATTAAAACAAAATTTTGACGAGCTTAGTGCCTTAGTAGAAGGCTCTTTAGATAAAATTCAAGAATCCTCACCTATGTCTTTATTTATATGGGCTTTAGGTATTATTTTAAGAGAGGGTTTGGAAGCTTTAATTATCATTGTAGCTATAGTTTCATACCTAGTTCAAAGTGGCAATAAAAAGCGTTTAAATATAGTATATTCAGCACTTTGGAGTGGAGTGTTTTTAAGTTTTGTAACCGCATTTTTTATTTCATGGATTTTTAAAGAACAAGCAGGGCAAAGTAGAGAGTTGCTAGAAGGCATTACTATGCTTGTGGCTGTTGCATTATTATTTTATGTAGGTTTTTGGCTTTTATCAAATGCACAAAATAAAAAATGGGCAAATTATGTAAAAACTCAAGCAGTTGAAGCTATCTCTAATAATTCAGCAAAAACCTTATGGTTTAGTGTATTTTTAGCTGTATATAGAGAAGGTGCTGAAACTATTCTTTTTTATCAGGCTTTATTATTTGATGCAAAAACAAGCATAGATTATAGTTTTATATTTATAGGATTAGCTAGTGGATTAATTATACTTATCATACTTTATTATTTATTAAAAGCTGGTGCTTTAAAAATACCAGTAAAACAATTTTTCTATATAACTTCATACATTATTTTTTATATGGTCTTTGTCTTTACAGGCAAAGGCATTGGTGAGCTCATAGAAGCTAAGGTTATCACCCCAAGCTTACTTCCTTTTGATTTTGAAGGAATTTTATGGCTTGGAATTTATCCTTACTATGAGAGCATCATACCTCAGTTTATGGTTTTAATCTTACTCATTATGGGTATTTTTATAACAAAGCAAATTTCAAATAAAAGGGAAAAAATATGAAAAAAACTTTATTAAGTTTAGGCGCAGCAGCTAGTATTTTAGCTAGTTCAGTTTTTGCAGCAGAGGTGCCAATTGGCGATCCTTATGAGTTAAATGGTATGGAAATAGCAGCGGTTTATTTACAACCAATCGAAATGGAGCCAAGAGGGATTGATCTTGCAGCAAGTTTAGCAGATATTCACCTTGAAGCAGATATTCATGCATTAAAGGGCAATAAAAACGGCTTTCCAGAAGGCTTTTGGATCCCTTATTTAACTATAGCTTATAAGCTAACTAATCTTGATAATGGTAAAGTAAAAACAGGAACTCTTATGCCTATGGTTGCAGATGATGGCCCTCACTATGGTGCGAATTTAAAAATGGATACAGGTATAGGAAATTATGAGTTAGTATTTTTAATAGAAAGCCCAGAAAAACAAGGTTTTGGACGCCATGTTGATAAAGAAACAGGTGTTGGTAAATGGTTTGAGCCGTTTTCAGTTAAATACAACTTCAAATACACAGGAAAACCTAAGTGATTTTTCCCTAGCTTTTTGCTAGGGTTTATTTATGAAATTATTGATTTTATAAATAAATTCTATCAAAGAAGAGCCTATGTCGATTTATTTTGTACATTTTTTTGGAGTATTTTTTTCTTATGCGCTTTTGAGTGCTTTATTTTTTTATAATCTAAAAAATTCTTTAGTGTTCAAACTTGCTTTTGTAGGTTTTGTTTTTTCTTATTTTGCTTTTTTTATTAGCGCTAAAACACTAAGCTATGATTTGTTGTATTTTTCTAATGATATTTTATTTGTTTTATTGTTTTTGGGCATTATCATTTTTTCTTTTTTAAAAAATAATTTTTTAAAAGAAAAAATTCAAGCAATATTGCTTTTTTTATTATCTTTTGCTTTTGGTGTAAAATACTTACATATTTCTATTGACTTTCCTATATTAAGCACTAATTTTTTAGATTCTTTAGCGATTAGCTCTTTTGGGCTTATTTTACTTGCTTTTGTTGTGTGTTTTGGGGTTTATCTTTTTACAAGATGGCTAAGAGAATTTAAATTCAAGTTTTTAAATTTATTTTTATTTATTATCGTAATTTTTTATCTAAATGAAGCTTTAGCACAAATTTTATTACACCTTATGAGAGAAGGCGTGATAGAAACAGAAAGCTTGTATTTAAGCTATGTGGCAAAAAGTGTGTATTATGCTAAATTTTATACTTATGGATGGTTTGTGTTATTAGGGCTTTTTATAGTTTTAGCTCTAAAGCAAAGAGTAAGTGAAAATACTAAGAAAAAAGATTTTGATATAGAATTTAGAAAAAATCAAGCAAAAAATTCAACTATAACTAATTTTAGTGCAAGTATTTTTAGTGCTATGATTTTAAGTCTTTGTATTTTTCTCTTTTATGACATGCATGCTTCAAGACCGGTAACCATAGATGAACCAACCTATGTAGAGCCAAATGAAAATGATGAATTTGTCTTTGATGTAGCTATTTTAAGAGATAATAACTTACACCGCTTTGCTTATATTAGCGATGAGGGTAAAGTGGTAAGATTTTTCTTAATCAACAAAAGAGAAGATAAAGACTCACCAGTAGCTGTTTTTGATGCTTGTAGTATATGTGGGGATATGGGTTATGTTAAAAAAGGTGGAGAGTTAATTTGTATCTCATGTAATGTTAGAATTTTCTTACCAAGTGTAGGTAAGGCAGGTGGGTGTAATCCTATCCCTATGAAATATAAATTTGAAAATGGCAAAGTTATTATACCTTTTTCAGAAATTTTAGATGGGGTAAATTTTTTCACTCAAGTAGTAGAAAAGAAAGTTTATGATCCTATTGATAATACTGAACTAATTAATTTAAAAGCGCCAAGATCTTATGTTTATAAAGGAAGAACATATTTTTTTGCTAATGAAAAAAACTATGAAGAGTTTAAAAATGATCCTTTAAAATACATCGATATGAATAAGACTTCAAAATATAGAATTCATAATTTATTAGGAAATGACTATGCAAATTAAGATTGTAAAAAATTCCATTTTTCAAAATAAAATTCAAAAATCTCTAGCCTTGCTAACGATTTTTTTAGCTACTTTACTTATGGCTACGATGTTAAATCTTACTTTGGGCATAGGTAATGAAATCACAAAAGAATTAAGAAGTTATGGATCGAACATTTTAGTTTTACCTAAAGGTGCAAGTTTAAGTGTAGAAGTGGGTAATAAAATCTATGAGCCTTTGAAAAATCAAAATTTTTTAGAAGAAAGCAAACTCCATACTATAAAAGAAATTTTTTGGAGAAATAATATCAACGCCTTTGCACCATTTTTAGATACCCAAGTAAAAATTCAAACTCCAAATACAAATTATGAAAATATCTCTTTAGTGGGAACTTATTTTGATAAGGCTATAAAGGTGCAAGATGATGATGATTTTTATGCAGGTATTAAAGAATTATACAAATATAGTCAAATCAAAGGAAGCTACCCAAAAGATGATAGTTTAGATGAAATAATGCTAGGAAAAGACTTAGCACAAAAATATGATTTAAAAATAAATGATGAAATTACTCTTGTGCAAAATGATCAAATTTTTAAAACAAAAGTTGTTGGTATTATAGACTTAACTCAAGCTTTTTCAAATAAAATCATTACTTCTTTACTTTTAGCACAAAAACTTTCTAAAAAAGAAGGTTTGTTTGCTAAAGCAGAAGTTTCAGCTTTGACTATACCTGAAAACGATTTAGCACAAAAAGCAAGACGCGATGTAGATAGTCTTAATCAGCTTGAGTATGATCAGTGGTATTGCACTGCTTATGTAAGTTCTATTGCTTATCAAATCGCAGAAGATTTTAAAGGTGCTAGCACAAAAGTAGTGAGTGCGATTTCAGATGCAGAAAGTTTGATAGTGTCTAAAATTCAATCTTTAATGGGTGTAGTTAGCATTATATGTTTAATCGTAGCTTCCATAGCCATATCATCTTTAATGAGTGCAGATATTTTTAGAAGAAAAAGCGAAATAGGACTTTTAAAAGCTTTGGGTGCTAGCACTTTGCAAATTTATATGATTTTTGCACTAGAAGGGGTTGTGGTAGCTTTAGTTGGAGCAGTTTTTGGTTTTGCTTTTGGCGTTGGGGTTTCAGAAGTTATTGCTCTAAGTATATTTGACCATACTATTGCTATATCTTGGATTATTTTACCAATTTGTTTATTTTTTGCGATGCTTATAGTATTTTTAGGATGTTTGTTCTCTATCAAAGGAATTTCTAAACTTTCTACTTCAGAGGTTTTATATGGGAAATAATTTTTTTATGCAAGAGGTTTTTAAATCTCTTATTTTTTCTTATAAAAGAGTTTGTATTATTTTTATAGCTGTGTTTATGGGTGCTATGGTTAGTGCTTCATTTTTTAATATTTATTTTGATATTGACACAAAATTATCTAAAGAATTAAAAGCTTATGGAGCTAATTTTATCATCACGCCAAAAGATGATGAATTTTTAAGCATGGATGAGTTTAATCAAGTTAAAGAAAGCTTGAAAGCAAAGGCTTTAACCCCATTTTTATATGGTTTTTATAATCTTGAAAGCTCAAGTGCGGTGGTGGTTGGGGTTGATTTTGCAAATTTAAAGCTTACTAAGCCTTTTATGGAAGTTTTAAAAGGAAGTTTTTCTTTGAGTGATTTTAGTGGAGATAGTGCCTTTGTAGGGGCTGATCTAGCTAAACAGCTTGAACTTAAAATAGGACAAGAATTACAAATTTATAATCCAAGTATTTCCAAAATAGTCAAAGTAAAAATCAAAGCTATTTTAAGAAGTAACGATGAGCAAGATGGGGTTTTAATTATCTCTTTAAAAAAAGCTCAAGAGTTAGCAGCTAAAGAAGTTATAAATTATGCTCAAGCTATTTTGCTAGGTGATTATGAAAGTTTAGATCAAAAAGCAAAAGAACTTAGCAAGGCTAATGTAGAAGCTAAAGTCATAGCCTCAGTATCCATTAGCGAAGGTGTGATTTTAGAAAAGATCAAAGCTTTGATGGCTTTGATTAGCTTAACGATTTTACTCATTAGTTCTTTGAGTGTAAATACAACTCTTAGTGCAGTGATTTTTTCAAGAAAAAAAGAAATAGCCTTACACCTTGCACTAGGAGCTAAGCATAAAGAAATCATCAAGCTCTTTGGAGCTGAAGTGTTTATTTTAAGTTTAAGTGCGAGTTTGCTTGGTGCTTTTTGTGGGTATTTTTTGGCAAATATTTTTGGGTATTTGATTTTTAATGCAAGTATAGACTTTAGATTGCTTTCAGTATTTTTTGCGGTGCTTGTTTCTTTGGTATTTGCATTTTTTGCAAGTATTTTACCGCTAAAAAAAGCTTTAAAAATCAATGTTTGTGAAAATTTAAAGGGTGAGTGATGAAAAATATTATAAAAATTTCAAATTTAAATCGTAATTTTAATGAAGTTAAAGCTTTACAAAATATCAACCTAGAAGTAAAGCAAGGCGAATGGCTAGCTATCATGGGTCCATCAGGTTCAGGTAAATCAACACTTTTAAATATACTTTCTTTAATGGATACTCAAAGTAGTGGGGAGTATTTTTTAGATGATAAAGAAGTTGGAAATTTAAGTGAAGAAGAAAAAAGCGTGATTAGAAGAGAAAAAATAGGCTTGATTTTTCAACAATTTCATTTAATACCTTATTTAAATGCCTTAGAAAATGTCATGCTAGCACAGTTTTATCACTCAAGTATAGAACAAAAAGACGCTATAATAGCACTAGAAAAAGTAGGGCTTTCACACAGACTTACGCATTTACCAAGCCAACTAAGCGGCGGGGAGCAACAAAGGCTATGTATAGCAAGAGCTTTAGTGAATGATCCTGAAATTTTATTAGCAGATGAGCCAACTGGAAATTTAGATGAGGCAAATGAAAAAAACATTTTAGAACTTTTTTGTAAATTAAAACAAGATGGTAAAACCATAGTTTTAATCACTCACAATCCAGACTTAGCAACCTTTGCTGATAGAACTATCATTTTAAGCCATGGAGTGATGAAAAGTGAAAATTAAAAGTATAATTTTAGCTTGTTTATGTTTAGTTTTTTTAAGTGCATGTTTTGAAAACAACAATAAAAATGGCGGCAAAGTAGGCTTAAAAGCACCAGAAATCGCAGCTAAAAATTTAGAAGGTGAGAAAATCAAACTAGCTGATTTTGATAATCTCATTGTTTTAACCTTTGTGGAGCAAGGTTGTGCATCTTGTTTAAAAGACTTGCCACTCTTGGAAAAACTAGCTAACGAATATCCTAAAAAAATGACCGTTTTAGCCCTTGATTCTATAGATAAAGGTAAGGATTTTGAAGAATTTGCTACAAAATATGATTACAAAAATATCATATTTTTACAAGATGATTTGGATATCTCATGGCAAAGATTTAGCGTTTTTGCAGTGCCAACTACTTTTGTCATTAAAGATGGAGTTGTACAAGATAAAATCATAGGAGAAAAACCATGGTCGCAATTAAAAGCTTCTATTGCTTCTTGGCTTTAATAAGCGTTTTTTTCTTTAGTGCATGCTCAAATAATGAATTTCAAACCCTAAATTCAAATCAAAACTATACTTTTAAATATGATGGTTTTGAAAAAACCTTAAAAACACAAAATGCAAATCAAGCTTATGCTTTATTTTTTTTCACGCAAGATTGCGGTGCATGTAATGTGCAAATTCCTATGCTAAACGAGCTTTATAAAGAAAGAAACTTTCCTATTTTAGCGGTGCTAAATGGAGCTAAGTTGAAAGAAGAAGCTCAAAAAATTCTTTTGGAAAAAAAGTTAGATTTGCCACTTTTATATGAAGCCAAAGCAAGTTCATTTTTGTCTAAAGCTGTGGGTGGAATTTATGGCGTACCTGTGATAGTTTTTTTTGATGAAAAAGGTAAAATAAATGAAAAATTCATCGGACTTACCCCAAAAAGTGTTTTAGAAAATAAGATTAAATTTTTACAATAGTTATTATTAGAAATATTAATATTATTATGTTTGTAGTATTTAAGATATTTACTATCTTAAATTATACTTAAGGAAAAATTTATAAATAAAATATTAATATTCCGAATGCATTAACAATTAACTAGTAATGTTTACTAGTTAATACAAACAAGCAATAAACCAATCAAACACATTAATCATTTTTCGAAAGGACTTTTTCAATGCATATAAGTACAGCTAAAAATCGCCTCACGGGGGGGGGATACGATAATTTTCGTTTTAACTCAAATACTTTAAATTCTTTAAAAAACTATAAAAACTCTAATCTTTTAAAACTTTCTTTATTTACTATTTTTTCACTAAGTTCTTTAGAAGCTGCCACTCAGGCAAATTATGATAAAACTTCTAATGCTTATATAATTAAAAAACACCATTATGAGAACAATGATGTCTATGATTATAATCTTGATACTTATAAACTCTTAAGTGGTAAAAACTTCTATGGTCAAATGGCTACTAATAAAAATCTTTCAAATATCACTTTAATCTATGATAATCCTAAAGATAAAGCTCATGCAAAAATGAATGATTTATATTTTAAGCAAGACATACTTACTCCAAGTATTAAAGAAGATATTTTTGTAGTTAATGGATTTCATAGTTCTAACTCAGCTAATACTACCCTAAATCAAATCAGCTATATACCTTTTTTAGTTTCTGCTTATACTTTTAATGCAAAAGCTAATAATAATACCTTAGTATTAAAAGCAGGGGAATTATCTTCAGTATATTATTTAAAACCTACCGATAAAGAAGTAATTAATCCTAAAGCTAGTGGTTTGGATAATAAATATAATTTTTTAATCACTCCAGCTATAGCTAGAAAAGGTGAAGTAAGTAATAATACTTTAAATTTCTTAAAAGATGCCTATGTAAATATGGGTGTTGAAAACACCTATACCTTACCTTTAAATGGTGCTCCTTATGTATTAGGTGCTTTTGGTGTGGATGCTAATGCTAATAATAATACAGTTATATTAAATAAAGGCGTAAAGATAGACTTTCATACTACCCCTTATAGACAAAGCACTTTAGGGGATAATATCTTTGATGAGAGAATGACTCATGTAAATGGAGCCATTACTTATAATGCTAATGCTAAAAATAATAAAGTTATTATAGATGGAGCTTCTTTATTAGTCCATGGTCCAAGTGGAGCATATTCAACATCAGCTGCTACTCACTTAGGAGGAGCTTTTGTGGATGTTAATAATAATCAAAGCTATGAAGTAAGTAATAATAGTGTATTAATCAATGATTTAAAACTAGATTTAAGAGTAGATACTAAAAATACCCCATTAGCTTATAATGCTGTCTTAGTAGGAGAAATCTATGGGGGTAAAATCATACAAGGTAATGCTTATAAAAACACCATAGATATAAAAGACTTACAAACCTTATTAGCATTAAATACTAATGTAGAGGTAAAAGCTCTTTTAGACTTTTATGCAGGTATTACTAATAATGGTATAGCTAATGATAATAGCATTAGCATTAATCTAAAAAAACCATTTGAAATTAATTCTAATTTTACAGGTAAAAATGAGTTTAATCTTTATGGTGGGGTAGCGACTAAAGGAGCTAATAGAAATAGTATTCATATCAATGGGGATTTAACCCAAGGTATTACTGTTGAAAATCATCAAGATAAAATTCAAATCACAGCAGCACAAACTCTAAGTTCTAAAGCAAATAATAATAGCATTAATATTAAAAACTCAAACATTGCTATGCCTTTATATTTATATGGAGTAAGCAAGGTTAGTTTAAATGATAAAGATTATTATGCAAGTAGTGCTAATGCTAATAGTATAGTTTTAGATAATGTAAAATCAGGTAGAAATCTCACTGCTATTATAGAAGCTGATAATTTAGAAAAAAACACTATAAAATATAATCTTGTGCAATCTTTATCAAATGCTTCTAATATAGATAAAGGTTCTAAAATCATTTTAAGAGCTAATGAAAATGCTAATGATAATACTTTAAATATTAAAGATTATTCAAGTGCGGCTAGTTCTAATGTTTATGTTATTAATGCTAATACTGAAAGTGCTAATAATACTTTTATCTTTGATAATCTAGCCCTAGGCACAGCTTCTGATAAAAGAGAAGGTGAAGTAGTAATTAGTGCAGGTATAGCTAAGAACACTCATGATAATTATACTCATATAAATAATTTAAATATAGATGAGTATAAAAACAACAAAGCTATATTTATAAGTGCTTCTGGTGTATATAGTGAAAATGATAAAAGCTATAATAATACCTTATATCTAAGTGGTAATACTAATATTTTTAATAATACTAATATAGATGTATTAGCAGGTAGCTTTTTACAAACTAAAGAAGATAATAACTTTGTATCAAAAGCTCTAATGCATAAAAGTGGCACTAATAATCATTTAGTATTAAATACAAATATAAAAGCAAATACTATCAATAACTTTGATCATTATAGCTTTATCTTAAAAGATGATACTAAAACTTATTTAAGTGCTAAAGAAGCTATTAATCTTTCTAAAGATAGTTCTATTAATGTATATACAAACAATAATGTAAAAAATAAAAGCTTTATTTTAATGCAAAGTGAAAAAGGCTTTGTAGATGCAAACAATAAACAACTAAATCAAAAAGACTTACAAAGCTTATTAGAAACTATTACTAAAAATAATCAAAGCTTACATAAAAACATCAAAGCAAAAGTTCAAAAAGCTAAATATACTCTAAGTGTAAGTAAAGATGCAAAAAGCATAGTAGTGAATTTAAACTAAAGCAATATACCAAAAAGGATTAATTATGAAAAAGTTAGCAAATCATATCATACTCTCAGGTGTAACTGTATCAATGTTATTATCACCTATGGTGGCAGCAGATAAACCACTTAATCCAAATCACTTACCTAGTGGGGGTAAATTTACTCATGGGACTAGCGGGACTATAAATATTAATGGTAATAACATGGATATTATGGGTAATGGAAAAAACTCAGTCATACAATGGGGTGGTGGCTTTAGTATAGGTAAAGATGCACAAGTTAATTTTGGAAAAGGACAAAGTGGTCAAAACTACCTAAACATTGCTCATGGTACTAGTAAATCTATGATAGAAGGTTTATTAAATGCAGGTGGTAATAATGTCTTTTTAATCAATCCTAATGGAGTAATCATTACTAAAACAGGAAATATCAATGCTAATCGCTTTGTGGCTTCGACTTCGTCGATGAGTGATGATGATATGTGGAAATTTGCTAAATCTACACAAGCACAAGGTGCAGCTTTTTCACCTATATTTAAACCACAAAAAGCAGGTAATGTAGTAAATATGGGTAATATTAATGCGAATAGTCTTTTATTTCAAGGTAATAAAGTACTTTTAGATGCTGATACTAGTTGGGATAAAGAACACAATGGCGTTAAATTTGGAATAATTAAAGCAGGTAATATAAACCTACAAGGAAATGAAGTTTATGTTAATGCTGCTAGTATAGATGCTAATTCATTAAATCGTAATACTCCTGGTAGAAGAGCGATAGAAATTCATGGAAAAGGTCATGCGTATTTAGATGCTACGGGATATTATTATAATACAAGTGCAGGAAACACAATTTTAGCTCTTAAGGAAGGTGCTAGCAAGGATTTTGCTGTAGAAGGGACTGTTTTTATAAATTCTGTGCAAGATTGGTGGCATTTTGCTAAAGGATGGAATGAAAGAGATGATTTTAGAAAAAATTCCCCAATTTTTTATAGACTTACAACGGATTTGGATTTTGGAGGACAAAATTTTGCGAATTATTGGTTGGATTTAAATGGTGATGGCAAAAAACAAACTAATGAGTATACCAATATGATTATAGGTTATTCGGATGATAATGCTTTTTATAGAAAATTTTTAGGTCAAGGTCACACCTTGAAAAATATGTATATAGATACAACAGGGTTAAATGATATACAATATGTAGGAATATTTGGAAAAGCTTCTAAAGGTTTTGGTGGAATATCTGATTTGATTATTGATTATAACAATAAATATATAAAAACAGAAGGAGCAAGTCATGTAGGTGGACTTATTGGAGATGTGGAAGGAGAAGATGGATATATTTTTAGTAAATTTTATAATATAGTTGTTAAAAATATTGACTATATCAAAGCAACTAATGGAAAATATGGTAATCTTTTTGTAGGTGGTTTTGCTGGATCTTTGGATAATATTAAAGAAGCAAGTAATATTAAGCTTAGCAATATAAAGAAAATTGAAGCAAGTACTTCAAATATTGATGAGATGGTTGCAGTCGGTGGTTTTGTTGGACGCATTGATTATGATTATATTGATGTACCTATTTCTCTGTTTACTGGATTTGAGAATATAGAAATAATCGGAACAGATGAGATTAAGGTTAGTTGTAATGATGTGGCTTGTTCTAGTGCAACAGCTGGCGGCTTTGCTGGATTTTTATTTTTAAATAGTTCTAATTTAAAAATGAATAATATTACATTAGATGGCATATCTAATATTCAATCAGATAATAAAAAAGGTTTCTCTGCTTCTGCAGGTGGTTTTATAGGTGAAGGTGAATTTATGGGTTATCAAAAAGATGGAGTTAGTTTTAGTAATATAGCTATAAAAAATTTAAAAAGCATTAATGCTAATGGTTCTGCATGGGGAAGTGCTGCTGGATTTATGGGATATTATAGAAGCGGACAGCCAAACTATAAAAGAAATTTTAAAGACATTTTTATATATTTTGATCCAGAAGCTACAATCACAACTACTGGATCTCAAAAGACAAATAATTTTTTCTTTACAACTCAAAAGAATGATTTTGATGAAACTTATGATAATATATTTGTCTATTATAAAAATGGAACTTTAAACGATACTTATGGAAATATGGGTATAACAGATCAGAGCTATAATGGCGATGAATTAAAACAAGAATTTGAGCAAAAAATAGCAAATATCACCAAGCCAAGTTTTAATGAAAAACCAGAAGATGTTGATGGAACACCAGGTTTATTTCCATATGAAAAACCAGATGTAGAAGCTATAAAAAATCAAAAAGTTGAGTTTCAAAAAGAATGGTACAATAAGGAAGTAGTTCAGGCTATATTGGATGATATCTTAAACGGAAAATATAGAGTAAGTATTAATAAATTTGGCGAGATTGTATTTCATGTAAGTACTGTAGGTGGGGTTGAGATTACGCTAGATTCTATTAAGCAAAGTTTGGATTTTCTTGATACACTCAAAGAAAAAAATTCAGGATTTGATCAAACAGTTGAATTAAAAGATATTTATGCAAAATACAATAAAGCTTTAAAAATAAAAGATGAGTATGTAGCAGCTCAAGAACATCTCTTTAAAGATGGTAAAAATTCTTTTTATGAAACTTATGCAAAATATCAAAAAGAATTAGAAATTTATAATTCTTATGTTAAAGAAATAGAAGCAGGTAAAAGAAAAATAAACGATCCTGAATATCTAGCTAGTCTTGATAAAATCAATTCTTTGGCAACAACATTAAAAAATCAAAGAGATGCGGTAAATGGCATAGCTACTAAGCTTAATGATGAAAATATAGCAAAAAATGAATACGGCTATACTAATTTTAAATTTACAGGGGATTTTGCATTGGATTTTGTACATAATCCGCAAAGCCCTGATGTAGATAATCCGAATAAACCAGAATTACCAGATACAGATTTAGAATTTAAACAAACTGCTTCACTTAACTTAATAGGCGATCATGCTATTGAAGAAGAAGAAAGTAAAGAAGAGATAGATGAGAGTTCTTTAAAGCAAAAAGGTCTTACATGCATAGTTAGCGATAATTTTAAAACTATGAATCCTTGTATAGTTGGAGGATTATAAAATATGAATAAACAAAGTAAATTCACAAGTCATATCATACTCTCAGGTGTAACGGTATCAATGTTATTTTCTCCACTAATGGCTTTACCTAGTGGAGGTAAATTTACTCATGGGACTAGTGGGACTATAACTTCTGGCAATGGTCATATGCAAATTAATGGTAAAGGACCAAACTCAGTCATACAATGGGGTGGTGGCTTTAATATAGGTCAAGGAGAAAGTGTAAACTTTGGAGGTAATAGTAAAAACTACCTAAACATTGCTCATGGAGCGGGTAAATCTACCATAGAAGGTATATTGAATGCAGGTGGTAATAATGTCTTTTTAATCAATCCTAATGGAATAATCATTACTAAAACAGGTAGGATTGACGCTAATCGCTTTGTGGCATCAACTAGTACATTAAATAACACAGATTATGAGAATTTCTTTAAAATGGCATCAAATTTTTCTCCGGTATTTAAAGGCGATAAACTTGGCAATGTGGTTAATATGGGCAATATTGATGTCAAAGAAAACTTAATCTTACAAGGTAATAAAATCATACTCAAGGCAGAAGTTAATAAAGGAACACTAAATCAAATTAAAGCTGGAAATAAAATTCACCTTGATGCAAATGAAATTTATGCAGATATTTCAACTATAAAAACACCTAGTGTAGAAACATCACATGCAAATAAAGGGGATTTGTATTTAAGTGCTACGGGGTATTATTTTAATCCTGAAAGAAAATATAATGAATTTGATAATATTAGTAATTTAAATAAAAGTTATAAAAACTATGTTGATATAGGTTCTGTGCAGGATTGGTGGTATTTTGCTAAAGGTTGGAATGATAATAAAAAAGGCTTTAGAGAGACTGCTAATGGATATAGACTTACTAATGATATAGATTTTAAAGGCGAAAACTATGCTAATTATTGTATTGATGGGCAATGTACAAATATGATAATTGGCTATGATAATGAAAAAGTTTTTAATAAAAATTTCGATGGACAAGGTTTTAGTCTAAAAAATATTAAGATCGATTTTACTGCAGATCCAAATAGGCATTATGAAAAACATACTTATGTTGGGATTTTTGGATATGCGAAAGATTCTACTATTAAAGACTTTAGAGTTGATTATGCTAACAATAGCATAAGTGCTAAAAATGTTGATTATGTAGGTGGTGTTTTTGGAAAAACCGAAAATAATACTATCTCACAAATAGAACTAAAAAATATATCTAACATTACTTCAATAGGTAGAGATAAGGGTTTATTTTTTATAGGTGGTTTTGCAGGACTTGCCGGAGGAAATTTTTCAGATATTAGTTTAGATACTATTGAAAATATAAGAGCTGAAAAAGGACAAAGTTCTGTAAATTTAGGTGGTTTCGCAGGTAATGCAAGAGGAAATTTTGAAAAAATATCTATTAAAAATATAGATAATATTATTGCAAAGGGTAATCCAAATTTACCAGCTTTTGTTGGAGGATTTGCTGGGCAGTTGTATAGTGGTAATTACATCAGAGATGTAAGAATGGAGAATGTAAAAAATATAGATGTAACTTCTAGTGGATCTTTTGCTAATGTGGGTGGATTTATAGGTGAAATTGGAAGTAAAAATGCAAAGCTTAGTAATATTTACATCAAGAATTTAGAAAGTATAAAAGTAGATAATAAAAAACAACAAGGTGTAGCTTATGTAGGTGGATTTGCGGGAAAAAACTATAGTGCAAATTTAGAAAACATAGCTTTAGAAGGTAAGATAAACATTGATGCAAAATCTACAGATTCTATATACACTGGTGGATTTTTAGGATGTAATGGCGCTAATTCTTGGGGATGTTCAAATAGTGGTGGTTCTATAAAGAATGTTTCGCTATATTTTAAAGACGGGTCTTCTATAAATGCTAAGTCTTATCAAAATAAGACTGTAAATACAGACTTATTTATAGCTAATAAAGTTGGAACAAATAATTCTAATACAGTATATCATTATGCTAATGACTTTGGGGATTTTTCAACTAGTGGGGCAAGTGAAGTCAGTTATATAAATAATGATAAATATAGTGAATTCACATCAAAAATCCCGACTATAACAGACCCTACAAAACCTAGTGAGGTATCTAGAGTTGATCTTGATAACGATGTGTTTTTAGATAATGAGGATTTGTATGAAGATATTATTAATAATGAAATCATTTCAGATCTAAAAAAATACTTAACTATTAATGCAAATAGTGATTTAAAAAAGCTTTTAGAAGCGTATGGGAATTTAACAGATAGAAAATCGAAAGTGCAGTTTATAGCAGAGTTTTTGTTAGATGATAGATATGATGATAAAACAAGCGAAGCTGAAAAATTAATGCAAAGTATGGATTTCTTACTTGCATACTCGAAAAATAACAAGATTGATTCTAAGTTTAAAGAAGGGGTGCAAGATAAATTCAACAATTTAAAACAAGATGCTAAAAAGCATTATGATATCACTATGGCAAACAAAGATAAGTTGATAAGTTTCATTAGAGATTTGCAGAGCAAAGTGGAGAATATTAATGATTTAAAAGATAAATATAACAAAACAAATTATCAAAAACAAATCGATGAACTCGCAACTAGGTATAACATAATAGTATCCACAATCAATAGCAATAAAAATTTAAGTGAAGATTTACTAAATAATTTTTATAGAGAATTAAGTTCTATATCTTCTGAAATAAAAAATCTTATGTTTTTAGCACAACTTGATAAAAATAAAAGTGATATTTCTATAGATGATTTTGAATCATTAAAAGCTAAAGCAAACCAATATGAGTATTTTACGCTCAATGGAAACTTTGACAAGGTTAGTAATGTTGGTATTCCTATCTTAGATTCCATAAAAAATAATGGAGATAATGGTGGTGGAGAAATAGAAATACCTTCAATACCTATCGAACCAGTAGAACCACCAAGTAATGATTCGGATAATTCCTTGGTGTTTGAGCAAACTTCTAATTTGCATTCAATAGGCAATAAAACATTAGAAGAGGAAGAAGATAAAAATGATATTGATGAAACTGCACCTATGCAAAAAGGAAAAATCTGCATAGTTAGTGATAACTCTAAAACTATGAATCCATGTATAGTAAGTGGAATATAGTTATACACACTAGGATTTATCCTAGTGTAATAACGAGTATATTAATGAATACTCGTATTAAATAATATTTTGATTAATCAATAATAAATATTAAAAAACAAAAACTCTTAATTTTAAAAATATATAAATAAAAGGAAAAAACAACCATGAAAAAACTTTTACTTAGCACTATAGCACTTAGCTCTTTAGTCTATGCTAATAATGGAAGTATTACCATAGCTAAAAATGATATAGAAAAGGTTATAGAATTATCCCCTGATAGAAACCTCCCTCAAAACAAAGCTATCAAAGAAAATCTAAAAACCAAAGATGATTATATAAAAAGCCAAGAAGCTAAAAAAGACTTTGAAGAAAAAAAGAAAGCTTTAAAAGAAAAATTCAATCAAGAAGATGAAGCTAATGAGGAAACTAACAATCAAACTAATAATGACACTACCAATCTAAATAACCAAACTAATACTAATACAAACAATGATAAAACTAATACTAGTGTAAAAGATGAAACTAACAATTCTAACTCAACTAATAACAATACAAACAACCAAACCAATAATAGTTCTAACACTAACTCTACTAATTCTAACACTAACACCACCACTAAAAAAGTAATAACCAAATACAAATTTGTTATCACTAATGAAAACACTAGCTTTAAAAAGCTAGGTATTAAAGAAGAAGATTTACAATTACTTATTAGTGAGTTTAGTACTAGAAAATTTAGCTTACAAGATTTACAAGATATATCTAATATCATTGCTTATTATTTCCAAGTTAATGGCTATCCTGCAGCAACAGCTTATGTACCCCAACAAGAATTTGAAGATAGTGTACAAATAAACATAGCCTTAGGAACCTTAGGTAAGTATATAGTAAAGAATAAAACTACTATAAAAGATTATTTCATAGAAAGTAAGCTTAATGAAAGAATCAAAGGTAAAATCATCTCTACTAAGTTAATAGAAGATAGTGTGTATAAAGTCAATGAAATGTATGGAGTACAAACCCTAGCAGGCTTACAAGCAGGAGAGAATGTAGGAGAAACTGATGTAGTTATAGAAGTAGTGCCTGATACTAAGGCTAATGTATTATTATATACTGATAATTATGGTATTGAAAGTGCAGGGGATATTAGAGCTGGTATTAGTATGGGATTTAATTCTATATTTAATATGGGAGATTATTATAATTTTTACTTACAATCAAGTAATGAAAATCAAATCAACTATGGAGCTAGTTATACTTTCTTTTTAGGAAATTTAAAAATTACTCCAAGCGTATCTCAAGGCTCTTATTCTTTAGGTGGGGATTATGAAGGCTTAGGTTTTAATGGTACTTCTAGAAATTTTGGTATAGACTTTTCTTATCCTGTATGGATTAATACTAATTCCTCTTTATATTTTACTTCAAGTATTTATCATAAAATACTTAGTGATGTAACCTTAGATCTTTTAACCTTTGATAAAAGTTCTAATGTAGGTAGTATGGGTTTAGAAGGTTTATTTAGAGGCTTTGAGAATAATACCTTAAGTTATAGTGCTAAGATAAGTGTGGGTAAGGTATATGATGATGGTACTACTATATTTGGAGATACCTCTAAAAGTGGAGGCAAAGGCTTTGGTTGGTTTAGAAAACTCAATGCTAGTGTGAATAATTATTATAGTATTAATGAATACATTACTCATACTTTAAATATAAACTATCAAAAGGTATTAGGGAATTTTGAATTAGATTCTTCTGAGAGTTCCTCTTTAGGTGGAGCTTATGGAGTAAGAGCTTATGATAATGGAGAAGGTGATGGAGATAATACCATAGTAGCTAACTTTGGTATAAGAATAAATATACCAAATACTAATTTTTATTTTACTCCTTTTTATGATGTAGGTTATGCTTGGTATGAAAAAGCTTCAGGGGATAGATTAGCAGATGAGCATTTTTTAGATGCAGTAGGTTTACAAATACTTTATAATAAAACTAATGAGTATTATATAAAACTTGATGCAGCTAGAGCATTACATCAATATAAATACGATGATGATCATAGAATGAAATTATATTTAAGTGGTGGGGTGTATTTTTAAAATACACCACTTTTATAATTAAAGCCCAAAGAAAATTTCAGGTTTTAATCTAAGCATTAAACAATATGCAGCCAAACTAGCTTGTTCTCTTGTGTAGTTTCTATTGCCTTGTATGTGAATGCATTCTTGTAAAAAGGTTCCATCTTTATACATAGCTCCTATGTAGATGGTGCCTGCTTTGGTGTTTTTATCATTTTCTTCTCCAGCCACTCCACTAAGTGCTAAAGCAAAATCACAATTTGTAGTTTTAAAAATCCCTTTTAGCATAAAATAAATACAACGATCAGAGTATTCTCCAACACTTTCTAAGGTATCATTACTTACCCCAAGCCAAGAATTTTTCAAACGATTAGAATAAGTGATCAAAGAACCCTCAAACACACTAGAAATTCCTGAATTTTCAGCAAATTTTGAAGCACAAAGTCCAGCCGTGCAACTTTCTGCAAAGGAAATTTTTAAGTTTTTTTCCAAAAGTTTTTTAGCTATAAATTTAATAGGATCATTCCCTAAAAATACTTTACCCGTAAAAAGTTTAAAAACTCCCTTTAAAAAGCCTTCTAGTTTTCCATACTGACTAGCGCTTGCTCTAATGCAAATGAGATTATCTAACAATGCACTTGAGCTAGTTTGAATTTCAAAAGAAGTAGTAAGTGTATTAAGTAAGATATTTGCACTCGTTTCATCTATATCTAAAAGACAAAAATACGCATAGTCAAGCTCAGGATTTTGTAAAATTAAAGGCAATTTTTGCTCTATATTTATGTTTAATAAATTAATATGACATTGCTCAAAAGAACTTAAAAAGGAATTTTTTTCACGCAAAGCTTTTGAAGGCACTAAGGTGTCATTTTCTAATATTAAAACATCATCATTTAAGGTTGCTATGATTTTAGCTATAGTTGCGTAGTATTCGCTAATGCTAAAAATGGTTATATGGTTATATTCTTTAGAAAGTTTTTCAAGTAAAAAAGGAAGTTCCTTGTCAGGTTTGTTTATAAATTTTAGCTCATGAAGTTCTAAAAAATGTTTTTTGTATTCTTCTTGTATATAATGCATATAATTTTCATTGATAATAATTTCACTACCTATAATGATGATAAGATGTTTCATGGTTTTCCTTTTTTTCTTGCGATTATAACAAAAAAATAAGTGCAAATTAAAAGTATTTTAAGTAGAATTTACTATTTTTAAATTTTTCAAGGTGGATTATATGGATTATAAAGATACGCTATTGCTTCCAAATACGACTTTTGCAATGCGTGCAAATTTAGCAGAGCTTGAGCCTAAGCGTTTTAGTAAGTGGTTTGAAAACAACTATGCTTATGATAAAATGAAACAAAAAAGACAAGGGGTAAGTGAGAGTTTTACTCTGCATGATGGCCCTCCTTATGCAAATGGACATTTGCATATTGGCCATGCTTTAAATAAAATTTTAAAAGATATCATCATCAAAATGCATTATTTTCAAGGTAAAAAAGTGCGTTTTACTCCGGGTTGGGATTGTCATGGTTTGCCGATAGAACAGCAAGTAGAAGTTAAGCTTAAAGATAAAAAGCAAAGTTTAAGTAAAAAAGAAATTCGTGAGTTTTGTAGAGAGCATGCGAGAGAATTTGTAAATATCCAAAGAGATGAATTTAAGTCTTTGGGTGTGATTGCTGATTGGGATGAGCCATACTTGACTATGAAAAATGCTTTTGAAGCTGACATTTACAAAGCTTTATGTAAAATCGCTAAAAAAGGACTTTTGCTAGAAAGAAGTAAGCCTGTTTTTTGGAGCTGGGCTGCTAAGAGTGCGTTAGCAGAAGCTGAAGTAGAGTATGAAGATAAAGAAGATTATTCTATTTTTGTAGCATTTGAGCTTGATAAAACTTCCCTTGAAAAATTAGGAGTTGAAAAAGCAAAAGCAGTGATTTGGACTACCACGCCTTGGACTTTACCGGCAAATCAAGCTATATCTTTAAATCCAAATGAAAAATATGTTATCACTGAAGAAGGTTATATTTTTGCTAAAGCCTTGCTTGAAAATATGGTCAATAAAAACTTCACTCAAGGAAAAATTCAAAAAGAACTTTTAGGTGTTGAATTTGAAAATTTAAGTGCTATTAATCCACTTAATCAAAGAAAATCTACTCTTATTTTAGGCGATCATGTTTTAATGGAAGGTGGTACAGGGCTTGTGCATACTGCACCAGGTCATGGTGAGGATGATTATTATGTGTGCTTAAAATATGGCATTGAAGTGATTATGCCTGTAGATGATGGTGGGTGTTATGATGAAACGCTAAGAGCTAAAGGACTTTTACCAGAGCATTTATTAAGCGAGTTTATAGGACTTCATATTTTTAAAGCAAATGAGCGTATTTTAGAATTGCTTGGCGAAGCTTTGCTTGAGAGTTCTAAATTTACACATTCTTATCCATTTTGTTGGAGAACGCATAAACCGGTTATTTATAGAGCTACAAAACAATGGTTTATCTTAATGGATGAGAAAAAGTTAGATGGAAAATCTTTAAGAGAGCTAGCGCTAGAGCAGTTAAATAATGTGAAATTTTACCCAGAAAGTGGGGTAAAAAGACTTAGTTCTATGATAGAAAATCGCCCTGATTGGTGTATATCAAGACAAAGAGATTGGGGTGTGCCTATAGCGTTTTTTAGAGATAAAGCAACCAAAGAAGTGATTTTTGATGATGATGTTTTAGATCATTTAGTGGGAATTTTTGAAGCAAATGGAGCTGATGCGTGGTGGGATTTAGAAATAAAAGATTTATTACCGCCAAATAGCAAATATGATCCAAATAATTTAGAAAAAGTTTATGATATTTTAGATGTTTGGTTTGATAGCGGTAGTACTTGGGAAGCGGTATTAAACTCAGCAAGATATGACGCAGGAGAATATCAAGCTTCAATGTATCTTGAAGGAAGTGACCAGCACCGTGGATGGTTTCAAAGCTCGCTTTTAATTTCTACCGCGATCAATCACAAAACCCCATATAAAAACATACTTACTCATGGCTTTACCGTAGATGAGAAGGGTCAAAAAATGAGTAAATCTAAGGGTAATGTGATCTTACCTCAAAATGTAGCTAAAAATTATGGGGTAGAAATTTTAAGACTTTGGATAATGCTTAGTGATTATTCAACGGACTTAAAAATTTCAGATAATATCTTAAAACAAGTAAGTGAGCAATATAGAAAGATAAGAAATACTATAAGATTTTTACTTGCAAATACTAATGATATGGAACTTTTAGAAACAAAAAATTTCACACTTTTAGATAAGTGGATTTTAATGCGTGCAAAAGTTGCTTTTGAAGCATGTGAAGCTGCTTTTGAAAAATATGAATTCGCAAAAGGCTTTAGTGTGCTTTTAAATTTCTTAAGTGCGGATTTAAGTGGAATTTATTTAGATGTGTGCAAAGATAGATTATATTGTAATGCAAAAGATGATACAAAAAGAGTAAGTGCGCAAAGTGCTATGGTGCTAATAGCTAGAAAACTTTTTGCGCTTTTAGCTCCAAGTTTAACTTATACCATAGATGAAGCATTAGAGCATGCAAATGTGGCTATTAAAGAAAATGCTAAAGATGTGTTTGATTTGGTGTTGAAAAATGGGTTTGATTATGAGTATAAAATCGAAGATGAATTATTTATAAAATCAAGAGAAAAATTCTTTGAGCTTGTTGATGTATTAAAAAAAGATAAAATCATCAAATCAACTTTAGAGTTAAGTTTGCAAACAAGCGCAAATGAGCTTTTGAGTGAAGATATTGAAGAAGTAGCTGATTGGTTTATGGTAAGCTCGGTAGAAAGCTTAGATGAAAAAGAAGCTTTGAGTGAGTTTAAAATAGATGATCATAGTTTTAAAATCGTGCGTTCTTCGTTACACAAGTGTCCAAGATGTTGGAAATTTTTAGCAAAAGAAGAAGAATGCTTATGTCCAAGATGTAATAGCGTGGAAAAAGCAAAAAATGTTTGAGCAAGCTTTACCTTTTAGCGTAGTGGTGATTACTTTATTGAGCTTTTTATTGATCACGCTTTTTTTGTTTTATTTGGTTAAAAAATTTAAGGATAAATAATGGTAACTTTAAAAGAAGCTTTGAAATTTTCAAATGAAGAATTAGAAAATCTAAAAAAAGAATTAAATGAAAAAGCACATCAGCAAAAGCATTTGGGTGCTTATTTAGAGCAGTTTTTAAATAAAGACTTAAGCACTTCAGGTGCTGGTGTACCAGTAGCTATAAAAGATAATATTAGCGTAAAGGATTGGAAATTAACTTGTGGTTCTAAAATTTTACAAGGCTATGTGGCTCCTTATGATGCAAGCGCTATTGTAAATTTACGTAAAAATAATTTTGCCCCATTTGGAAGATGTAATATGGATGAGTTTGCTATGGGAAGTACGAGTGCGACTTCTTTTTATGGTAAGACTTTAAATCCACTTGATAATGCTAAAGTCCCAGGTGGAAGTAGTGGAGGGAGTGCTGCTGCAGTTGCTGCGGGGATAGCTTTGGCAAGTTTGGGTTCGGATACAGGTGGTTCGGTAAGACAGCCTGCTGCATTTTGTGGTTGTGTTGGTTTTAAGCCAAGTTATGGAAGAGTTAGTAGGTATGGTTTAGCAGCATATTCTTCAAGCCTTGATCAAATCGGAGTTTTAACGCAAAATGTTGAAGATGCTGCGATTTTATATGATGCTATTGCAGGTTATGATGAAAAAGATAGCACAAGCGCAAACATAGCTTTTGAACCAACCGCGCCAAAACTAAATGCAAATAAAAAGCTAAAAATAGCTGTGATTAAAAACTATATAGAGCAAACTAATGATGATGTAAAACAAGCCTTATTAAAAACCATAGATATGTTAAAAGCAAATGGCCATGAGATTATTTATAAAGACTTAATGGATTCTACATTTGATGTTGCAGCTTATTATATCATAGCAGCGGCTGAAGCAAGTGCAAATTTAAGTCGTTATGATGGTGTAAGATATGGCAGAAGAAGCGAAAAATGTGACAATCTTAGCCAAATGTATGTAAATAGCAGAAGTGAGGGCTTTGGAGAGGAAGTAAAAAGAAGAATTTTACTAGGAACCTTTGTTTTAAGTAGTGGGTATTATGATGCATACTATATCAAAGCACAAAAGGCTAGAAGATTTATCAAGCAAAAATATGAAGAAATTTTAAATGATTGTGATTTGATTTTTATGCCAGTTGCTCCAAGTGTTGCTTTTGGCTTTAACGATATAAAAACTCCAGTACAAATGTACTTAGAAGATGTATTTACTATTTCAGTGAATTTGGCAGGACTTGGTGGCATTAGTGTGCCTGTAGGAAAAAATGAAAATGGACTTAATATCTCTGCTCAACTTATATGTAAAGCTTATGATGAGCAAACTTTATTAGATGGTGCTTTGAGCTTGGAAGAAATTATCAAAAACAAATAAAGGAAAAATTATGAAAATCATAAAACGCGCTTTGACTTTTGAAGATGTTTTGCTAGTTCCTCAATATTCTGAGGTTTTACCTAAAGAAGTAGATATTAAAACAAGGCTTACAAAAAATATCACCTTAAATATGCCTTTGATTTCAGCTGCTATGGATACAGTTACTGAACATAGGGCAGCTATCATGATGGCAAGGCTTGGTGGTATAGGGGTAATCCATAAAAATATGGATATAGCTTCACAAGTTAGAGAAATAAAAAGAGTTAAAAAAAGTGAAAGTGGCGTGATTATGGATCCTATTTATATAGGGCCTAAAGCAAGTGTTAAAGAAGCACTAGAACTCATGGCCGAATATAGAATTTCAGGCGTTCCTGTGGTAGATGAGAATAAAACTTTAATAGGAATTTTAACTAATCGTGATTTGAGATTTGAAACTAATTTTGATAACTTAGTAGAAAATGTAATGACAAAAATGCCTTTAATCACTGCTAAAAAAGGCTCTACTTTAGATGATGCAGAAAGGATTTTTTCTACTAATAAGGTAGAAAAGCTCCCTATTGTAGATGAAAATAATCACTTAGAAGGCTTAATCACTATAAAAGATTTAAAAAAACGCAAAGAATATCCAAATTCAAATAAAGACGCTTATGGAAGATTAAGAGTGGCTGCAGCTGTGGGTGTAGGTCAGCTTGATCGCGTAAAAGCTTTAGTGGAAGCTGAAGTTGATGTTATAGTAATGGATAGTGCGCATGGACATTCTAAAGGGATTATTGATACATTAAAAGCGATTAAAGCTGAGTTTAATGTAGATGTGATAGTAGGAAATGTTGCAAGTGCAAAAGCGGTTAAAGATCTATGTGAAGCAGGTGCGGATGCTATTAAGATAGGTATAGGACCTGGTAGTATTTGTACTACGCGTATTGTTTCAGGTGTAGGTGTGCCCCAAATTTCAGCTATAGATGAATGTGCGATAGAAGCAAGTAAATATGGTGTGCCAGTAATCGCTGATGGGGGTATAAAATATTCAGGCGATATTGCAAAAGCTATTGCAGCAGGTGCAAGTAGTGTGATGATAGGTTCACTTTTAGCAGGAACTGATGAGAGCCCAGGTGAGTTATTTACTTATCAAGGAAGACAATATAAGAGTTATCGTGGTATGGGAAGCTTAGGTGCTATGCAAAAAGGAAGTTCAGATAGATATTTCCAAGAAGGTACAGCTCAAGATAAACTTGTGCCTGAAGGAATTGAAGGTAGGGTGCCTTATGTAGGAAGTATAAAAAGTGTAGTGCATCAACTTTTAGGTGGGCTTAGATCTTCTATGGGTTATGTAGGTGCAGTAGATATCAAAGCTTTCCAAGAAAGAGCTGAATTTGTAGAAATCACCGCAGCAGGATTAAAAGAAAGCCATGTGCATGATGTAACTATCACTGCTGAAGCACCAAATTATAAGGTAAGTAATTAATGGAATTTGAAGATCACATTAAACAAGCTGAGCTTTCTTTGGAAAAACTTAACGATAAAGATCTAGACCTTAAAACTTGTGTGGAAATTTATAAAGAAGGTTTAAAAAGTATCAAACAAGCAAGAACTATGCTTGAAAATGCTAAATTAGAAATCGAGCAAGTAGATGAGTAGTGTTGTAGCTTTACAATTTCCCACTTTGGCTTTGAGCGAATCAAGGCTTGATTATTATCTAAAAGCTGCTAAAGAAAGTGGTGCGAATTTGGTGGTTTTAGGTGAGTATGTTTTAAATAGCTTTTTTAGTGAGCTAAAAACTATGCCAAAAAGTATGATTAAAGAACAAAGTCAAAGCAAAAAAGCAAGCTTGATAAAACTTGCTAAAAAGTATGAATTAAACATTATTGCACCTTTCATAAGTGTAGAAAATGATGGCTTAAAAAAACTATGCTTAAAAGTAAGCCCACAAAATGTAAAAGCGTATGAGCAACAAATTTTAATGCCTTATGCACACTGGAATGAAGAAAAATTTTTTAACAATAAAAAAACTGATAAACTTAAACTTTTTACTTTCACACATGAGGGCTTAAAATGTGCTTTGCTTTTTGGCTTTGAGGCACATTTTGATATCTTTTGGCAAATGATTATGAAAAAAAAGATAGACCTAGTCATCATTCCTACAGCTAGTACTTTTGAAAGCAATCAAAGATGGCTAGAGCTTTTAAAAACAAGAGCCTTTTTAAACTCAACAAGCATTTTAAGGGTTAATCGCATAGGTAATTTAAAGCAAGAAAATGAGTGGAAATTTTATGGAGATAGCTTTTTTATCAATGCTTTTGGAGAGGTGCAAGAACAACTTGGCGATCAAGAAGAAATGCTTGTAGTAGAAGTTAGCAAAGCAAATGAAGCTAGAAATTTATGGGGTTTTGATAAGCTTATCAAAAATTATGAAGAATAAAATTTATTTTAGTTTTTTAGAAAGTAAAAACAATGAGTAGATTTTATCTCTAAGGGCTTTTTATATTTTATTTTTAGTAAATAAATGATAGAATTTTGCCTTAAATTTTCAAAAAATTTGAGGCAAGAATGCAAAAAATTCATTTTATAGGTATAGGCGGTATTGGAATTTCAGCTTTGGCGAGATTTTTAAAAGAACAAGGCTTTAAGATTAGTGGTTCTGATATCAAAGAAAGTAAAATCACAAAAGAATTAGAAAAAGAAGGTATAGATATAAAAATTCCTCATCATAAAGACAATGTCAAAGATGTGGATTTAGTGGTGTATTCAGCTGCTATCAAAGAAGACAATGAAGAATTAATCAGCGCAAAAAAACAAAACATCACAACACTTTCAAGAAAAGAAGCCTTGCCTATGATTTTAAAAGACAAAAGAGTTTTTGCAGTTGCGGGAGCTCATGGCAAAAGTACAACTTCAAGCATTTTAGCAAGCTTGATAGAAGCTTCTGTGATTATTGGTGCGGTGCTAAAAGAAAGTGGCACTAATATGCTTTATAAAGAAAGTGAAAATCTCATCTTTGAAGCTGATGAGAGTGATAGTTCTTTTTTAAACTCAAATCCTTATTTGGCTATAGTGACTAATGTTGAAGCGGAACATTTGGATCATTATGGAAACGATCTTGCAAGATTACATAAAGCTTATGAAGACTTTTTGCGTTTGTCTAAAATTCAAGTGATTAATGCTGAAGATGAGTTTTTATCAAGTTTAAATTTAAATAACGCTAAAAAGCTTTACCCAAGTAAAGATATCACAAATATTTATATGAAAGTAGAAAATTTTAAGCCAAAAACCTATTTTACACTTAAAGATTTAGGTGAATTTAGTGTTTTTGGTATGGGTGAGCATGTAGCGATGGACGCTGCTTTGGCTATTTTGGCTGCGAGTGAATTTATAAACATAGAAGAGTTAAAAACTAAGCTTTTAAAATATCAAGGGATTAAAAAAAGATTTGATATTTTGTTTGCAAATGAAAATATGGCTTTGATTGATGATTATGGACACCATCCAACAGAAATCAAAACAACTTTAAAAGCAGCAGGTGAGTATGCAAGGCTAGCTGGGTATGAAAAAATCATAGCTATTTTTGAGCCTCATCGCTATACACGTTTAAGTGCAAATATAGAGTATTTTAGTGAAGTTTTAGCAAATGTTGATGAGCTTTATATTTTACCTGTGTATGCAGCAGGAGAAACTAAAATAGAAATTAATATGCAAAAATACTTTCCAAAAGCTAAATTTATAAAAGAAATTAAAAGAGAAGAAAGCGCTATTTATCTTGATGATGAGTTGATTGAAAATGGTTTGGTAATAGGCTTTGGTGCGGGAGATATAAGCACAAAGCTTAGGGGTAAGTATGTTTAAGATTTTTTTATATACCTTAGCTTTTTTTGCGATTTTACTTTTTTTTGTTTTTTTACGTAAAAAAATAGGTAAGATTAGTAATTATCTTTTGATTTTAGTGTTGATTTTAATGATTGCTTTTGCGATTAAATTTGAGTTAAGTGCCACAAGAAGTGGGGTTTTAAAAAAAGAAACACTCAATGCATTCTTGCAAGGACAAAGTTTAATTTGTAAAGATATTAATGTCACTAAAGAGTATTTTAACTTTGAGCATGGAACGCAAAGTTTTATTTCAAATGGTAAAAATAAACAATTTAAAGCCTATGTTTTTGATATAAAAGATTGCAAGGTAGATAAATAATGCAAGAGCAATTTTTTAAAAAGCTAGATTTAGATGGCTATATAGAAGACTTTAGGGGACTTTTTGCAAGAGATAAAGAAATTTTTTTACAAGGTGATAGCAAGCTTCATTATAAAAGGATTAACGAGCTTTCGCTGATTGATTTTAATCCTCCTCCTATGATAGAAGAGTTAAATAGTGCTTTAACTCATCTTAGCAAGCAAGGAATTTTACATTTAAGTCAAAGCTTTGAATTTATTAAAATCTGTATGTATTTTAGATACTTAAAGGGCTTAAAATTTGAAGAAAGTTTAAAAGAATGGCTTTTAAAAATAGAAATTCCACAGGTTATTTTAGAGCTTTTTGAGTATTTTGATGAAAAGGGTGAGATTAAAGAAAGTGTTGATGAAAGACTTGTTAATCTAAATTTAGCTCTAAAAATGAAAAAAGAAAGCTTGGTAGCTGAGTTTAAAAAACTTACCTATACTAAAAGTCTTAGTGCGTATTTAATCGATACTCAAATCCATCTTATCGATGGTATGGAAGCCTTGCTTTTGCGCGGTGGGTTTAATCATGTCTTAAAAGCAAAAATCATAGGTAGAAGTAGTGGTGGTGGATTTTATGTGGTGCCTTTGAGTGTAGAAAAAATCCAAAGTCAAATAGATGAAATCAAAGATGCCAAAGAAGAAATTTTTTATGAATATGCTAAAAAAATCAGTTTGGTTTTTTATAAAAATTTGATGTTTTTGAAATTTATCAATAATGCTTTTGATTTATTTGATCATTATAGCGCTAGAGTTTTGATGGCTAAAAAACATGATTATGAGTTTGTTTTAGCTGATAGTTCTAATAATTTAAGCTTATATAACTTCGCACATCCAGCTTTAAAAAATGCAAAAAGTGTTAATATAGAATTTAATAAAAAAGTTTTAATCATCACAGGTGTAAATGCAGGTGGTAAATCTATGCTTTTAAAAGGAATTTTAAGTGCAGCTTTACTTGCAAAGCATTTGCTTCCTATGAAGATTAATGCACAAAAAAGCCAAATAGGAAATTTCAAGGAATTTGATGCGATTTTAGAAGATCCGCAAAATGTAAAAAATGATATTTCTACTTTTGCAGGAAGAATGTTGCATTTTTCTAAGCTTTTGGGTAAGAAAAATGTTTTATTAGGGGTTGATGAGATAGAGCTTGGGACAGATTTTGAAGAAGCTGCGTGTTTATATACTGAGCTTATTTCTAAGCTTTTAGAGCAAGATAATAAAATCATCATCACAACCCATCATAAACGCCTTGCTATGCTTTTGGCCAAAAATTCACAAGTAGAACTCATCGCTGCTTTGTATGATGAGGAACTATCACGCCCAAAATATGAGTTTTTAAAAGGCACCATAGGTAAATCTTATGCATTTGAAACGGCTTTAAGATATGGTATAAGTGCAAATTTAGTGCAAAATGCTAAAAAGCTTTATGGAGAAGATAAAGAAAATTTAGAAGAAATGGTAAGTAAAAATATCAATCTTGAACTTTCTTTGCGTAAGAAAAATGAAGAACTTGAGAAAAAAGAAGCCAAAGTAGATGAAATTTTACTTTCACTCAAAGATCAAAAAGAAAAAAATGAGCAAGAATTTAAAAAGCTTATTTCTAATTTAGAATTTAAATATCACAAAGCCATAGAAGAAGCTAAAAAAACGATAAATCTAAAAGATATCAAAGAAAAACAAAGAAGTTTAAACAAAGCCAATGAACTTAAAAAAAGTATTGTTTTACCAAGTATGGGGCAAAATGAAGAGCTTAGAGTTGGGGATTTTGTAAAATATGAAAAAATCAAAGGTAAAATCACTGCAATTTCAAAAAACGATGCGATGATTCAAAGTGATGGTTTGAGTTTGCGTGTACCATTAAAGTTGCTTAAAAAAAGCAATCAAACCCCAACACAAAATGTAAAATCAAGTGTTAATATAACCCGCCCAAGTGCTTTAAATATGACTTTAGATTTACACGGCTTAAGAAGTGATGAGGCACTTGAAAGATTAGATAAATTTATCTCTGATGCTTTGATAGTAGGTTTTGATGAGGTGATAGTTTATCATGGTATAGGCACGGGAAAACTAGCTTTTGCGGTAAAAGAGTTTTTAAAAGCTCACAAAAGTGTAAAAAGCTTTAATGACGCACCAATTAATCAAGGTGGCTTTGGTGCTAAGGTGGTTAAGCTTTAAGTAAAATTATAGTAAAACCTTTAAAACAATAATGAGGTTTATTGAATGAAACAAGTGATGATTTTAAGCGGAGCAGGTTTGTCTGCTCCAAGTGGTATAAAAACTTTTAGAGCTAGTGGTGGATTATGGGAAGAGCATGATGTGATGGAAGTTTGCTCAGCAACTGGCTTTAGAAAAAATCCTAAAAAAGTTTTGGAATTTTATAATAAAAGAAGAAAAGAACTAGCTAATGTTAAGCCAAATCACGCACATGAAATCATCGCTTTATTAAAACAAAAATTTCCAAAACAAATTAGCATTTTAACGCAAAATGTAGATGATTTGTTAGAGCGAGCAGGCTGTGAAGAAGTGGTGCATTTGCATGGCTTTTTACCTGAGCTTAGGTGTTTAGAGTGTGAAAATATTTTTAACATAGGCTATGAAAGTAGTGATGATAAAATTTGTCCTAAATGTCAAAGCAAAAGTGTAAGGCACAATATCGTGATGTTTGAAGAAATGGCACCAAATTATAAAATTTTATATGAAAAATTACAAAATTGCGATTTATTTGTATGTATAGGTACAAGCGGGCAGGTTTTGCCCGTGGGAGAGTATGCAAGAGTATGTAAGCAAAGTATATTAAATAATCTTGATGAGGATAAATATTTAGAAAGTAATTTCATAAAAGTTTATATAGAAGATGTTTGTACAGCCATTGATAAAATCAAAATCGATATAGAAAATCTCTTGGAAGAAAAATGTTAGAAGTAATCTTACAAGGCATAGTTTTAGGTATGGGTGTGTCTGTGCCTTTTGGACCTGTAAATATTTTGATCTTAAATACTGCTTTATCTTCTTTTAAAAATGCTTTTTGCGTTGGACTTGGTGCTTTAAGTGCTGATATACTTTTTTTGATTTTGATTAATCTTGGGCTTTTAAGCTTTGCAAATAATGAATTTTTTTATAAAATACTAGCTGTTTTTGGCTTTTTCTTTTTGAGTTTTATGGTATTTTTAATGCTAAGAAAAACAAGAAAAGTCGATCTTAACAAGGTAAATAAAACCCATCCTTTAAAAGGTTTTAGCAAGGGATTTTTCTTAAATGTTACAAATCCTTATGTGATAGGCTTTTGGGTGAGTGTAGCAGGACTTAGCATGCAGAGTAAGAACTCTTTTGCCTTGCTTTTTGGTTTGGTGGGTTTTATTGTGTTTTGGATTTTTACTTTATCGTTTTTTGTGTCTAAATTTAAAGCCCTTGTAAAAAACAAACATATATTTTACATTAACCTTTTTTCAGCATTTATTTTAGAGTATTTTGCTCTTTCTATGCTGTATAAAGCTTTTATAGGATAAAACATGCAAGTAGTTGAAATTTTTAAAGAATTGAGCAAATTTAAATCCATCACTCCAGATGATGATGGAGCGTTAAATTATATCGCAGTGGAGTTAAGTGATTTTGAAGCTTTTTTTATAGAAAAAGAAGGTGTGAAAAATCTTTTGCTGACTAAAAAATTTAGTGATGATGGCGAGCATTTGGCTTTTGGCGGACATGTGGATGTAGTGCCTGCGGGAGATGGTTGGAGCAGTGATCCTTTTGAGCCTTTAGAAAAAGATGAGTTTATTTATGCAAGAGGCGCACAAGATATGAAAAGTGGCGTGGCTGCTTTTATGTGTGCGGTTAAGGAAGTAGAAAATTTTAAAGGAAGAATTTCATTAATTTTAACAAGCGATGAAGAGGGTGAGGCTAAATTTGGTACGCTTGAAGTGCTTAAATTTATGCAAGAAAAAGATATGCTACCTGATTTTGCTGTGGTTGCTGAGCCAACTTGTGATAAAAAATTTGGAGATAGTATTAAAATAGGGCGTCGTGGTTCTATCAATGCAAAATTACTCATCAAAGGTAAGCAAGGCCATGTAGCATACCCGCAAAAATGCATTAATCCTGTGCATAATTTTGCTTCAGCTTTGAAATTTTTAGCAGGATTTGATCTTGATCCAGGTGATGAGGTATTTACACCATCTAAAATTGTCATTACTGATATACGCGGTGGTATGGAAGTGTGCAATGTAACCCCAAATGATTTAAAATTGATGTTTAATGTGAGAAATTCTCCACAAACTAGCATTGAAGATATAAAAGCTTATGTAGAAAAGACTTGCGAAGGGCTTGATTATGAGTTATGTTTGGAACAAAGTTCTAAGCCTTTTTTAACACAAAGTGATTCTAAAATCGTACAAAAACTAAATGAAAGTGTGCAAAAAATCACTCAAGTAGTGCCAGAACTTAACACCAAAGGTGGCACAAGCGATGCAAGATATTTTGCTGAGTTTGGCGTGAAAGTAGTAGAATTTGGCGTGTGCAATGATAGAATTCATGCTATTGATGAAAGAGTGAGTATAGAAGAGCTTGAAAAATTGTATTTAGTTTTTAAAGATTTATTAGAGAATTTTAACTAGAAAAAAAGCATGGATATAATAGGAATTTAGAGTAGCCTCTCATTTAAGAGTACCTTGCAGCTACCGGCAAGTTAGCCCTCTAAACTTCTAAAATTATATCATTAATTTTTTAAAATGGAGTTAATAGGAAGTAAAATGTCTTTTGAGCTTGATGTAAGTAGCTATGAAAAAATAGAAAAGCTATTTATCAATTTTAAATTAAAATGTGATTTTAAATTTAGAATGATAAAAGGGATCAATGTTTTGCATTTTGGATATTTGTGGGGAGCTTGCAAAGAAGCACAAAAGATTTTAGAAAAAAATCAAAAATGCGAAGATTTGTTTGAGTTAATTATGAAAATTTATTCCAAAAGACGCAAAAATCATCAAGCAAATTTTTTACTTTTACAATGTTATGAAAATGCTCTAAGAAGTACTTTAGCAGTAAAAATAGCAAATTTGTATAATAAGTTAGATGATGATTGGTTTAAATCTGGTGAAGAAGTTTTTAATCCTGCTTTGAAAAATCTTTTAAAAAAAGTTAAAAAGAGATGTCAAAAAATAGATGAATATAATAGTACTTGGCAAATTTTTGATGATTTTTGTTTGATTGATTTAGAAGAGATATTGATAGATCATTGGAGTGAATTTGCTTATATATTTAAAGATAAAAAAATATATAAAAATCAAGTCTTACCAAGTTTTGGCACCAAAGAACATCTTAAGACAAAACTAAGTCAAATAAGAAAAGCTAGAAATGAAACCTATCATAATAAACCTACAAAAATAAAATTTAAAAAAGATTTGGAAATTTTACTTTTGAGACTTGGTTATAATTTAGAAGATGCTATTGATATTGGAGAGATAAAAGAAGCTATTATTTTAAGATTTAATTATAATAATGCAAGCGAGTAAGTATTTTAAGTAAAATAAATAAAGGTTTTAAATGATTATCAATGGGCAAAAGCTTGAGTTAAAAGAGCTTAGATTTATGGATTATATTAAAGAAAAGCAATTAAAAATAGAATTTATCGCTTTAGAATTAAACGGAGAAATTATCCCAAGGGATAAATTTGAAAATTTAATTTTAAAAGAAAATGATAAAGCAGAAATTGTTACTTTTGTAGGTGGTGGTTGATGAGAATTAAATTTAATGGTAGTGTGATAGACACGCATTTTAAAAATACTTTGGATTTTTTTCAAAGTGTGAGTAAAAATGAAAATGATGTGTGGATAATCAATGGTTTTGCGACAAAAGAAAGTTTGGAGCTAAAAGAAAATGATGAGCTTTTTTGTATAGAAAAAAATACTTTACCCCCATATGAAGCTCTTGATGCGATGATGAGGGCAAGACACACTCCAAAACTTCATGATAAACTTAAAAAGGCAAGTGTAGCAGTGTGTGGACTTGGTGGACTTGGTTCGCATATAGCTATAAATTTAGCAAGAAGTGGGGTTGGTAGGCTTCATTTGATTGATTTTGATGTGGTGGAACCAAGCAATCTTAACCGTCAAGCTTATATAGTGGAAGACTTGGGTAAATTTAAGGCTGAAGCTTTAAAAGATCAAGTCGCTAAAATTAATCCTTTTATAGAAGTATTTGCACAAGTTTTAAAAATAGAAAAAGAAAATATAGCCGAACTTTTTATAAATGATGATATAGTCTGTGAAGCCTTTGATAATGCAAAATACAAAGCCCTTTTAGCGCAAAATTTTCACCAACACTATCCTCAAAAAACATTAATTTGTGCTTCTGGTTTAGCAGGATATGGCGATAGCAACAGCATACAAACAAGAAAAATTGCAAAAAACTTTTATGTTTGTGGTGATTTAAAAAATGAGGCAAAAGTAGGCAATGGACTTATGGCACCACGTGTAAATATTTGCGCAGGACATCAAGCAAATTTAGTTTTAGAACTTTTAGCGAGCGAGTAATGGAAAAATTAAAAATAGGAAAATATGAGTTTAATTCCAGGTTTATTCTAGGTTCTGGGAAATTTTCTTTTGAGCTTATAAAATCATCTATTGAAGAAGCAAAAGTTGAGATTATTACCTTAGCTTTGCGTAGGGTAAATGATAAAGGTATAGAAAATATACTTGATTTTATCCCAAAGCATATTAAGCTTTTACCAAATACTTCAGGTGCAAGAAATGCTAATGAGGCATTGCGTATAGCAAGACTTGCAAGAGAGCTTGGCTGTGGAGATATGATTAAGGTTGAAGTAATTAGCGATAGTAAATATTTATTACCGGATAATTATGAAAGTATAAAAGCAGTGGAACTTTTAGCAAATGAGGGTTTTATACCTTTAGTTTATATGTATCCTGATTTATATGCAGCGCGTGCTATGGCAAGTGCAGGAGCTTCTGCTATAATGCCTCTTGGAGCACCTATAGGAAGCAACAAAGGCTTAAAAACTAAAGAATTTATACAAATTTTACTTAATGAAATTAGCTTGCCTATTATAGTAGATGCGGGCATAGGAAATCCAGCACAAGCTTGCGAAGCCATGCAAATGGGAGTAAGCGCAGTGATGGCAAATACTGCCATAGCCCAAGCTAAAGATGTAGCAAAAATGGCAAAGGCTTTTGCTTTAGCTATAGATGCAGGATATAGTGCGTATTTAGCAGGCATAGCAAATGAAAGCACGCCAAGTGCAAGCTCGCCTTTGAGTGGTTTTTTAAGAGATTAAAATGCAAAAATATCCTCATATGCAAAGTATTGAAAGTGAAATTTTAACTAAGGTTTTAAAGGAAGTTGAAAATTTTGACGAAAATAAATTTAGCGCTTTTGATGTAAAACAAGCTTTAGTTAAGGATTATCTTAATATAGATGATTTAAAAGCCTTGCTTTCAAGCACAGCAGAAGATTTCATAGAAGATTTAGCACAAAAATCAAGCAAGATTACTCAAAGACACTTTGGAAATTCCATTTCACTTTTTACACCTTTATATCTTTCTAATTTTTGCAATAGCAAATGCACTTATTGTGGATTTCAAAAAGGAAATAACATTAAAAGAGCTAAGCTAAATGAGGTCGAAATTCACAAAGAAATGCAAGAGATTAAAAAAAGTGGCTTGGAAGAAATTTTACTCTTAACAGGTGAGGGTAGGGAATATGCTAGCGTAGAATATCTTGCCAAAGCTTGTGAAATAGCAAAAGAGTATTTTAAGGTTGTTGGAATTGAAGTTTATCCTATGAATGTAGATGAGTATGCACTGCTTCATGAAAAGGGTTGTGAATATGTAAGTGTTTATCAAGAAACTTATAATCAAAAAACTTATTCTAAAATTCATATTGAAGGTGAAAAAAGTGTATTTGAGTATCGTTTTCATGCGCAAGAGCGAGCGTTAAAAGCGGGTATGAGAGGGGTTGCTTTTGGAGCTTTACTTGGTATAGATGATTTCAGAAGAGATGCTTTTGCCACGGCTTTACATGCGTATTTTTTACAGCAAAAATACCCTCATGCTGAAATAGCTTTATCTATCCCTAGACTAAGACCTATTATTAATAATAAAAAAATTCATCCAAAAGATGTAAGCGAGACAAGACTTTTGCAAGTTTTGTGTGCTTATAGATTGTTTTTACCTTTTGCAAGTATTACGATTTCTACGCGTGAAAGAGCAGGATTTAGAGACGGGGTTATTAAACTTGGAGCTACTAAAATGAGTGCAGGTGTGAGCGTGGGAGTGGGTGAGCATCAAGGCGATAAAAAAGGCGATGATCAGTTTCAAATTAGTGATATGCGTAGTGTTGATGAGGTTTTAGCTATGCTAAAAAATGCAAATTTGCAAGCTATAATGAGCGATAGTATTTATGTGGGATAAAAAAATTATTGCTATTAGTGATAGTCAAAATACGCAAGGAGATTTTTTAAATTTTATTGAAAAACTAAGTCAAAGTAGTATTGATGCTTTGGTACTTAGAGAAAAACATTTAGATGAGTTAGAATATGCTAAATTAGCCAAAGAAGTATTAAAAATTTTTAATAAAACTCAAAAGATTTGCTTTTTGCATTATCATTATGAAGCTTGTTTAAAATTAAATCATCAATTTTTTCATGCTCCTTTATTTGTTTTGCAAAATTACCCACAAAGCTATAAAAAATTTGATCTTTTGGGTACTTCCATCCATTCTAAAGAAGAATTAGATTTAGCTTATAAGCTTAAAGCAAGTCATGCTTTTTTTGGGCATGTATTTAAAAGCTCTTGTAAGACTGATTTGGCTCCAAAAGGTATAAAAAATTTAAAAGATTTATTAGAAGTTTCAAAAATACCCATTTATGCCATAGGTGGCATAAATACTCAAACTATAAACCACTTAAAAGATTTAAATTTAGTAGGTATATGTATAAGAGAAGCTTTGTATAAAAGCGAAAATGTAAAAAAATATATTTTAAGATGTAAAGATCTTTTAGTCCAAAAGGACTAAAAGATTATAGCCAGAAGAAATATGCAATCACCGCAAGTGCGATTGAGCAAAAGATGTTTAATATAATACCAACTTTTACCATTTCTTGTTGTTTAATATGTCCTGTACCAAAAACTATAGCATTTGGTGGTGTAGCAACTGGTAGCATGAAAGCACAAGAAGCACCGATGGCAATGATTAAAGCAAGTCCTAAAGCAGGAACACCTAAAGTATCTGCTATAGAGATAAATAAAGGCACAAGCAAGGCTGCTGAAGCGGTGTTTGAGGTAAATTCTGTTAAAAATACTATAAAAAAGGCTACGATTAAACCTATAACAAATAAATGTCCATTTTCTATAAATGAAATAATAGTATCAGCCATAACTTTGCTAGCACCTGAATCTTTTAGTACTACACTTAGAGTAATACCTCCACCAAAGAGCATTAATACACCCCAATCGGTATTTTTTTGTATATTCTTCCAATCAATTACCTTAAAAGCACATACTAAAACAGCCGCAAGTAGGGCGATAATCGCATCAAGATTTGCTATTTTATGTCCAAAAATGCTTGTAATGATAGGACCTATATTGCCACTAAAAATCCAAGATAGAGCAACCACTAAAAAGATTATTAAAGTGATGATTCTAGGTCTTGTAAGTTCTATATTTTCAGTGTGTAAATCAACTTGTAGATTAAATTTAGGTTTGAACATAAAATACAAAATTAAAATCATTGCAGGTAAGAAGATTAAAACAATAGGAATACCATATTTTAACCACTGTGCAAAACTAATGTGTAATTGGGTAGCAACAATAGCATTTGGCGGGGTTCCTACTATAGTGCCTATACCACCTATACTTGCACTAAAAGCTATACCTAAAAGGATAAAAACATAAGTATTTCTATCTTTTTGCGGATCAAGTGAAGCTAGCATACCTATGGCAAGTGGAAGCATCATGGCTGCGGTTGCAGTATTACTCATCCACATAGACAAAAATGCAGTTGTAATAAAAATATATAAACTTGATAAACCTAAATGTCCTTTTGCTAGGGTTAAAATTTTATGTGCGATCAGTTTATCTAATTTTTGATGATGCATAGCTGCTGCTAGAGCAAAACCACCAAAAAATAAAAAGATATTTGAATCAGCAAAACCAGTTAAAGCTTTAGCAGTAGGCAATAATCCTAAAATTGCTGCTAAAACAGGTACTAAAATAGCTGTAATAGTAACATGTAAAGCCTCGCTAAGCCATAAAACGGCGATAAAGATTAATAAAGATAAGCCTTGATTCACTTTGGTTTCACCAAAAGGGGAAAAGTAAAGCAAAGCGATAAATAACACCAAATCAGCAATGACTATGAGTGTTTTTGTATTTGAACTCATTTAACAACTCCTTTAAAATATTGTAGTTTTGTAACATATTCTAAATGAATTTTCATTTAAATGTCAATTTTTATATAATTTTTTTTATATAAAATTCTTCTTGTGTGAAAAAAAGTAAGTTTTAGTAAATTTTATATGTTTTTGGTATAATTTTTGCTGTTTTAAAAAATTAAGAGATAATTCCTAAAGGAAATAAGATGTTTAAAAAAATATTTGTATTTATCTTGGCTTTGTTTTTTAGTGCTTGTGCGGTAAATTCAAAAAATCAAAGTATTGCAAGAGTTAATGAGGTTATAAAAGTTCAAGCAGAGTGCTATGAACCTTCTAATTCTAAGGCTTATGAGGCAAAAATAAAAGGTCTTTTATATATTAGCGATGTTGGGCTAAAATATTGTGGCAACAAAAGAACAATAGACAAAAGTGTTTCTTTGAAAAAAGTATATATTCACAGAGTATATGATTTAAATGAGAATTTAAAATATGCTTCTTCTGATGGATATAATTATTATATTAATGAAAATTTTAACTACTATTTTTATGTGTTTTTAAAAGAAGAATTAGAAAATAGAGGTATAGTGGTGGTTGAAAATACACAAGATTCTCCTTATGTTTTAAGGGTGGATTTAAGTTTTAACGATTTTTATTCAAAATTTGATTCTAATTCTTTATTTTCAATTATTGCTAGTCAGTTAACATTAAAAGATATTAACACTAGTAAAACTATTAATATCAAAACCAAACAAGAAGTTAAAGGTTTTTATAATATAAAAGATCTACCTTTCTTCACTCAGCTTCTTATTAAACAAGTGGCTAATAAATCCGCAGATATCATTAGTTCTTTGTGAGGTGTTTTAATTGTCATGGATTTTCCTTTGCGAGCTTTTGTCCAGCTTGCAAGGAAGAGCTTTTAGAATATTCTTTGGGTATAAGAGAACTTGAGGGAAATTTTAAAGTTTATTATTTTTATCAATATGAGCAAATTAAACATCTAATTTATTTTAAACACAAATTTCAAGGATATTTTGTTTTAAATGCGCTTGCAAAATTAAGCTTTGCTAAATTTAAAGATTTTTTTCAACCTTCTTGTGAAATTAATGCCATAGCTTTAGATGATAAAACATATAAAAATTACTCTCATACTGCTATTTTAACCAAACATTTAAAAACTCAATTTATAAAGCCTATGTATCATGCTTTACAAGCTAGTTCGCAGCATAAATATAGTGGAAAAAGTTTGCAATTTCGTAAAGATAATAAAAGAACTTATAAGCTTTTAAAGCGTCCAAAATATCCTGTAATTTTAGTAGATGATGTGGTAACTACGGGTTTAAGTTTGCTTGAAGCAAAAGAGTTTTTAGAAAAAAATAATATCGAAGTACTTTTTGCTTTAGTTTTAGCTAATGCAAAATTTGATACAATATAGGCATTAATTTTAAGGATTTTTATGGAAAATATTTTTACTAAAGATTCAGATATTGAAAATATAGATATAGAAAGTTCTATAAAAAGTAGTTATTTAGATTATTCTATGAGTGTTATTATAGGCCGTGCTTTGCCTGATGCTAGAGATGGGCTTAAACCTGTTCATAGAAGAATTTTATATGCTATGAATGATTTAGGTGTTGGAAGTCGTAGTGCTTACAAAAAATCAGCACGTATAGTGGGCGATGTAATTGGTAAATACCATCCACATGGTGATACAGCTGTATATGATGCTTTAGTAAGAATGGCGCAAGATTTTTCTATGCGTTATCCAAGTGTGGATGGGCAAGGAAACTTTGGTTCTATTGATGGTGATGGTGCTGCTGCGATGCGTTATACTGAAGCTAGAATGACAATTTTAGCTGAAGAGCTTTTGCGTGATATAGAAAAAGACACAGTTGATTTTATACCAAATTATGATGATTCTATGAGTGAACCTGATGTTTTACCTGCTAGGGTGCCAAATTTATTACTTAATGGTTCAAGTGGTATTGCAGTAGGTATGGCTACTAATATTCCTCCGCATAGTTTGAATGAGCTTATTGATGGTTTGCTATATTTAATTGACAATAAAAATGCAAGCTTAGAAGAAATCATGCATTTTATCAAAGGCCCTGATTTTCCAACCGGTGGTATTATTTTTGGTAAAAAAGGTATTATAGAAGCTTACCGTACAGGTCGTGGTAGGGTAAAAGTAAGAGCAAAAACCCATATTGAAAAAAGAGCTAATAAAGATATTATCGTCATAGATGAACTTCCTTATCAAACTAACAAAGCAAGATTAATAGAGCAAATTGCTGAACTTGCTAAAGAAAAACAAATCGAAGGTATTGCTGAAGTTAGAGATGAGAGTGATAGAGAAGGAATTCGCGTGGTGATTGAACTAAAACGCGATGCTATGAGTGAGATTGTGTTGAATAATCTTTTTAAATCTACCACTATGGAAAGTACTTTTGGTGTGATTATGCTTGCTATACATAACAAAGAACCAAAAGTTTTTTCTTTAATCGAGCTTTTAAATTTGTTCTTAAATCATAGAAAAACTGTAATTATTAGAAGAACGATTTATGAATTGCAAAAAGCTAGAGCTAGAGCACATATTTTAGAAGGTTTAAAAATTGCACTAGATAATATCGATGAAGTGATAACCTTGATTAAAAATTCTCCTGATAATCCAACGGCTAAAAATTTATTGATGGAAAAATTTGGCTTAAGTGAGCTTCAATCAAACGCGATTTTAGATATGAAATTAGGCCGTTTAACAGGACTTGAGAGAGAAAAGATTGATAATGAATTAAGAGAATTATTAGCAGAAATTGAAAGACTTGATCAAATTTTAAAAAGTGAGACTTTACTTGAAAATTTAATTAAAGATGAGTTAAAAGAAATTAGAACTAAATTTGATGTGCCAAGAATCACCCAAATTGAAGATGATTATGATGATATTGATATAGAAGATTTAATACCAAATGAAAACATGGTAGTTACTATCACGCATCGTGGTTATATTAAACGTGTTCCAAGTAAGCAATATGAAAAACAAAAACGTGGTGGCAAAGGCAAGGTTGCGGTTACAACTTATGATGATGATTTTATAGAAAGCTTCTTTACAGCAAACACGCATGATACTTTGATGTTTGTTACTGATCGTGGACAACTTTACTGGCTTAAAGTTTATAAAATTCCTGAAGGAAGTAGAACTGCTAAAGGTAAAGCCGTGGTTAATCTTATTAATCTACAAGCAGATGAAAAAATCATGGCAATTATCCCAACCACTGACTTTGATGAAAGTAAATCATTGTGTTTCTTTACAAAAAATGGTATCGTAAAACGCACAAATTTAAGTGAGTATCAAAACATTAGAAGCGTGGGTGTAAAAGCGATTAATTTAGATGAGAATGATGAGCTCGTTACTGCAATTATTGTAGCAAGAGATGAAAATGAAATCGCAAATATAAATGCAGATGAAAATTTAGAAATAGATGAAAATCTAGAAAATGAAAGCAGTGAAAATAGTGAAGAATTAGAAAATATTACTAGTGGTAAAATGCTTTTTGCGGTAACTAAAAAAGGTATGTGCATTAAATTCCCACTTGCTAAAGTTAGAGAGATTGGTCGTGTAAGTAGAGGGGTAACTGCGATTAAATTTAAAGAAAAAGATGATGAGGTTGTGGGAGCTGTTGTTATAGAAAATGATGCCCAAGAAATTTTAAGCGTAAGTGCCAAAGGCATAGGCAAGCGTACTGATGCTGGAGAATACAGACTTCAAAGCAGAGGCGGCAAGGGTGTTATTTGTATGAAACTTACTGCTAAAACAAAAGACTTAATCGGTATAGTTATAGTTGATGAAAGTATGGATTTAATGGCATTAACAAGCAGTGGTAAGATGATACGCGTTGATATGCAAAGTATTAGAAAAGCAGGTAGAAATACAAGTGGTGTAATTGTTGTTAATGTTGAAAACGATGAGGTTGTAAGCATTGCTAAATGTCCTAAAGAAGAAGATGAGGAATTAGATGCTGAAGCTAATATGGATTTAAATTTAGAATAGTAAAATTTTTGGAATGCTTTTTGCTGTTTTAATAAAATCAAATAAATTGAAGGTGTAAAAAATGAAAAAAGTTGTTTTTATGTTTTGTTTGGCTTTGGGTTTTAGTGCATGCGCACTAGATCAAAGAGGTGTGAATCCAAATCAAACTCAAGCTGCTCAAGCTTCAAGTTCTGATGTTGTGATTCAAAAGGTTGATAAAGATGATGTGCGTAATATCATTAGAGAAGAAAAAATGCTTGCAAATGATACAAGTACAGACAATGATCTAACTTTTACAGCAGTGGGTGAAGGTATTGCTCCTTTAAATACAGTTTCTGTTGGTCAAGCTTTAGCTTTAGCTAAAAGAGCAGCAATCACTGATGCTTATAGACAATTAGCTAGTAAGTTATATGGTGTAAGAGTTAATGGTAAAGATACAGTAAAAGATGCAATGCTTAAAAGTTCAACTATCACAGCACAAGTAAATGGTTTGATTAAAAATGCAAGTGTAGTTGATCAAGACTTTAAAGATGGTCTTTATAGAGTAAATGTAGAACTTAAAATCGATGCTGACAAGTGGAAAGAATTGTTTGCTTATTAATCCTTATATTTTTTAATGCTACTGCCCAAGATGAATTTATATTTTGGGCAGAACTCTCTAATAAAAATTTTATCCTCTATCATCAAAATGAAACTATTTCTATGGCTATGACTAAAAGTAAAAATAAAAATTTAGAATATGCTTGTGAGTTAGTATATACACCAAGTGATTTAAAATCTTTAGTACGCAATGATTTTGGTATGGTGGATGAAGAGAAAATGACAAAGTTAGATAAATTTAACTTTTTAAATGCTCATAAAAATGATTTAATTGATTGCTTTTTTAATTCAAAAATAGATGTAAAAGACTTTGTAAAAAGCGAGCAAGCAAGCGCACAAAGTGAAACTTATGTAAGAATTTTGCCTTTAAGATTTATAGTTGAATTTCACGATAATAGTGCCTTTGTATATTATCTTAAATGAATACAAAGCTAGCTTTTATAAAAATCAAGTTAAAATACTTAAAAAAATATTAAGAGTAGAAAATGCAAAAAAGTATTCCTCATTATTTATTATTTAAATATTTGCGTTTTGATAAAGATCAGCCTTTTATCATGCTTTCAAAAATTTTAGCCTTTTTAGGTGTAAGCATAGGTCTTTGCGTGCTTTTAGTTGCAATGGCTATCATGAATGGCTTTGATAAAGAATTTGAGAGAAAACTTTTTACGATGAATTATCCTATCACTATATTACCGCGTTTTGGAGCAAGTGTGGATGATAAATTATTGCAAGAATTAAGAGCTAAATTTCCAAATTTATTATTTAGTCCTTATATTGCTACTCAGGTTATAGCAAGAAATGATTTAAAATTAGAAGGCGGTATGCTTTTTGGGGTTAATTTTGAAGATGAAAAAAAAATTAATGAAGTTGTAGCGCAAGCTTTAGAAAATAAAAAATTAGACAATTTTGATATTTTAATTGGCAAGGGTTTAAAGGATGAATTTGGACTTGATTATAATGAAAAAATAACTCTAATTTTTTCAAATCTAAATGCTAGTGGACTTTCACTCATTCCACAGGTTAAAAGATTTGATGTTAAGGCTGATTTTTCTTCAGGATTATTAGCTTATGATAAAGCTTATATGTATACAGATGCTAAAGCCTTAGCTAAAATTTTATCATATCCCCAAGGAAATTATGATGGAGTGCATGTGTATTCAAATAAACCTTTTGAGGATATTAAACAAATTGAAGCTTTTTTGGGTGCAAGGTATGCTAGCATAGGTTGGTGGGAACAAAATGGGAATTTCTTTGCAGCGCTTGCTTTAGAAAAAAGGGCGTTGTTTATTGTGTTGATGTTGATTATTTTGGTCGCAAGTTTAAATATAGTAAGCTCTTTGTTGATGATAGTGATGAATAGACGTAGCGAAATAGCTTTATTGCTTTCCTTAGGAGCTAGTAAATTAGAGATTAAAAAAACCTTTTTTTCTTTAGGTTTTTTAATAGGTGGAAGTGGCATTATAGCAGGTGTGATTCTTGCAGCTATAGCTTTGTGGGTGCTTGGAAATTTTGACATTATTTCATTGCCAAGTGATGTTTATGGTATGAGTAAATTGCCATTAGAACTTTCTTTAGTTGATTTTTGTGCTACACTTTTTGGTGCTATTGTGATAGTGAGTTTATCTTCTTATTATCCTGCCAAAAAAGCAACTCAGGTAGATATTTTAGATACTCTAAGAAACGAATAAATTGTAAAAATTTATTCGTTTAAGAATTTTTGAATTTCATTAAAAAAGTTTTCATAGCTAATATCTTTGATGGTTTTAATAAATTTTCCATTCTCATCGATCAGATAAAATTCACCACTATGTGCTATAGAATATCCCATAGCAGAATTTTTAAGATTGATTTTTTCATATACTACGCCATAATTTTTAGTAACTTTTTCTAATTCTTTTTCATCTTTAGCAACCAAAGCAGTAGAATTTGGATAAAAATATTTTACCCATTGACTAGTTTGAGTTAGATTGCTATCTCTTGCTGGATCTAGTGAGATAAATACTACATGAGCTTTTTCCTTGTTTGGCATTTTTTCTAAAACATTAGCAATCAATGCAAGCTCACTAGGGCAAACATCAGGACAATATGTATAACCAAAATATACAATCAATTTTTTACCGATAAAATCTTTTAAACTAAGCATGCCTTTTTCAGAATTTAAGTGAAAATTGTATTTGTTATTTTCAAAATACTGCACAGATATAAAAAACACCCCAAAAATTACCACAATTAATAAAAAAATATTTATTTTTTTCATATTTTACCTTTTTACATCAAAGTCAAAATAAAAATCTAGCGGAGCTTCATCATCAAAAAGTTCTATTCTAAAACGCATTACATCTAGTGTGCAAGAACTTAAAACTAATTTAGCATGGTAAGTGTTGTTGATTTTTTTAAATTGTGGAACAATATCTCCCATATACATATTAAGTCCATAAACTCTAGCATTTAGTTTTTTAAACTCACCTAAATTAGTGATATTTAAATCAAGCTCGTTTAATGCGGCTATAGGCTTTGGATTTAAATTTACCAATACCTTTTTATCTTTAAAATTATACTCACACTCTTGAGCGTTTAGATCACATGTTAAAGGCGTTAGAGTGGTGATTAACTCTCTTTTTTTTCCAGAATTTGATGAGTTAGTATAAAAATAAGCCCCGCATATAGCAAAGATTATAGCTAGGGCAAAGACAAGTAGATTTTTCATTATTTTTTAATGCTTCTTGACTTGATGTCTTTTAATTCAATTGTGCTATTATCATCAAAATAAAGCGTTAAATTAGCTTTGGTTTGTGGTGTGATATTTTCTTTAAGATTTAATACCATAATATGCTTACCACCTGGTTTAAGTTCAGTGCTTGATTTTGCTTTTATAGTAATTTGAGGAATTTGCACCATCATTTTTTTACCATTTTCCACGATATGATCATGAATTTCAGTCGTGTCACTTAATGAGCTTTGAGCTTTTATTAGTTTTATATCTTTATCAGAGTTATTTTTAAGCTCTAAAAAAAATGCTGTGGTTTTAGAATTTGGTGGAGTTTGTCTTACATAAGGATCATTTATGGTAACTTCGTTTGCGATAGCAAAAGCACTTAATATAGTTAAGCTAAGTAATTTTTTCATTATTTTACCTTTATTGTTTTTTAATCAATTATAAACATTATACACGGAAAAAATTAAAAATATATTTATTGTAAAAATATTATAATTATCTCTTTGTTGTTTTAAATTTTAGTAGAAAGGTATAAATTGTTTAAAATTATATTAGCATTATTTAGTTTAGCCATATTTGCAAATGCAAATAATCTTGCAAAAATTTATTTAAATCAAGGTATTGATGCAGTTGAAAAGGTGCTAGAACAAGAATTAAGTAAAAAAGATTTTTGGCTTGATGAGATAAAAGATAAAAATGTTAGCCTTGGTTATTATGAAGAAAATGTTGCAATCGTTTTAACTAATAAAAGCGATAAGATTATTAGAGTTTATCATTATAATGATGGAAAAGTAGAAAAGAAATTTATTCAAAAAGATGTTTTAACCGGTTTAGCGGGTGATAAAGAAATAGAAGGAGATTTAAAAACTCCTATAGGTTTTTATGAGCTTGGAAAGAAATTTTATCCCGGTGATCCATATTATGGACCATTTGCTTTTGCAACAACTTATCCAAATGTTTTAGATAAAACTTTAGGTAAAACAGGCGGGGGAATTTGGATTCATGGTTATCCTTTAGATGGAACGCGTTTAGATACTTATAAAACTAGAGGTTGCATTGCTGTGCAAAATGATTTGCTAGAAGATTTTAATAAATTAGTAGCTGATAGAAAAGCTTATGCAATGACAGAAGAAAAAAATAAAGTAAGAGCAAATCATGAAGAAGTTGCTATTTTGTTAGCAAATTTATTTGCTTGGAAAGACAGTTGGCAAAAAAGTGATATTAATAAATACTTGTCTTTTTATGATAAAAATATATTCAAGCATAAAAATAAATTTTCATATGAGCAGTTTGCAAAAAACAAAGAAAGAATTTTTGCCAAAAAAGAAGAAAAAACTATTAAATTTTCAGATCTTAGCATAAGTCCTTATCCAAATGAAAAAAATGAAAAGATTTTTAGAATAGGGTTTTATGAAGACTATCGTAGTACTAATTATAAATTCAAAGGGGAAAAAGTTCTTTATGTTAAGTTAGTTGAAGACAAAATGCAAATTTTAGCTGAGCAATAATGGCTTATATAAAAATCGATCGCTTAGCTTATGAGTATAATCTTGATCTAATAGCTTCTAAGGCTGGAGGTTATGAAAAAGTAATCTGTGTTTTTAAAGATAATGCTTATGGACATGGAGCTAAGCTTTTAGCTCCTATAGCTAGAGCAAAAGGTATAAATTTTATAGCAGTAAAAAACGAAGCTGAAGCAAAAGAACTTGAAAATATTTTTGATAATATCTTAATTTTATCTCATCATCCACATGGTGATGAAAGTGAAAAATTTATTTATGCCTTAAATGATAAAAATGATATAAAAAAACTCAAAAAAAATACCAAAATTCATTTAGTTATAGATACAAATATGCATAGAAATGGAATTTTACCTGAAGAAATTCAAGAAGTGATACAAGAGCTAAAAAGCAATAATTTGATACTTCATGGAGTGATGATGCATTTTGCAGGAAGTGATGAAATAGACGCAAGTTACTTTGTGCAAAAGCAAAAATTCCAATATGCTAAAAAAATAATTTATAATTTATTGCGGGAAGAAGCTAAAAAATTAGTGTTTCACTCTCATAATTCTGAAGCCTTATTTAGAGCAAATGCTTTAGAGATTGATGAGTATTGTAGAGTAGGGCTTGTGCAATTTGGTTACGCATATTTTAACAAAAACTTGCGCAAGGTTTTGAGTTTATGGGCTGAAAAATTAAGCCAAAGAGTGTTAAAAAAAGGCCAAAGTGTTGGCTATGGTGGAATGTATAGTGCAAAAGAAGATCTTGTAATAGCAACTTATGATTTAGGTTATGCAGATGGACTTTTACGTTATGATGGAAAAAAAGATTTTTTTCTTCCTAATGGAAAAAAAATACTTGGAAAAATGTCTATGGATAGTTTTTCTTGTGAAAATAGTGGTGATGTAATTTGTGTTATGAATGATGCAAATATTATGGCTAATTTTTTTAATACAATTAATTATGAAATTTTAGTCAAACTTTCTCCAAGTTTAAAAAGAATTGTAATTTAAGATAAAAAATACTAATATATCTTTAGAAAGGCGAAATATGGCATTTTTAAATTGGGCTATTTTGATTTTATTTTTATTCATAGTGTTTTTGCTAATTAACCGTTATGAAAGAAAAATGAAAATTTTATATAAAAATATAGAAATCTTAAAAAATGAGTGTAAAAAAAATAGCGAAAATATAGAACAAAATAGAATTTTGATAGAAAAAAATAGATCAAAAATTGAAGATATAAAAAATCAAGATTAATAAAAATTAATCTTGAAGTAACTTTGCTATTAATTCTAAAGGGTGTAAAAATTGTGTAGAAATTTTTTCATGCTCTAATGCATTTGAAATTTGCATTCTACAAGCTGAGCATTCTGCGCTAATGATTTCTACATCACTTTTTTGTATGTTTTGAGCTTTTTTTATGCCAACTTGCAAAGCTTTTTCATAATGATCAGTTTGCATGCTAACTCCACCAAAACCACAGCATTCATTTGACTTGATAAGTTCTTTAAAGATATAATTTTGCTTTAGTAAAGCTCTTGGCTCTTTAAAAACTCCTTGCATTTTTCTTGCATGGCAAGGATCATGATATGCAATTTTTGTGTTTATTTTTTTCTTTGTTTTTAAAAGTTCTTCTAAATTAGTGTATTCATAAAAATATTTTGTTGCAAGTAGTATTTTACTGGAAATATTTTTAGCTCTTATTACCCATTCTTTATCATTTTGCATATGAAAAAAATGTTCATAGTCTATATTAATCATCGCAGAGCAGGTTGCTTCTGGGATAATAATATAATCTAGTGTTTTTAATTTTTCCTCAAAATAAATGATATTTTTTTTAGCTAAGTTTTCTACACTGCTAAAATCTCCGGTAAAATAATGAGGAGCGCCACAACAAGATTGATCTTTTAATAAATCCACATTGATTTTAAGATGCTTACAAATTTCAAGCAAAGCAAAACCTGTATTAGTGTAAGAATAATTAGACAAACACCCTATAAAAAGACCTATGGTTTTTTTACCTTGATTATTTATAAAATCAGGATTAGAGGCTAAAAAACTTTTTTTAGCTAAAGAAGGAAGCAAACGATCTTTTTTGATTAAAGGTAGGCTAAATTTAGCTTTCATTCCTAAATTTTTATCTTGCAAGCTAAAGGCACAACTTTGAAAAACATAGCCTAATCTTGCTAGGATATCTAAAATCTTTCTGTGTCTTAAAAAAAAGAAAGCAAGTTTTTTATACCATGCTATGCCAAATTTTTGAGCTATATCAAAGCGTACTTTTTCAATAGCACTATCTACTCTTAAATGATTTGGGCAAACTTCAACGCAATTTGTGCATAAAAAACATGATTCAAAAGTTTTTTTAAGATTTTTATCAAGTTCTAGTTCTTGGTTTTCATAAGCACTAATTAAATCTAAAAAACCACGAGGAGAAGTGCTCTCATCGCGGTTTATCTCATGTATAGTGCAAACTGGTATGCATTTGCCACATTTTACGCAGGCATTAGAAATTTCATTAACATTTAGCATATTAAACCGTTTTAGAAAATACTTTTTTATCTTCGCTAATGCGTTTTAAATATTTATCAAAACACATAGCAATATTACGTATTAAAAGTACTCCTGTTTCATTAACTTTGATATAATTTTCATCTATAGTAACAAATTCGCTAAGTTCTTCAAGCTCTTTTAAATCTTGTTGAAAATATTCAAAAAAATCAATCTTAAATTTATTTTCTATATTTTTTATATTAAGGGCAAAATTACTCATAAGTTCCATAATAACAGCTTTTCTTAATTCATCATCATCATCAAGCATAATGCCTTTTTCACAAGGTAATCTACCCTCATCAATAGCTTTTTCATAACTTGGCATGTCTTTGAAATTTTGCATATAATGTCTTTGTCCTTCACCTATACTTGTTAAGCCAATGCCAATTAAATCAGTTCCACCTTTGGTGGTATAGCCTTGGAAATTTCTATGCAAGCTACCATTTTCTAAAGCTTTAAAAAGTTCATCTTGTGGTTTTGCGAAATGATCCATTCCTATCATTTTATAACCATTTTGAGTTAAAAATTTTTCACAGTATTCTAAAATCTGAAGTTTTACATCAGGGCTTGGCAGTGTACTTTCATCAAATTTTCTCATGTTTTTTTTAAGCCAAGGCACATGTGCATAGTTAAAAATAGCAAAACGATCAGGATTGATTAGCAATGCTTTTTCTAAAGTTTGCTTAAAACTTTCTAGGCTTTGATAAGGAAGACCATAGATTAAGTCCATATTTACTGAGTTAATCCCCTTTTTTCTTACCATATCTACTGCATTTTTGGTTAATTCAAAAGGTTGAACTCTATGAATCTCCTTTTGAACTTTTTCGTCAAAATCTTGCACACCAAAACTAATACGATTAAAACCATTTTGGATTAAAACATCAGCTTGTTCTTCGTTTAAAAATCTAGGATCAATCTCACAACTTACTTCGCTATCTTGGGTAAAATTTGGAAAAATGCTTTTTATTTTTAAAATCAAACTTTGTAATTGTTTAGCGCAAAAGAACGTAGGTGTACCACCACCAAAATGCATTTGAGCTACTTCTCTTTGAGTATCGATGATATTTGCTAAAAGATCAAGCTCTTTAAAAAGATAGTTTAAATATCTTTCTTTGCTTTCTTCTTTAGCGGTATATATTACATTACAACCACAAAAATAACAAGCGCTTCTGCAAAAAGGCAAATGAAAGTACAAAGACAATTGTGCTTTTTGATCTTTTAAAATTTGTATATAATCTTCATATTTAAATTGAGTGTTAAACTCCACTGCGGTAGGATAGGATGTATATCTTGGGCCTGCTTTAGAGTATTTGACAAAGCTTTTATAATCTTTCATTTTGTTTTACCTTTTGCATCATTTCTTTCATATCAATAAATAAATTAGGATGTTTTATATGAATATTACTAATTAATTGATCTAAATCAATATTTACTTCTTTTACACCTTTAGCAACTTGATGTTTAATTTCATCCATAGCAACTGTCCAAACATCGTTAAAATCAATAGGAATTTGTTGATAAATAGCCTTTTCTAATTTAAGTTCAAAATTATCTTTTTGCATTTCTTTGGCATTTTGTAAAAACTCAATTAAGGTTTTTACGGAAAACATGGTTTTAACATCATCATTTTCATCTACTATAAACCATGGCTCAGGTGCTAATTCATGTCCATTTTTTAGACTTAATTTTTTTTCTTTTTCATTAATATGGGTTAGATGAAATATAGTTTGATTGTGTTTTTCTATACCTAAATGGCTTGATAATTCGTTGATAATATCTTGAGAACTTTTTTTACTTAGACTACTCAATCTTACTCCTTGTTTAATAATTTTGCAATTTCTTTTGCATGATAAGTTATAATAAGCTTAGCTCCTGCTCTTTTAAAAGCAAGCATAGTTTCAAGCACTATTTTTTCATAGTCAATCACTCCTGCTTTTTGACCTGCTTTCAATAAAGCGTATTCTCCACTTACATTATACACACAAAGTGGAAGTTTGGAATGATTTGCTATATCTTTAACTACATCTAAATACGCAAGTGCTGGTTTAACCATCAAAATATCAGCACCTTGTTTTTCATCTTCTAAGCTCTCACATAAGGCTTCTTTGCCATTAGCAAAATCCATTTGATAGGTTTTTCTATCTCCATAACTTGGTGCAGAATCAGCCACATCTCTAAAAGGTCCATAATAAGCTGAGGCAAATTTGGTAGAATAGGCCATGATAGGTAAATTCTCAAAACCATTTTCATCTAAGGTTTTTCTTAAAGTTTCAATAATACCATCCATCATACCGCTTGGTGCTATCATATCAGCACCATTTTTTGCATGAATTAGGGCTTGTTTGGCTGAAATTTCTAAGGTTAAATCATTATCTACACTTTTACTTTTTGGATCAATAATGCCACAATGACCATGGTCAGTATATTCACAAAAACAAAGATCAGTAATCACTACTAAATCAGGAAATTTTGCCTTAATAGCTCTTAGACTTGTAGCTATCAAACCGTCATCACTTAATGCATCACTGCCACAGCTATCTTTTTTAGAGCTTTCTAACACACCAAATAAAATAATCGCTTTAATACCAAGATTAACTAACTCTTCGCATTCTTTTAAAATTTCATCTAAGCTCATTTGAAACACACCTGGCATAGATGCGATTTCATTTTTAATATTAGTGCCATTGACAACAAAAAGTGGATAGATTAAATCATCTGAATTTAAGGTATTTTCTTTTACTAGGCTTCTAATATTCTCATTAAGTCTTAATCTTCTAAAGCGTTTAAACATAAATTTCCTTTTTGTTTGTTAAAATTGCTTAAATTCTAGCATATTTTTTATAAAAAGGTAAAGTAAAATAATGACTATTCAAATTTCTGAAATAGCAAAACTTCCTACTCGTTTTGGAGAATTTAATATACAAAGTTTTAAAGAAAATGATAAAGAACACCTTTGTATTTTTAAAGGAAAATTAGATAAAGAAGTTAATATTAGAATTCATTCAGAATGTTTAACGGGTGATGTTTTGGGAAGTTTAAAGTGTGATTGTGGAGAACAGCTTGATTTTTCTTTAAAATACATTCAAGAATACGGTGGTATGGTAATTTATTTAAGACAAGAAGGCAGAGGTATAGGGCTTTTTAATAAAATTAATGCCTATGCATTGCAAGATAAGGGTTTTAATACTATAGAAGCAAATCATCAATTAGGCTTTAAAGCAGATGAGCGTAGTTATGAAATAGTGGATTTTATACTTAAGCATTATCAGATTTCTAAAATTAATCTTTTGACTAATAATCCTGAAAAACTTAGTTCTTTAAAAGAAAAAGTAAATTTAAGAATTCCTATTTTAATAGAAGCAAATCGTTTTAATAAAGATTATTTAGAAATTAAACATACACAAATGGGACATTTAAATTGAAAAAATACGAAGAACAATTAAATTTTTTGCAAAATTTCAATAAAGATGATTTTTTCAAAAAAATCACGCTCTATAAAGAGTTATTAGAAAAATTTAATGCTGTGCATAATCTAACTCATCTTGAAAACATAGATGATAATGTTATCGATAGTATAAAAATTTTAGACTATTGTGATTTGACTGATAAAAAAAAGATTGTTGATGTTGGAAGTGGGGCTGGTTTTCCTGCGATATTTTTAGCCTGTATTTTACAAGAAAGTGAATTTTTTCTTTTTGAGCCTAGTGCTAAAAAAGCTTCTTTTCTAAGGGTAGTTAAAACTGAACTTAATTTAAAAAATATAAACATTATAAAAGAAAAAATACAAAATTACCAGTCCTTTAAAGCAGATTTAATCACTTCAAGAGCTTTAATGGATATAAAACCTTTAGTAGAAATTTCAAATGGTTTTTATGATGAAAATACTTTGTTTTTGTTTTATAAAGGTAGTGAGGTTTATGATGAACTACAAGGAATGAAAGATTATAAAATTTTCAACCGTGGTTTTAGAAATTATTGTCTTTTAAAGATAAAGGAAAAAATATGTTAATTTTTGGACATCCTTTGATAAATATGCAAAAATTTAGTCATTATGAAAATATTTTTATTAAAACCAATGTGAATTGTTTTGATTATAATGAACAAAATATAAAAAGCGCAAAAGAAGAAAAGGTGGATTTTGCCATATATGCTAAAAATGATGATGAGGTTTTGCTTTCTAATGCTTTAGGAGCAAAATATATTTTAATAGAAGATGAGAATTTGGCAATAATTGCTTCAAAAATGGCCGAGTTTTATATGTTTGATTCTAAAATTTTATTTTTACTTGATACTTTTAAAAACAATCTAAAAAAAGCTTACGAGTTAAGTGTTGATGGGGTTTGTTTAAAATCTTATATTAATTAAACTAAACCCACTAAGGGTTTAGTTTAATTATTTAAAACTTCTTCTTCCTAGCATCCTCTAAGATATCATTAGCTATTTTATTTACATTATCAGATATAGCTGCACTATCTTTTGCTATCTTTAAGTTCTCTTGGGTTACATGATCAATTTGTGCTACAGCATCATTTATTTGAGTAATACCTGTAGTTTGTTCTTTAATACTCTCACCCATTTCATTAATAGATTGAACTAAGATATTAGTATTAGCTTCAATCTCACCTAAAGACTTTTGAGTTCTTTCAGCTAGGTTTCTAACTTCATCTGCAACAACAGCAAAGCCACGACCGTGTTCTCCTGCACGAGCTGCTTCAATAGCAGCATTTAATGCAAGCAAGTTAATTTGATCTGCAATATCACCTATTATAGAAGTAACATTTTTAATCTCTTCACTTTGAGCAATAACTTCACTAGTTTTATGCGATACATTTTGCATAGAAGAAGTAATCTCTTCTAGTGCTGCTGCTGTTTCTTCTAAAGAAGAAGCTTGAGAAGATGAAGAATCTGTTAAGTTCTTAACAGCACTTTGTAATTTACCACTTTCATCTGCTAATAAAGAAGCAAATTCAGATGATTGTCTTAGCATAGCTACGATTTCTTGACCTAATACATTAGTAGTTACTTCAACTCCACCTTTAGCATTTTTAACTTCAGTAGTAAAGTCTAATGCCTTATAGCTATCAAATACTCTATTAATTTCATTCATATTAGAACCAACCTTTTGTTCTAATACATTAAGCATTTCATTAATATAATTTTTTAACTCGAGTAGCTGAGGATGTGCAGGAATTGCAGTAATTCTAGCTGTTAGATTACCACCTTCTACCTCCCTAACAGTATCTACTGATTGTTCTACTGCTTTAGCATCTTGTTCTAATGCATTTTTAGTTTTGGTGATGTTTTCATTGATAGCTTTTGCTATAGCACCAAGCTCATCATTTGTTTTAACATCTATCATAGCTGAATCTTTAGTTTTATGATTGATGAAATCAAAGAAAGAGTTGAGGCCGGTTTGTATAGCTTGCAAAGGTGATAAATAATAAGAAATAATAAAGTAAAGTAAAATAATGCTAGCAATACTTGTAAAAATAACTATAGTAGTTTGAATATAAGCAATTTTTAACGCAGGGGTTTCTATTACTTCTACATCTTCGCCAGCACAAGTTGTATAGCCATCAATTTTTACACAAATACCAAATCTATCGCCACCATTTTGAGTAGTATAATTAAAAATGTTATAATTTCCAGCATTTTCATAAGCTTTAGCTACTGTAACTATATCTGGATTTTGCTCTCCGCCAACTAATGATTTATCAGTTGAAGCAAATACAGTATAAGCATGGTCAAATACAAAAGTTCTTCCTGGTAGTTCGTTAAATTTTTCTTGTAAGTCTTTAACTAAAACATCAATTGCTAATACTCCTATAAATTTACCATCTTTAATTAAGGGCATAGCATAGGTAAAACATGGCAATCCTGTTGTTGCATCAATATAAGCTGCTGTGATATATAAGCCATTTTTCTTTCTAGCTTCTATATAGAATTCTCTTGTGGTAGCATCATAATTGTCAGCTTTTCCATAAATTCCATAGTCTAAACCTTTACTATCACTATCTGGATCGCTTACTATTAATTCTCCATTTGATTGAGCTATATAGACAGCCAAATAGCTGTTTATATCTCTAACGGTTTTAAGTAAATCACCTGTGTTTTCCATAAGCTTTTCTTGGGTATTAAGTTCGTTATATGGAAGTCTTAAAATAGCTTGAGAAAGTTGCTCTAAAGAATGAGTATGGAGACTTTTAAAATCTCTCATTGATTTTTCTGCAACTTTTACATAGTTAGTTTCAGCATTAACCACTTCATGATTTAAAGCTTTTTTTGTGAATATATAGCTAATAATACCAAGGATAATAAGGCAAATAATAGCTATAATATTTGCAATTAATGAAATTTTTAATTTAATACTTTTCATTGATAAACTCCTTTTGTGTTATAGTAAGATTTAAGTGAGTTTATTATAGCACTAAAAATTAAAAAAAGAACCAAATATTATTTAAATGATAAATTTTTATAAAGCGTATTTAAAAGATTAGAGCATGCTTTTGAAAGTATAGTATAAGTTTCATCAAAATCTCCACTATACCAAGGATCAGGAACTTCATCATATCCTAATTCTAAAGCATAAGAGGTGATTTTGTGAATTTTGTGTTTAAAATTTGGAAAATTTTTAACTACATCATTATAATTAGAATTATCCATAACAATGATAAGATCATTTTCTTCACACATTTTTAAGCTCAACTTTTGACTGCAAAATGGCTTAGAATTGATATTTTTACTATTTAACATGGCTTTGGTTTTAAAGTGCATATCCTCTCCATCATGATAACCTGAAGTGCCTGCACTAGAAACAATAAATTTATCGTTTAAATTTACTTTTATTAAAAGATCTTTCATAATAAATTCAGCCATAGGGGAACGACAGATATTCCCTAAGCAAACAAAAATAATCTTAGTCATTTTTACCTCAAAAATTGTGTAATTTTTTTCAAAATTATAGCAGTATTTTAAAATATTTTTTAAGATTAATTAAAACTAAGATATAATTTTTCATTAATGGGGAGCTTTTGCTGAGAGGAAGTTAGACTTCGACCCTTGAGAAGTTTGGTAATGCGAACTTTGAATTCTTGCAAAAACTTTCCTTTTTTATAAAAAAGGATAAAAATGATACAAGCAAAAACAAAAACTAAAATTCCTATCTTAACTATAGCAGGAAGTGATTGTAGTGGTGGGGCTGGCATACAAGCTGATTTAAAAACCTTTAGTGCACATAATTTATTTGGTATGAGTGTAGTTTTAAGTGTTGTGGCTGAAAATACTGCAAGGGTAATTTCTTGTTTTGATATACCTACTAAGATAATAGATGAGCAGATATTGGCAGTTTATGAAGACATAGAACCAATGGCTGTGAAAATTGGAATGCTAGGTTCAAAAGAAATTATAACTTGTGTAAAAGAAAATTTATTACGCTTTAAAGCTAAAAATGTAGTGATAGATCCTGTGATGTTTGCAAAAAATGGCTATGCTTTAATGCCTTTGGAAAATTGTCAGTTTTTTAAAGATGAAATTTTATCTTTAGCTGATGTACTTACTCCAAATATACCTGAAGCTGAGTTTTTGTGTGATTTTAAAATACTTAATGAAGAGGATATGAAAAAAGCCGCTATAAAGCTTCACAAAGAAGGTGCAAAAAGTGTTTTGATTAAAGGTGGGCATAGTAAAGATAATACTAATGATGTTTTTTATGATGGAAAGGAATTTAGTATTTTTAAAGCAGAAAAAATTGATACAAAAAACACACATGGCACAGGTTGTACATTAAGTTCAGCTATAGCTAGTAATCTTGCCTTAGGTAAAGAAAAACATGAAGCTATAAAGCTTGCTAAAGATTATGTATATGGGGCTATATTTAATTCCTTAGCACTTGGAAAAGGTTGTGGTCCAACTAATCACTTTTTCCAATTTGATAAGGAGTAAAAATGATTATCAAAGCAGTAAGAGAAAAAAATCCTTTGATCCATCATATTACTAATTATGTTACAGCCAATGATTGCGCGAATGTAACTATAGCAGTGGGAGCAAGTGCTGCTATGGCTGATTTTTATGAAGAACAAACTGATTTTGCCAAAATAAGCTCAGCCTTAGTATTAAATACAGGTACAATTAATCAGCTTGTAGCAAATTCTATGTTAAAAGCAACCAAAGAATATGCTTTATTAAATAAACCTATAGTTTTTGATCCTGTTGCTTTGGGTGTGAGTAAGGCAAGAGATGGGATTAATTTTGAATTGCTTAATCTAAAAGGCATTAGTATTGTTAAAGCAAATGCGTCTGAAATGGCTAGTGTTATAGGTTTAGATGGTAAAGCAAGAGGGGTTGATAGTACTTTTGTGATTAATGATGAGTTTTTAGAAAAAGCTAGAGAATACTCATATAAAACTAAGCGTGTTTTGGCTATAACTGGAAAAATTGATTATATTATAAATCAAGAGCGCATTGCAAAAGTTTATAATGGCTCTATTATGGCTACTAAAATAACTGGAGCAGGTTGTATGTGTGCTTCTTTGTGTGGAGTTTTTGCAGGAGCATTAGAAGATAAATTTCAAGCTAGTTTATATGCTTTGCTTAGTTTTGGTATAGCTAGTGAAATCGCTCAAGATCTTTCTAGTGGAAGTGGTAGTTTTAGAGTGAATTTAATCGATGCTTTAAGTAATTTAGATGATGAAGAAATTAAAAAAAGAGCTAAATATGAAATCATTTAAAATTTATCTTGTTGCAAGCAAGGGTGAGAAAAGTGAAAGTGAGTTTTTAAATATTTTAGAAGCTTCTTTGAAAGCTAAGATTGATATTTTGCAACTTAGGGAAAAAAATCTTAGCACTTTAGAATTTTATAATCTTGCTTTAAAAGTTAAAGCTTTGTGTGAAAAATATAATACGCCTTTTGTGATAAATGATAGAATCGATATAGCCATGGCTGTGAATGCAAATGGAGTGCATATAGGACAAAAGGATATGCCTTTAAAAAAAGCAAGAGAACTTTTAGGCGAAGATAAAATCATAGGACTTACGATCAATCATAAAAGCGAGCTTGCTAATATTCAAAGCGCTACTTATCTTGGAGTAGGGGCTGTTTTTGCTACGCCTAGTAAGCAAGATTGTATTGTGCTTGGTATAGATGGATTAAAAGAAATTACTAGTTTAAGTTCTTTACCTATTGTAGCTATAGGTGGGATAGATGAGGCTAATTTAAATTTGCTTAAAGATTGTAATATACAAGGTGTAGCTGTTGTTAGAGCGATAATGCAAGCAAATGATCCTTATATGGCAACTTTAAATTTAAGATCAAATTTTGATAAAACTTTTATAGGAAAATAATGATTTATTTTATAGGGGATAAAGAATTTGATGGCGTTAAGACTATAAAATTAAATGAAATTAAATTTCTTGATTTTGAAGTTAATTTAAAGGAATTTGATTGTTTAATCATTAGCTCCAAGAATGCATTAAAAGCATTAATGTCAAGTAAAAACAAAATTAATTTTGATATTAAACTTTATGCTGTGGGGCAAAAAAGTGCTGATTTTGCAAAAGAACTTGGTTTTAAAAATGTCAAATATCCCAGTAAAGCTTATGGTAAAAATTTAGCTAGCGAGTTTTTATCTGAGTTTAAAAATAAAAAATGTCTTTATTTAAGAGCTAAGAAAATTAGCTCAGGCCTTGATGAGGTTTTATTAAATGAAAATATCTCTTTAAAACAATTAATTGTTTATGAAAATGTAGCCATAGAGCCCAAAAAAGATGAGTTAAAAATACAACATCCTAGTGTTTTTATCTTTAGTGCTCCTTCAGGCATAGAACAATTTTTGAAATTTTTTACATTAGAAAAAGAAGATAAAGTTGTAGTTATAGGTCAAAGTACAGCTTTAAAACTTCATAATTTTAAAAATTTGCATATATGCAAAGAGCAAGATCTAAACTCTTGTTTGAAATTAGCTAAGAGTTTAGATCTTTAAAAGTTTTATATAGTAAATAAGAAGCAATAAACACCATAAGAACCTCGCTTGCAAAAGAAGCAAGCCAAACTCCATTTAAGCTAAGATAATATGATAATACCTGTATAAAGATAAAAGGTAATACTAAACTTTGTATGATGGATATGGCTAAAGAAAGCATAGGTTTATCTAAAGCGGTAAAAAAAGATGCGCAAAGTTTTCCAAGCCAGCTTAATAAAAAAGAAAAAGAAAACAATACAAGTGCATTTTGCGCTAGATTTGCAAAACTAATATCATTATTTTTATTAAAGAGTGAAACTATAATTTCGTTGAAAAAAAATGCAAGTAAAAATACAAATATTCCAAATACACTAGATGCTATAAACATTCTTTTAAAAATAGCTTGAATTCTTAATATGTTTTTATATCCATAGTTGTAACTTATAACAGGTTGCATAGCTTCACACATTGATAAGATTAAAGCAAAGGTAAAGGTACTTAAATAAAGTATAATGGAAAATGCAGCAAGTGCTTGATTTCCTGCTATTTTTAATAATATAGCATTAGCTAGTATAGTATAAATAGAGCTTGATATATTTGAAAAAAATTCAGATGAGCCATTATAGATGATATTCTTGAGTATTTTTAAACTAATTATAGGTTTTTTAAATTTTAGAATTAAATTTTTAAAAACAAAAGGTATAAAACCTAAAATAGTACCCAAAAGCATTCCTAGACAGGTTGCTAGAGCAGCTGAAAATAAGCTCCACTCAAGAATAACTATAAAAAGCCAATCTAATATTATATTGCTTAAAGCTACTGTGATATTAACCACCATGCTATAAAATGTTTTACCGCATATTCTTAAATAATTATCCATAGCAAAAGCTAACATAGTAAAAGGTGCAAAAAGAGCAAAAATTTGCATATATTCAGTGGATAAATTTTGTATGTTTTCATCAGCACCCATAAAAGCACTTAAAGGTTTTGCTAAGAAAAATCCTAATATTCCCATTATGCAAGAAATTACAAAAATAAGAACGATGCAAAAAGAAAAAATAGCTCTTGCTTTTTCGATTTTTCCTTTGCCTAGGTTGATTGCGATTTGCACTGATGAACCTATGGCTATCATATCTGCTAAGGCAAAGCTTATCATGATAAAGGGCATTACTAAATTCATAGCAGCAAGAGCATCTGCTCCTAAGTATCTTCCAACAAAAACCCCATCAATGATAACATAAAGATATATAAATGCAGCACTTGCCATGTTAGGTAGGGCGCATTTGTAAAACAATATAGTAGCGTTTGTATTAGTATAAAAATTGTGTAATGACATAGTTTTCCTTATTAGTGTTTATTTTGCGTTCTGTTTGATAATTTACGAATAAAATAAAGCTAATAGAGAGATTCTATGCCTTCTATAGTATCTTTAAAATATGGATCTGAAATTTCAATAAAATAATCTTTGAAAAACATAAATCACCTAAATTTTAAAAATCCTATATTAATATAATACAAATATTATATTGTAAATGTCTTTATTTTTGGCTTAATATTCATTTTATTTCTTTTTATCCGATTTTTATAAACCCACAAAAAAGGAGCAAGGATGCAAATAAATTCGTATTCACGTGTGGCAGTGGAGTCGCAAGTTGGCAATAGGAAGGCTAATTTGAATACAAAACTTGAAGATGCCAATACTAAAAGTGCTAATAGCACAAAAAATATTGATGAGGATAAGCTTAGTAAGCTTGCTAGCATAGGTGGAAAAGGCATAACAGAACTTTATGCTATGAGTTTTATGCAACAAGCATTTAGTATGAGTTCCTCTAATGGTTTGGCTCAAGTTGGGATTTTTCAAGGAGCTCAATCTAAGGATTCTTTAACAGCTATTTTATCAAATGTAGATTTTAAAGCTATAGGATATGAAGGTAAAGATATACTTAGTTTAAATGCTGATGAGGCAAAAGAGCTTATTGGGGAAGATGGATATTTTGGTGTAGCAAAAACATCTCAAAGATTGGCTGATTTTGTTATTAATGGGGCTGGTGATGATATGGAAAAACTTCAAAAGGGTTTAGAAGGTCTAAAGGCAGGATTTGCGCAAGCGGAAAAAATGTGGGGTGGCAAACTTCCTGATATCAGCTATGAAACAATTGATAAGGCTATTGAAAAAGTAACTCAAAAAATCAATGAAATGGGTGGAAATTCTTTAGATATCAATGCATAAATTTATATCCCTAGTTCTAAGCTAGGGATTTAGTCTATTTTTAAAACACTTAAAAATGCTTCTTGAGGTAAATGTACTTTACCGATAGCTTTCATTCTTTTTTTACCTTCTTTTTGTTTTTCAAGAAGTTTCCTTTTTCTAGTAATATCCCCGCCATAGCATTTTGCGGTTACATTTTTACCCATAGATTTTACATTTTCTCTTGCGATGATTTTATTTCCTATACTTGCTTGGATAGCAACTTCAAAAAGCTGCCTTGGGACGATTTCTTTCATCGCTTTTACTAATTCTCTACCCTTGCTTAGTGCCTTTTCATTTGGCACTATGATGCTTAGTGCATCGACATTTTCACCCGCTACTTTAATATCAAGTTTTACAAGATCACCCACTCTAAATTCAATAGGCTCATAATCAAAACTAGCATAACCTTTAGTGAGTGATTTGAGTTTATCGTAAAAGTCCATAACGATTTCATTTAAAGGTATATCATACTCAAGTAAAACACGCTCAGGGGTAATATAATCCATCTTAACCTGCATACCACGTTTGCGATTTAAAAGAGTGATTAAATTTCCTAAATATTCACTTGGAGTTATGATAGTTGCTTTTACATAAGGTTCTTTTATGTGATCAATTTTATTTACCGGAGGTAGTTCGCTTGGATTTTGAATTTTTAAAACTTCTCCATCAGTTTGATAAATTTCATAAGTAACAGTTGGAGCAGTAGCAATCAAATCAAGATTAAACTCACGCTCAAGTCTTTCTTTAATAACCTCCATATGCAAAAGACCTAAAAAACCAACCCTAAAACCAAACCCTAAAGCTAGTGATGTTTCAGGTTCATAGGTAATAGAACTATCATTGAGTTTTAATTTATCTAAAGCATCTCTTAAATCTTCAAATTTATCTGTTTCTATAGGGTATAACCCTGCAAAAACAAAAGCTTTAGCTTTTTCAAAACCACCAATGGCTTCTTTTGCTTTGTTTTTGGTAAGCGTTATAGTATCACCCACTTGAACATCAGCAACATTTTTAAGTCCAAGCACGATAACACCTACTTCACCTGATTCTAATTTTTTGGTTTTTATAGGGCTTAATGGGTGAGGGTAAAAAAGATCTTGCACAAGATGTTTTTTATCTGTACTCATAACTAAAACTTCATCATTTTTAGCTATATTTCCTTCATAAATTCTAACCAAAGCCAAAGCTCCAAGATAATTATCAAACCAAGAATCATAGATTAAAGCTTTGGTGGGTGCTTCATCATCGGTTTTTGGCGCAGGAATTTTTGTAATAATGGTTTCTATGAGTTCTTTTATGCCCGCACCTGTTTTTGCGCTAACGCAAATTGCATTAGAGCAATCAATGCCTATAATATGCTCTATTTCGTGTTTAACTTTTTCTATGTCAGCCGAAGGAAGATCGATTTTATTAATCACTGGTATGATTTCAAGATCATTTTCTAAGGCTATGTAAACATTAGCTATAGTTTGAGCTTCTACTCCTTGTGAAGCATCAACAACAAGCAAAGCTCCTTCGCAACTTGCTAAAGAGCGACTTACTTCATAAGAAAAATCAACATGGCCTGGAGTGTCTATCAAATTTAATACATATTCTTCATTATTGAATTTATAATTTAAACGTACAGATTGAGCTTTTATGGTTATACCGCGTTCTTTTTCTATATCCATAGTATCCATTACTTGAGCGCTCATTTGTCTATCGCTAATTGCACCACATTCACTAATAATTCTATCAGCTAGTGTACTTTTTCCATGGTCAATATGAGCTATGATAGAGAAATTTCTAATATTTTTCATTCAAAACCCTTAAGATTGTCTCATTTTTCTTTTTGCTAGACCTATTTGCTCATAAGCATCTATTTCCTTTTTTAAGGCCTTATAACGCTTTTTTAGTTCATTATTTAAAAATGAAATATTTTTAGGAGTGGCATTAGCATTAGCTGAAATTGCACTAATAAAATCAAGTTTTCTTTTGGTTGCGCTATCTTTTGGATTGGAACCAAATTTTTGTGAATTTAAAAATTGCAAGATTAAAGCCTGAATTTCTTGAGAATTTTTTGCTCCATTGGCTTTGGAAATAAAGTCTTCTATATTGCTTATTTTTGGAGCTTTGGTTGCATTAGATTTGTTGGGTTGTTTATCTTTATGGGTAAAAAATAATACCAAAAGAACACCAAGTATAATAACAACAACTAAAGCTACAATTAAAAATATAAAAAGAGAATTATTCATTTAAAACCTTTCTATAATTTTCTTGCATAGGATCTTTTGAAATAACTTGCTATGCTTAGTGCTACCATAAATAAAAAGCCCCAATATACATAATCAGGAATTTTTACTGAATCTCCTGCTGCGTAAGAGTGCATGCCAGTTAAAAAGTAATTTACTCCAAAATAAGTCATGATAATTACCCAATATGCAAACATAGAGCAAACTGCAAAAGTATATTGATTTGCCCATTTTGGCACCATTCTAATGTGTAAAATAGCAGCGTAAACTAAAATACTAATTAAAGCCCAGGTTTCCTTAGAATCCCAGCTCCAATATCTTCCCCAGCTTTCATTTGCCCATATAGCACCTAAGAAATTTCCAACTGTAAGCAAGCAAAGTCCTAAAATCATAGCCATTTCATTAATTCTTGTTGCTTCTGTAATGTTTCTTAAAATATTTTCATTATGTTTACTATTGATTTTTAGCATACATAATAAAACAAGTACAAATATACCCAATAATGCACATAGTCCTAAAAATCCATAGCTAGCAGTAATAACTGAAACATGTATAGTAAGCCAGTATGATTGCAACACTGGAACTAAGTTGGTAATTTGTGGATCCATTTGGCTAAGATGAGCTACACCTAAAGTAACTCCTGCTAAAATAGAAGTTAAAGAAAGCGCAATAGGACTTTTTCTAGAAAAGAAAATTCCAGATAACGATAAAGCCCAAGCTATATAAACCATACTCTCATAGGCATTACTCCATGGAGCGCGACCTGCTATATACCAGCGCAAAGCCAAACCTAAAGTATGGATGAAAAATGCCACAATGTTAAATACATAAACACATTTAAATATAAAATCAATACGAATTTTTGGCAGCAGCATTTTAACAAAAACTATAATTAAAAGCAAAAATCCAGCACATAAATAAAGCGGAGCAAGATTTACAAAAATTTGACTTTTATTAAAAAAGATCTCCGTACTAATTTTTTTAGCACTTGGCATAACTTCATGGCCATATTTTTCTTGATAGTTTTTAATAGTATTTAAGTTTTTAGTTGCTTCATCCCAGTTATTGTGTGCAATAGAGTTACTAACTGCGTTGAAATAATTTTCTAAAATACTTTTAACTTCTGCGCCTTCTGCTCCTTTTAAACCTATATAAGCTTCGCGTGGTGCCACCCATTGATTATTGGTGCTATTTTGCAAAGGAATAAATCTAAAAATATCACCTGAGAAGATTAAATTTACAATATTAACCCTTTCATCAAGCTTGATGATTTCTTTATCAAAAACACTTCTACGGTTTGGATTTTTTCTATTAGCATTTTCTACATATTTTTGTAGTTTATATGAATCTGTAGTGAAAAAATCTTTAAAACTAGTATAGGCTCTAGGCTCAATTTCTAAAATTTTAGAAATTTCTTCATTAACCAAACGACTTTTTGGCATGAAAATGATGTCTTTATCATACCATGCACTACCATCAAAAATCATCGATATAATTGTTGCTTCAGCGCTTTGTCCTTGAAAGGTTGTGTTTTTGTATATTTTTTCTAAAACTTCCATGGCTAAAGTATTAAAAGGCACCATTCTACCATCAGGTTTTTGCACTACTAAAGAAGCAAGTTCTTTAGCATGTGCCTCATCTACCTTGATAGGTTCATTTGCGTAAGTATTTTGGCCTGCAAATAAAACTAATATAAAAGCCAAAATAGCACTTGTTTTTTTTAAGGTGTCTTGATTGATTAATTTAGCTAAGGTTCTAAATCTTGAATAAGGATTTAAAATATTTAAAAACATTCCTAGTGTGAGTAAAAAATATCCTATGTATGTAGGAATTTTACCTGGATCTTTATTAACTGAAAGTATGGTGCCAAGCTCATCTTGATCATATGAGCTTTGGTAAAATCTATAACCTTGATAATCTAAAACATTATTCATGAAAATTTTATATTCTAGTTTCTTATCAGCATTGTCAATTTCTACATAACTTGCATAAGACATAGGCGACATCGAGCCAGGATAGCGTTCTAATTCAAAGTCTTTTAGGTACATTTCAAATGGCATTTCTATTCCTTTAGGGCCCCATCTTAAAAAGAAAGGTTGGCCTGCTACATCAATACGGATAGGCGAGTTGTATTCTACTAGGAAAACTTCTTTAGTTTCTCCTTTGTAGCTTAGTTTTAATTTTAAAGCATTAATGGCATTATCCGAAAGTTGAGTTGGCATATATTTAGTACTTTGTGCAAAGTCTTTGAAATTATTTAATAAAGAATTATTCCAGTATTTTGCCTCGCCAAATAAAGAAATCAAAGCATTACGTCCTAGCTCTATCCAACTGTTTTTAAACCAAGTAAAAAAACTTTCATCTTGAGCTTGATTGATACCTTCTAAAGTTTTTTTACCATGCAAGGAAGCAAATTTAACCACTAAATTAATATCATTAAAAGAATACAATCTTAAATCTTTAGCTTGTGCTTTTTGATTTGCTTTTAAAATATTTTCTTTTCCATCGCTCATTGACATGTATTTTAAATCAAAATCAGCACTAAGTTTTAAGTCTTTATCGATTTTTATATAAGGACTTGGAACAGAGTCATTTAAAAATGCTATATTAATGCCATTAATATTTTCAATATCTCCTGCCTGAAAAAGTAATTCTTTAGACTCGTTATTTTGTGAAAGCATTAAAGATAAAAGTGGGGCAGAATTGTTATCATCAATATAAATTTCTTTTGCATCTAAGATTAAATTTTCATATGCAATTTGGGCTTTTTCATCAGGTAAGATTAAATCAAATGAAAAATCATTTACAAAAGGTAGGGTTGCAATATATTCAGATTTTGAAGCACTATATACTTTATCATCTTTTAAGGTTGCTATGTAAATATAACTTTTTGAAGTTTCAATGATGTTGTTTTTTTCATTTTCTCTAATGTGTAAATTTCCTTCAAATCCCATATATCTAGTCATAGCTGAGCCTAGTAATATAAATAAAAATGAGATATGAAAGATTAAAAGTGGTATTTTTTTCTTATTAAACATTTTGTATTTAAAAAGAGCTGATAAAAGATTAATCCCTAGTATGAGTTGTATAAAGCCAAACCAAGAAGAACCATAGATCATCGCCCAAGCTGTTGGTGTATTGTAAGCGCTTTCTATGAAAGTAGCTAGGGCGCAAAATAGGGCAAAAATTAAAAATAAAAAAATAGAAATTTTTATATCCCCAAAAGCTAAAAGTTGTTTTTTCATGAATTAAGCTCCAAGGTATTTTTTTCTAATCTCATCATTACCGATAAGATCTTTTGCAGGTGCATGCATAGCAATTTTACCATTTTCCAAAACATAAGCATAGTCACTAATTTTTAAAGCTGAAAATGCATTTTGTTCTACTAATAAAATGGTAATTCCTTCTTCTTTTAATTTGACTATAATATCAAAAACCTCTCCAACTATTTTTGGAGCAAGACCTAATGAAGGCTCATCAAGCATTAAAAGTTTTGGCTCACTCATAAGCGCTCTTGAGATAGCTAGCATTTGAGCTTCCCCACCACTTAGAGTTCCTGCAAGAGCATTTTTTTTATCTTTTAATCTTGGGAAAAGTCTATACATTTGATTTTTTAAATGCTCGTAATTTTCTGCATTATTAAAAGCACCAATTTTTAAATTTTCTTCTATGGTAAGATTTATAAAAACCCTCCTTCCTTCAGGTACTAAGGCGATACCTTTTTGAACTAGAGTGTGCGGTAAGTGTCTTTGAGTATCATAGCCTAAAAAGGTTACTTCGCCGGTTTTTTTAACACAATTTAGCATAGCATTAAGTGTTGAGGTTTTTCCTGCGCCATTTGAGCCTATTAAGCTAACTATACTTCCTGTTTTTATAGTAAAATCAATACCTTTAACAGCCTCTATTAAACCATAATAAACATGTAAATCTTTAACTACTAGCATTAAAATCTCCCAAATACGCACTAATTACTTCAGGGTTTTGTACCGCATCGTTTGGTTTTCCCTCAAAAATAGTTCTACCATAATCAAGCACCATAACTCTATCACAAAGTTTATTTACAAATTTCATATCATGCTCTATAAGTAAAACACTAATTTTTTTGTTATCTCTTATGTTAAAAATTAACTCAGCTAAATCATCGCTTTCTGTAGAATTCATCCCTGCTGCAGGTTCATCTAGTAATAAAAGCTTAGGATTTGTTGCCAAAGCTCTTGCTATTTCAACTTTTCTTTGCTGACCATAGCTTAAACTAGTAGCTTTTTCATCAGCCAAATGAGCGATATTGAGCTGTTCTAAAATTTCATAAGCTGCTTTTTTTGCATTTTTTTCTGCTTTGGAAAATCTTCCAAGGTGCAAAAAAGCTTCAAAAATATTATATTTAATGCTCTTATCAAAACCAATCAATACATTTTCTAAAACACTCATGCTTGAAAAAAGTCTGATATTTTGAAAAGTTCTTGCTATACCTAGATGAACTATTTTGTGTGGTTTTAAATGATCAATTTTTTTTCCTAGAAAAAAGACTTCTCCGCTACTTGGCTTATAATTTCCTGTGATAATATTAAATAGTGTCGTTTTTCCTGCGCCATTTGGACCTATAAGCCCAAAAATTTCACTTTCTCTAATAGCAAAAGAAGTATTTGTTATAGCGTTAACTCCGCCAAAATTTTTATGAATTTCTTTAAGTTCTAAAATCATTTCTTCTTCCTTTTAGAAAACTTAAATAAAATATCTGTTAGTTCTTTATCGCCCATTATTCCTCTTCTTGCAAAAAGCATTACTAAAATTAATATAACAGAAAATACAACCATTCTAAGACCAGGCATAGCAGGGGTTTCATAGCCAAAAATATTCATACTTTCATCTAAAAATCTTAAATACTCACTTCCGCCTATTACCAAAATAGCTCCGATGATAGCACCGGTAGTTGAACCCAAACCACCTAAAACAATGATGATTAAAAGTTGGAAGGTAAATAAAAAGTCAAATTGCTCAGGTGAAACTGAAGCTAGCGCACAAGCAAGTAAGCCTCCGCCGACACCTTCTAAAAATGCTGAAGTGCTAAAGGCTAGGGTTTTGATATTAAAGGTGTTTATACCCATTGCTAATGCTGCATCCTCATCATCTCTTACGGCTTTCATAGCTCTACCAAATTTTGAACTAACAATATTTAAGATGATAATAACAGAAAATATGGCAATCCCGCCACTCCAGTATAATGTGGTATGTTTAGGAATATCATTTAAACCTAAAGAACCATTTGTAACAGAAGCAAAGTTAATCGCCATAAGTTTGATGATAATACCAAAACCTAGTGTTACAATAGCTAAATAATCCCCTCTAACTCTAAATACCGCAAAGGCCAAAACTAAAGATAAAAGCATAGCACAAAGCCCAGCAGCAAGTAAAGCCACAATAAAACTTGGTGAATGAATCATCAAAATAAAGCTACTTGGATCTTCTAAAGAAAACTGGTCGATTTTGCTTTCACTTGTAAGTAAAACTAAAGCTGCAACATAAGCTCCTATAGCTACAAAGCCATTTGGTTCTAGTGAAAATTGTCCTGTAACCCCATTGATAAGATTATAGCTTACTGCCAAGATAACAAAAATAGCAATATTGCTTAAAATTCCTATTTTATAATCATTGAAAAAATAAGGAGATATAAAAAGAAAAGCAAGTGCTATGATAAAAAAACTTAAATGTGTAATTTTTCTTGCAACCATCTTAAAACCTACTTTTTTCAAAATTAATACCTAAAATTCCGGTTGGTTTAAAAAGTAAAATCAATACTAAAAAGATAAACGCAAAAGCATCTTTAAAACCAGAAAGATCAGGGAAAATAGCAACTACAACAACTTCTGTAAATCCTATAATCAAGCCACCTAAAACCGCTCCAGCAACCGAACCAATACCACCTAAAACAGCAGCGCCAAATGCCTTAAGTCCTATAAGAGTTCCCATGCTAGGTTCAACAGAAGGATAACTAACAGCCCAAAAAATACCACCAATAGCAGCTAAAGCCGAGCCCAATGCAAACACAATAGCAATAATACGATTTGCATCAATTCCCATTAAATTTACAGTATGAATATCAAAAGCTAAAGCTCTAATAGCAATGCCATATTTGCTTTTATAAAGTATAAATAAAACTACTAATAATATAAAAAATGTCAAAATAGGCACTAAAATACTATTAATGCTAATGCTGATATTATTAAAATTAATCACTGTTTCAAGATAGCTTGGCACAGGAAAATATTTTGGGGTTGAGCCAAATAAGACATTAAATACATTTTGTATTAAAAAGCTTATGCCTATGGCTGTGATAAGTAAAGAAATTCTAGGTGCTTTTCTTAAAGGTTTATAAGCTACCCTATCAATAGCTATACCTAAAGCTGCTGCAAATAACATAGCCAAAGAAAGAGCTCCTAAAAAAGGCACATTCATACTTGTAACACAAAATAAAGCCGAGTATGCACCTACCATCATGATATCACCATGTGCAAAATTAATCAATCTTAAAACACCATAGACCATTGTATAGCCTATAGCAATAAGTGCATACATGCTACCTAAGCTAAAACCATTTATAATTTGCTGTAAAATTAAAGAACTATCCATTGAACCTCTTAAAATTTTATTTACGGAAAAATCGTATCTTTATAAATTTGCTTTTGATTTTCTATTGATTTTATAACAATTGAACGCGTAGCATTACCTGTTTTATCAATGCTAATTACTCCACTAACACCTTCAAATTTTGAAGTAGTGTGGATATTGTTGTTGATACATTCACTGTTAAAATCATTAATACATTTTTGCATAGCTTCAAAAATCACAAAATACGCATCTGCACCCATAGCTGTGAAATTTGGAACTTCTTTACTTTGTTTTTCTTTTTCATAAGCTAATATAAAGTCTTTTGAAAGTTGTGTTGGGGGATTGTGATAATCAAAGCTATCGGTAAATAAATATCCTTCAGCTGCTTCTTGAGCTAGATTAATAAAAGTTTCATCAGCCACCCCATCTGCTGAACCCATAGGGATATTTATACCCATTGCTTTTGCTTGGCGTGCAAACAAAGAAGCCTCGGTGTAATATACCGGAAGATAAATAAAATCAGGTTTTAAATTTTTAATTTGTGAAAGAATAGCTTTGAAGTCTTTATCGCCTGCTGTAATTCTAAATTTATCTAAAATTTTTCCACCTTGTTTGCTAAATTCTTTTTCAAAGGCTCTAGTTAAACCTAAAGAATAATCCGCACTTTGATCGCTAATTATCACAGCTTTGGTGTAATTTAGCTTATTTTTTACATAATTAGCTAAAGATGAGCCTTGAAAGCTATCCATAAAACAAACTCTGCTAGCGTATAATTTTTTATTTAAAATTTTATCAGCAGTAGCTGCAGGAGCAACCACTGGGATCTTTTTTTCCTCACCAATTCTTATCACTTGCAAAGTATTAGCTGTTAGCATTTCTCCAATTAGTGCATACGCTTTGTTTTGTGAAACTAGTCTTGCACTAGCATTTGCACTTTCTATTTTATCGCCTTTTGTATCAACTACTACTAAATTTACTTTATCTCCATTGCTTAAAGTGTTTTTCATAGAATTTGCAATTTTCACTCCATCTAAAGCACTTTGCCCATAAGCTGCAGTAGAGCCTGTTAGAGGTAAAACTACGCCGATGTTAATTTCTTTTGCTTGTATGATATTACTAGCTATGATAGACAATATAGCTATGCTAATTTTTTTCATAGTTTAACCTTTCAAGGATTGATAATAGTTTTATAAACTTGTTTTTGTTCTTGTATTTCTTTTATAACTACAGAACGACTTGCATTGCCACTAGCGTCTATGCTTATAACTCCACCTACGCCTTCAAAATTATTTGTTGAATGAATTTTTTCATTAATGCATTGTGCGTTAAGATTATTCGCACATTCATTCATTGCATTTACCATTACATAATATGCATCAGCTCCCATAGCAGAAAATGCTGGAAGTTCTTTTGTGCCATGATCTTTTTCATAAGCTTCAATAAATTTTTTAGAAAGAGTTGTCGGAGGATTATTATAATCAAAACTATCGGTAAAGATTACTCCATTTACAGCATCACCGCCAAGCTCGATAAAGGTTTTATTATTTACTCCATCGCCTGCACTTAAAAGCTTGTTAAAGCCAACTGCTTTTGCTTGTCTTGCTATTAAAGCAGCTTCTGGGTGATAAATTGGCATATAAACAAAATCAGGGTTGATACTTTTAAGTTGTGAAACAATAGCTTTAAAGTCCTTATCGCCTGAAGAAATAGTTAGTTTTTTAAGTACTTTTCCACCATTTTGTTTAAATTCTTTTTCAAAAGCTCTTGCCAAACCTAATGAATATACATTGCTTTGATCAACTATCACAACCACGCTTTTTAAATTTAAATCTTTATAGGCATAGTTAGCAAATTTATCTCCTTGAAAACTATCCATAAAGCAAACTCTGCTAGCATAGCTTTTTTTATCTAAAAGTTTATCACCTGATGCAACTGGAGCTATAGCAGGAATTTTTCTTTCTTCAGCTATAGATAAAACTTGCATAGTATTTGGTGTAACAGCTTCGCCTATAAGGCCTAAAACTTTATCTTGAGAGATAAGTCTAGTAGTAGCATTTGCTGCTTCTATTTTATCGCCTTTTGTGTCAATAGCTATGATTTTAACACTATCTCCATTTTTTAAATTTGGATTTAAAGTATTAGCTAGTTTAATACCCTCATATACATCATTGCCATAAGCTGCCAAAGTACCAGTAAGTGGTAAAACAATGCCTATTTTTACTTCTGCGGCATAAATTGAACTAGCACAAAGTAAGCTAGCTAGCAGTAGATTTTTTTTCATGAAAACTCCTTTTTTTGTTATTTTAAAAATGTATTGTGCTTGGTTTTTGGTGCAGGCTCTTCTTCTAAAAGATCTTTTTGATTAAGCTCTATAGAAAAATTTTGTCCTTTCAAATAAGCAATAATGTGATTCATATCACTATCACTTAATTTTTTAGCATACAAACTCATTTGAATATTATCGCTTGATTGATTTTTGAAATATCCATTAGCATAGTCTTTTAAAGCGCCTTTGATCTCTTCTGGGCTTAAGTCTTTAATGGCTCTTTTACCATAAGAATTTTTTTCTCCATTTTCTCCATGGCAAGTATTGCATTTGTTTTTAAAATAAATTTCTTTAGCTTTTTCTAAGTCATAGCTAATGTTATCATTAAAAGTATAAGTAAATAAAGATTTTACATTAAAAGCTAATAGTGAATTGACAAATAAAATACTTACAATAAACAAGCGTAACATAAATATGCCTTTTTTAAATATAAATAAAGCTCGATTATATCTAAAAAAAATAAACAATTTTACTCCACTCTCACTTTTTTAAAAAATTCCAAAACTTTAAGCCATTTTGCAAAAGCTTATAGGGGTAAAATGTTAAGAATATTAGCAAATAAAAATATACATAGTAAAGAAGCTTTGCTTGAAAACTTACCTAATGATTTAAAAATAAAAGAAATTAAAATACAAGGATTAAAAGAAGAGATAATTTTAGATATAGTAAGCTAAGCCTTTTGGCTTAGCTTTTATAATTAGAATTTATATAGAGCTTCAAGTCTGATGAATTGATCGTCAGCATCCTGATCTTTTACACCATTATGATTATCTTCAGTTAAGTAAGAATAGAAGCCACTAAATGTAAGTTTTGGGCTGTATTTATAAGATACTCTTGCTATGTATTCGTTTTTATCTGTATCAGGGATACCTGCTGCATATTCAGTTTTACCACCGATATAGTCAAATCCTACTCTTACAGTTTCAGCAAAAGTATAACCTAAACCTGCAAAATAGAAGAAGTTTTCACCCATATCTCCAGTTAATTTACTACCATCAGAATAGAAAATTTGTTCACCTGGAGCAATCACTCTACCTTTATCTTCTAATACAACAATAGTATTTTTGTCTTTTTCACCATAACCAACTACACCAGCTTGGAAATCAAATGCTGAAATATTTGCTTGGATTTGAGCAGCGTAGAAGTTACTATTGTCTGCATTTAAGCGTTTTTCTGTATCGCTATCAACACTATTTCCTAGATATTGACCTTGGATTTTGAAATTAGCATCATTAAATGCAAATTTATAGCTAGCATCTATTGCATATAAGAATGCATAATTATTTGAGTAAGCTGCCCATAATTGGAATGCAAATGGATCAAAATCACCTAATACAGCAGCACCATATAGTGAAGATTTAGCCATATTGATTCCATCTTCAATTGCAGTATCACCATCATCTTCAGCATTAAAGCTATCAAACCAATAACCTGCGAAAGTTAAACCTTCAATAGAAGTGTTTACTACTTTAGCTCCTGTTCCTACTAAGTCATCAGTCCAAATAGAGCCAACTTCCATTTTACCGAAAGTTACATTTGTAGCGTAAGCTTCGTTAGTGTATTCTAAGTAAGCTTGTTGAACATTGAAAGTTTTATTTGTAACTGTTTGATTACCTGTACCAAAGCCAGCTTCATTTGTGCTGTATTGGAATTGAACAAAAGCTTTAAAGTTATCATCTAAAGCTGCTTTGAAGTTTAATTGAGATTTAAATCTGTGTTTGTTTTCTTTGGTGTTGTTATAACCTTCCGCTTGAACTGCATTACCAATTTCTTGTCTATCAGATTCAAATCTGTATCTGAACATTCCTGATACATCAACATCTTTTATAGCTTCTTCAAGTGAAACAGCGTTAGCTGCTGAAAAAGCACCTGCAGCTAAAGCTGCTACTAAACTAAGTTTAACTAGTTTCATGAGAATTCTCCTTATTAAAATTAAAACTATGGCTTGTATTATAGCATAGTTTTATATAAGAATTCTTAAAGTAAATAAAAACAATATAAAATATATTAGATTATATAGTATTAATATAAGTAGATAGATATATCTTTAAAGATCTAGTTTGAAACTAGATCTTTAAAAACTAAGGAGTTATCTATGAATGTTTGCTTTTACAAATGTAATTATGCTCTTTGATAGTTAATGTATGGAAACTGAGGGAGTTAGCATTTTAATTTTTTGATAATACTATCTAATTTTTCACTATCTCCATCTTTTAGATCTTCTAAAGCTTCTATAGCTGGAGCAAAATCTTCCATTTCATCAAGATAATTTTCTAAAGCATTGCGTAAAATTTCAGCTTTTTTCTTTTTAGAAAATTTCGCAGTTTGACTTAAGCGTTCATAAAGTTCTTCTGAAAGGGTTAAGGTGTATCTTTTATTCATTGTGTAGCCTTTATTTTAGTCTTATTGCTTCTTGGCAAGTTTTGCACTTATAACTTGCATTCGTTTTTTGAATTTTTTGATGAATTTCGCAAGGCACTTTATGGATTTTATCAGCACATGAGCAAATATACTCATAAAATTCTTGCAAATCTTCTGAAGTTGTTTCATTGTCTTTTTTGTTTAACTGTGTTTGATGCCATTTTTCTATTTTCATATCTTCTCTTAAGATATGCTCTAATAGCCATTTTGATGCGATGATATTGAGTTTTTCTTTTAAATCATTAGTGCTTTTGATATTTTGAATTAAATCTATCATAGATTGAATAATGCTTTTGTGAATTTTTTGATGATTAGCAAGTTCAGGATAGCCTATTTTTGCCATATATTTTTCTTCTTCAGCGAAATGTTCTTTCATATAGTTAAAAAAATCTGCAAGTAAAAATTTGATTTGTCCTTTATGAATGGGTTTATCTGAAATCATCTCAACATTAGCAGCGAGTTCAAAAAGTTTTTTGTGCTGTTTGTCGATTTCATTATTGTGAATACTGTATTTATCACACCATTTTGGTAGCATGTTAACTCCTTGTTTATATTTGGCAGAGTTTTGCAGGCATTATAATTTACAATATTTTAAACTATGATTAATTTTTGTTAAATTTCAGTTTTTTCTTTGCATAAAATTAAATTAGCAGAGCATTCTTTGCATTTAAATTGTACTTTAGAATATTGCATTTTTAAATGAATATCATAAGGGACTTTGTGAGTTTTTCCTTCACATTGACATTGATATAAAAATTTTTTTGGTTTTGGTTTTTCTTCTTCGAAAGTGTCTGAAGAATTTTTTACTTGTGTGCTTTGTCTCCAGTGTTCTATCATCATATCATGCTGAATAATATGTTCTATAAGCCATGAATTAACCACTATATATAATTTTTCTTTTAAGTCATTAGTGCTTTTTATGCTTTGTATGAGTTTTATCATTGAGCTGGTGATTTGCTTATGCATAAGTTTGTGTTGGTTTAAATAGGGATAATTAATCTCAGCCATATAGTTTTCTTCATCTTGAAAATGAATTTTAATATAATTAAAAAATTCAGCAATGAGTTTTTTAAGTTCTACTTGATAGATTGGTCTATCAGAAATTTCTTCAACTCTAGCAGCAAGTTCAAAGAGTTTTTGGTGCTGGGCATCGATTTTTACATTATTGATACTATATTTTTGATCCCATTCAGGTAGCATAACAAATCCTAAGTACAAATTATAAAACGGTTAATATTTTATAAATATTTGGCTTTAACTCCGCTAAATTCACACTTAATTTACACAAAAAAAATATAATGTTTTAAGTAAATATAATAAAAAGGTTAAAAATGGCCACACAAATTCTTTTGCTAGAAGATGATATTAATTTAGGAGAAATTGTTAGTGAGTTTTTAGAAGAAGAAGGTTTTGTAGTTACTTTAGTGGATAATGCTCAAGATGCGCAAGATAAAGCTTATGAGAAAAATTTTGATTTATGGATTTTAGATGTAAAAGTTCCACAAGGTGATGGTTTTAGTGTGCTTAAAAATTTAAGAGAAGCTGGCAAATATACTCCGGCTATTTTTATGACTTCATTAAATACTACTATGGATTTACAAAAGGGATTTGAAAGCGGTTGTGATGATTATATTAAAAAGCCTTTTGAATTGCAGGAGTTAAAAATAAGAATTAATGCTATTTTAAAGCGTTCTTTTGCTCATAAAAATGAAGATTATGAAGACTTAGGAAATGGTTTTAAATTTGCTTTTGTTTCGCAAACTTTATACCAAGATGACAAGCCTTTAACCCTGCCTTTAAAAGAGTTAAAGCTTTTATCTTTACTTTTAAAAAACAAAGGTAAATTTATAGATACTGCTTGTATTTTTGAAGAAATTTGGGAGTATGATCAAGAGCCAAGCGAACTTAGTTTAAGGGCTTATGTAAAAAATTTACGAAAAATTTTAGGTAAAGATAGCATTGTTAATCAAAGGGGAAGAGGGTATTGCTATGTATGAAGCCAAGCGTGTTGCATGGCAAATTCTTTCTTTATACTTGGTAAGTATAGGAAGTGTTCTTATAGTGCTTTTTGGTGTATGGTATGCAAAGTTAATAGAAGAATTAGTAACTGAGCATAGTATAAAATTAAGACAAGAACACCGTTTTGTAATTTTACAAATGGAAAAATTACGTTTTGAGCCTATAGAAAAAGGTGCTAGAAAAATTGCTCAAATTTCTAATATAAAATTTGCAATATTTGATAGAACAAAAGTTTATTTTTCTAATCTTGACTTGCCTGCTCAAACAACTTTTTTTAAACTCAATAATGCAAATATTTATAATAATAACACTCTAATTTATGTAGCTGATGTGAATTTAAATAATTTATTGCTTGCAAATACTCAAGGACAAGATGCTTTGGAGGTCTTAGGTGATGTTAATCGTTTGAGAGTTTTAGTACAAGGTGATGATATTTCTAAAGAGCTTGGATTTATAAGGTTTAAAGTAGCTTTGGCTATGGTTTTTTCTTTGATTTTTGTAAGTATAATGGGGTATTTAATCCTTAAATTTGCGCTCAAGCCTTTAGAAATGAGAATAAGATTTTTAAATAATTTTATAAAAGACACTACTCATGAGATTAATACGCCAATTAGTGCGATATTAATGAGTGTAGAGAGTTTGGAAAGAAAAAAGAATTTTGAAGAAATTAAGGCTTTAAAGCGTGTAAAAATAGCTGCTTTGACTTTGAGTCATTTGTATTCAGATTTAACTTTTTTAAATTTTTCTCAAGCTTATGAGGCTAAAAAAGATTGGATATTTTTAAAAGACTTGATTAGAGAAAGAATGGAATATTTCAAGATATTTTTGGAGCAAAAAAATATCGACTTAGAGCTTAGCTTAGAAAATGATGGAAAAATTTATGCTAATAAAGAGCAATTTTTTAAAATGTTTGATAATCTTGTTAATAACGCTATAAAATATAATATAAAAAATGGTCATATCAAAATAACGCTTTTAGAGCAAAAACTTATAATAGCAGATAGTGGCTGTGGTATAGCAAAGGAAAATTTGGCTAATATTTTTGAACGTTATTCAAGATTTAATGAAAATCAAGGTGGTTTTGGTATAGGGCTTTCTTTGGTAGATAAAATTTGTAAAGAGCATAATATAAAAATAAAAGTAGAAAGTGAGCTAAATAAAGGAACAAAATTTATTTTAACTTGGAAAAATTAAAATTATTTATTACTCATTTTAGCTTTTTCTTTAGCATTTATAAGCGTTGTGATAAGTTCATTTAAATTTTTAGTATCGTTTTGAGTTAGAGTTTGTGGGGTGTGATTTAGCATTTGAGTGATTAAAACTTCGTTGCTTAAGTCATTATCGCCAAATTCTCTAGCCTTTTGTAAAATTTTTAAAGCAAGCAAATTTTTTACTTCATACATTTTAATCCTTTAAATAAATCACGCTAACAATGCGCTTTGGAGTTTGGTTTTTTCTATAAGAAAAAAATCTCTCATCATCAAAGGTGCAAAGATTGATATCAAAAATATCATTAATACCTAATTCTTTTGCTTGAAATTTAACTAATGCTTTTAAATCAAGCTTATTTTCATGTAAAAAAGGTGCAAATTTTTCTTTGCTATAGTTTAAAACATCGCCATTAATTTCATAATTTTTAGCACAAATTCCTGCTGAAATGATGAGTTTTAAATTCTTTGTTTGAGTGTTAAAGTTTTTTTGCATTTTTAAAACAGCTTCTTTTAAGATATTTTCAAAACATCCTTTTCTGCCTGAATGCAAAGCTGCTATGGCTTTATTTTTATCATCATATAAAAGCAAAGGCAAGCAATCAGCACTTAAAATGCACAAAGCTATATTTTTTTCATTGCTAATTATTCCATCAGCATTAAAGTGAAAATCTTTATTATAATGAGTGATGATATTAGAATGAATTTGATTTAAAAATACACACTTTTTTATAGAATTTTCCCAAGGAAAAATATTATCATGAATTTTTGCTCTAAAAATATTATAATCTTGATCAAAGGCTACAAAAGCTTTTACAAAATCATTTTCTAATAAAGTGATGCAATCTTGTCTATTTGTTGCCATGAAATTTCTTTTTTATAATTTAATTGTCTGTGTATGTATCTTGCTAAAAGATCACTTTCTATATTAACGCGTCTTCCTATGGTGTAATTTTTAAACAAGGTTTCATTAAAGGTTATAGGAATGATAGTTAAGCGAATACCATCTTTTAAAACTTCATTGATAGTCAAGCTCACTCCATCTATAGCTACACTTGCTTTATTTGCCATATAAATTTGTATATCATCAGGACATTTAATATAAAAATCAACTCCATTTTCTTTTTTAGAAATATTAGTAATTTCACCTATACCATCAATATGCCCTTGCATTAAATGTCCATCTATTCTATCGCCATAAGCTAGTGCAGGTTCAATATGTACGTAATCTTTTAAATTTTCAATAGCTATGTGGGTTCTTGTTTCATAAGAAAGTTCAAGATTAAAACCATCATCAAAAAGTTTTGTTACGCTCAAACACGCACCATTAACTGCTATGCTATCGCCTAGTTTTGGTTTGTAATTTGCTTTTAATCTTAAAGTGTTGTTTTGATATGATTTAACAAAGGCTAATTCGCGGATTAATCCATTAAACATTCAATACCTTTAATTTTTATGAGATTTTATCTAAAACTTTTAAATTTCAAAAAATATTTTTAGTGTTTTATTTTAAAAAATATTATATAATTTTTGCCTTTTTATAAAAATGAGGTCAAAATATGTATGATATAATCGTAATTGGTGGCGGGCATGCTGGAGTTGAGGCTAGTGCCGGGGCTGCTAGAATGGGCAAAAAAACTTTACTTTTAACTACTTTAATCGAGCAAATTGGTGCTGCAAGTTGTAATCCTGCCATAGGTGGTTTAGCAAAAGGACATTTAGTAAAAGAGCTTGATGCTATGGGTGGACTTATGGGGCAAATTACCGATGAGGCTGGAATTCAATTTAGAATTTTAAATGAAAGCAAAGGTGTTGCAGTGCGCGGAAGTAGAGCGCAAATTGACATGGATGCTTATAGAATTTGTGCTAGAAATAAGCTTTTAAAACTTGAAAATTTAGAAATTTCTCAAGAGCAAGCTTTGTCTTTACTTATAGAAAATGATGAAGTTAAGGGCGTTAAAACTAATTTAGAAAATACATATTTTGCCAAAAAAATCATACTTACAACAGGAACTTTTTTAAACGGACTTATCCATATAGGTGAAACCAAGCTTCAAGCAGGTAGGGTAGGTGAGCTTGCGTCTGTAAATTTGGGAGATTACTTAAAACAAAGTGGATTAAAAGTAGGAAGATTAAAAACAGGAACTTGTCCAAGGGTTGATGCTAAAAGTATTGATTTTAGTGTTTTAGAAATTCAACCTGGAGATGAAAACCCTAAAGCTTTTAGTTTTAAAACAAAAAATTTCAAGCCTAATCAACTTCCATGTTATATAGCAAGAACAAATTTAAAAACACATGAGATTATAAAAAGTAATTTTTACCGTGCTCCGCTTTTTACAGGGCAAATTGAAGGTATAGGACCAAGATATTGTCCTTCTATAGAAGATAAGATTAATCGTTTTGGTGATAAAGAAAGTCATCATTTATTTATAGAGCCACAAACTAAAGATGCGACAGAGTATTATATTAACGGTTTTTCTACTTCTTTACCTTATGAAGTACAAATTGCAATGCTAAGAAGTATAAAAGGTTTTGAAAATGCTAAAATCACGCGTTTTGGTTATGCTATAGAGTATGATTATATTGATCCAACAGAGCTAAAACATACTTTAGAAACCAAAAAGATTAAAAATTTATATTGTGCTGGGCAAATTAATGGAACTACTGGTTATGAGGAAGCAGCTGCGCAAGGTTTTATGGCAGGAGTAAATGCGGTTTTAGCAATTGATGAAAAAGAACCTTTTGTGTTAAGGCGTGATGAGGCCTATATAGGGGTGTTAATTGATGATTTGGTGATGAAAGGCACTAAAGAGCCTTATAGAATGTTTACTTCAAGAGCTGAGTATAGACTGCTCTTAAGAGAAGAAAATGCTATTTTAAGACTTGGAGAATATGGATATAATTTTAAACTTTTAAGCCAAGAAGATTATGCATATATTGATAATATAAAGCAAAATGTTAGCAAAGGACTTGAGTTTTTACTTCAAACCACATGGACACCAAGTAATCAAAATAATGAATTTTTACAAAGTATTGAAGAAGAAAAGATCACTTCAATAGTGAGTTTACAAAAAATTGTTGCAAGAGCTAGTTTTAATATAGAAAAATTAAAAGCTTTAGATGAAATGTTTAAAAATATGGATGAGTATTCTTTGAATGAAATTTTAAATGAAGCAAAGTATTATCATTATATTGCAATGCAAAAAGCACAAATTGAAAAAATGAAAAATTTAAATGATTTGAAAATCCCTGAAAATTTTGACTTTAAAAGTGTGAGTGGATTGAGTAATGAAGTAGTAGAAAAACTGCAAAAATTTAATCCACCAACTATTTTTGCTGCTTCACAAATTAGCGGTATTACTCCTGCTGCTTTGGATATTTTACATATTTATATCAAAATGAAAAAATGATAAATAAAAATTTTAATGGCTGTAAAAAATAAAGTCTTTGAAGTAGCTACTGTGTTTGGCGAAGGCTCTGTAGCTGCTACATATTATGATGACAAGTTTTATAGAATTCTTCTTCCTGATGTTATTGCTTATAAAAATTTAGAAAACAATGAAATAATTGAAAATAAAATATTAATAAATAAAATTGATTCTGATACGACTTATTATCATCAAACATTCAAAGAAAAAACTATAATGAAATTAAAAGTAAAAGAAATTAATAACAAAACCTTTGAGTTTATTGATGTAATTGAAAATAATTACAAAGATGAGGAATTACAGAATATTCTAAATAGTTATTTAGAGCCTATTTATTACAAAGATGAGGTGTTGGGAAAATTTACACTAAATAAATCATTAAATATTTTTGAAAAAGATTTTAGTTGGATTAATAATATAACAGTTCTTATTCATTTTAATAACGATAATAAACAGCAAACTTATATAAAAACTGCAAGAAAAATAATTGAAAATAGAAATGAATTAGATAAAAAAGTTAAAGAATATGCTTACGGGCAATTAGTGGGTAAACTAAACGATAAAAAGTTATCAAAAGAAGAATTTATAAATTCATTAAGTTTTGAATCTATTGATATATCAAATGATACTATAGAATTTTATATAGATGATAGAGGACTTTTTGGCTGGCATGTTATTATAGTTGAAAGTAGTCTTAATTTTGATTTAAAAAAAGTTAAACTAGCTGGATAAAATAGGGGTAATAAACATGGAAGATAGAGAAATAAAAGAATTTAATAGTCAGTTTGAAGATGAAATTTTAGATATTGCCTTTGTATTAAAAGAATATGCTGTTGGAGCTGGAAAAGTACCTAATAAAGAAAAATATTATAAAGTATCTATTTTGGCTATTGCATATAAAAATTTTGCTGATAATATAGTAGTAGAAAATGAAAATATATCAATTGAACAAAAATCTGATGATACTAAATATTATTTTGATACATTCAAGAATAAAACTATAGTAAGATTAAAAGTAAGAAAACATAAAGATTTTGATAGTGCTTTATATAAAAGATTTTTGCTTGTTGAATTAATAGAAAATAATTATAAAGATGAAGATTTAAAACCTATACTAGATGAATATATAAAGCCTATATATTATAAAGATGAGGTATTAGGAATTTTTGAGCTTGATAAGGGATTAAATACATTTATAAATAATATTAATTGGGTTGATAAAAAGAAAGTTGAAGTTACCTTTAATAATGATAATATTGAAAATTCTATACAAATACTTAGAAAAATATTTGAAGATAAAAAGGAATTAGATAAAAAAATAAAAGAATATATTGCTAGTCAATTATTAGAAGAAGCTAATAGTTATAATGAAGATGCTGATAAAAAGAAAATCAACGAAAAGCAATTTGTAAAACTTTTAACTTTTGAATCTATTAGTATAAAAAGTAATGGTATAGATTTTTATGTTGATGATGGTGATGTTTTCTGGGGACATGTTGTTATAGTTGAAAGCGATTTTGATTTTAATTTTAAAGATGCTTATATAGCAGGTTGATCTTATTTTTGGCATATAAAAAATTTTAATTTTTATCTATGAAAGATTAAATTTTATATAAATGTTTTTCAAAAGAAAAAATTTATCATTTTTTAGATAAACTGCTGTGTTTTACATACAAATCAAAACAAAGGAAGTAAAATGGCTACATCTGAAAGTAGACGAAGCTTTATGGGCTTTGCCTTTGGAACAGTAGCTGCTGTGGGTGGTGCTTTTTCATTAGTTGCAATGAAAAAAACATGGGATCCGCTCCCAAGTGTAAAAGCAGCAGGTATTACTACTGTGGATCTTTCTGGTATGAAAGAGGGCGAGCTAAGAACAATTGAATGGCGTAAAAAGCCTATATTTATCTTAAAAAAAGATGCAGATATGGCAAAAGATAGCAATAGAGATGTTGTTGTAGGTGATGTTGCTTATACTGTAGTTATTGGTCTTTGTACGCATTTAGGCTGTATTCCAGCTTATGCTCCAAGCGAAAAATTATTTAAGTGTGCTTGCCATGGTGGTGAATTTGACACTAGTGGTAAAAATGTATTTGGTCCTCCTCCAAGACCTTTGGATATTCCTCCTTTTAGAATTGATGGAACAAAATTAGTATTAGGCGAAGAAGGTCCAGAATATAAAAAAATGATCGCGGAGGCTTAATATGGCACAGATAAAAAAAGCAAACGGTATTGTAGATTGGCTTGATCAAAGACTAGCGGTAAATAAGCTTTTTAATGTTTTAATGGCTCAATATTGGATACCAAAACAAATTAACTTTTTATGGGCGATGGGTGTTATTTTAACTACTCTTTTTGCTATTTTATTTATTTCAGGTCTATTTTTGGTAATGTATTATAAGCCAGATGTGGCTTTAGCTTTTGATAGTGTAAATAAAACTATCATGCAAGAAGTAGAGTATGGTTGGCTTTGGCGTCATATGCATGGTGTGGCTGCTTCAGTTGTATTTTTAATCATATATATTCACATGCTAACAGGAATTTATTATGGCTCTTATAAAAAGGGTCGCGAGATGATTTGGATTAGTGGTATGCTTTTATTTGTTGTATTTTCAGCAGAAGCATTTAGTGGATATATGCTACCTTGGGGACAAATGAGCTTTTGGGCTGCTCAAGTTATTACTCAGCTTTTTGGCGGAATTCCTTTTATAGGCGATGCGTTAGTTATTTGGATAAGAGGGGATTTTGCGGTTTCAGATCCAACTTTAACTAGATTTTTTATGCTACATGTATGTTTATTACCTATTGTAATTTTGGCAATTATTGCATTCCACTTTTATTCTTTAAGAATTCCTCACGTAAATAATGAAATTTCAGAAGAAATTGATTTTGATTTAGAAGCTGAAAAATATTTAGCAGGTGATACAAAAGGCTCTAAAGTTATTCCTTTTTGGCCAGGATTTTTAGCTAAAGATTTTATGTACATTGCATTATTTATGATTTTCTTCTTTTATTTGGTATGTTTTAAATTTAATTTTGCAATGGATCCAATCAACTTTGACCCGGCAAATTCTTTAAAAACACCTCCTCATATTTATCCTGAGTGGTATTTCTTATGGAGTTATGAAGTTTTAAGAGGATTTTTCTTTGATGTTGGAAGCATTAAAGCTTTTGATATAGGTCTTGCGGCATTTGGTATAGCACAAATTATTTTCTTCTTATTGCCTTGGCTTGATAGAAGTGATGTTGTAAAACCAGCACACGAAAGACCAATGTTTTTTGTATGGTTTTGGGTGTTGTTGATAGATTTAATTGTATTAACAGTTTATGGAAAGCTTCCTCCAACAGGAATTAATGCTTGGATAGGATTTTATGCTTCTATGGTATTTTTACTATTATTGTTAGTGGTCTTACCAATTATTACTATCATGGAAAGAAAAAGGGGCTAATAATGAGAGAATTAAAAATATTTTTTGTAGTTGTCTTTTTCACAGGTTTAGTTTATTGGGGTGTTGAGCCTTATGCACATTCAGTGATGAATCCTCCTTCAACTCCGGTTAATTTTGACTTTGCAAAAGCTGATGCAGAATTTACCAAAGGTGAAGTTACTTTAAAAGAAAAGGCAGCAATGGATGCTAATGCTTCAGGAAGTGAAAAAGCTATAGCTAATGCTCAAAAAGCATTAGAGCTTGCTAAAAGCCAAGAAGAAGCTACTAAGCAATTATGGGAAAAAATCGCAAAAATCGATTTTACTAAAGGCAATGCGCAAAAAGGAAAAGAACTTTTTGAAGGAAATTGTATTGCATGTCATGGTGTAAAAGCTGCTGGAATTCCTGCTACTATCACAGATTCTTCTTTAGGTGTAACACCTCCTGATTTAAGTGATGCGGGTGCTATTTATGATGAAAAATTTTTAACCGCACTTATCATTGATCCGGTTAAAGCTTTGCAAATTTCACATAAATTTAATGATGAAAATCCATTCTTAATGCCTGCTTATCCTTTAAGTGGCGATGAAGTACAAGATAATCAAGATTTAGCAGACTTAATTGCATTCTTTAAAAATACAGCTAGTGAATATGAAAAAGAATTTGATGCAAAATTAAAAGCTGATTTAGAAGAAAAATATGCTAAAAATCAAGAGCTTTCAGAGCAAGCAAAAACGGCTTTAATTGCAAAAGAATTTGATTTTGCTAAAAATAAACATACGTTTGAAAATGCTTGCGGAAGATGTCATGATGTAAAATACGATGGCTTTGTTTCAAGCTCAAATATGAGTGATTTAAAAAATTATCTTGGCATGACACCTCCAGATTTATCTATGATGATTCGTTCTAAAGGTGCGCATTATCTTGAAATTTTCATTAACGAACCTCAAAAGAAAATTCACGGTACTGCTATGCCAAGAGTTGGCTTAAATGAAAAAGCACAAACTCAAGTTATTAATTATCTTGAAAAAGTTGGTGATAGCAAAAAAGAAGAAAGAGAGCAAACAGGAATTTATATTATGATATTCTTTGCTATCTTAAGTATTTTTGCTATAGGTTGGAAAAGATCAGTTTGGTCTAAACTGCACTAATTTACCCAAAGAACGCCTCGTGGCGTTCTTTTTTCTTCAATAATAAGCTAAATATAAAATAAAATTTGATATAATATTTTTTCATTTCACACGCATTAATTTCCTTATTAGGTTGCTTATGGGTTAAAGAATGCGGAGGAATAAACCTAATTATTTTATTTATAAGGAGAATTTCATGGTAAGCATGAGAGATTTATTAGAGTGCGGTGTGCACTTTGGACACCAAACAAGAAGATGGAATCCAAAAATGAAAAAATTTATTTTTGGAGAAAGAAAAGGTATTTATGTAATTGATTTACAAAAAACACTTAGATACTTTAGATATACATATAATATCGTTCGTGATGCTGCTGCAGAAGGTAAGACAATTTTATTTGTTGGTACTAAAAAACAAGCAGGTGGTGCGATTAAAGAATATGCTGAAAAATGCGGTATGCCTTATGTAAATCACAGATGGCTTGGTGGTATGATGACTAACTTTGGAACTATCCGCCAATCTATTAGAAAATTAGAAGTTATAGAAAAAATGGAAGAAGATGGAAGCATTAAGCTTTTAACTAAAAAAGAAGCATTAATGCTTACTAGAAAAAAAGAAAAGTTGTTAGCATATCTTGGTGGTATTAGATATATGAAAACTCAACCTGATATGATTTTTGTTATTGATACCGTTAAAGAAAAAATTGCAGTACAAGAAGCTAATAGATTAAAAATCCCTGTAGTTGCTCCGCTAGATACAAACTGCGATCCTGACTTAGTTGATTTCCCAATTCCAGGAAATGATGATGCAATTCGTTCGGTTCAACTTTTCTGCCAAGAAATGGCTGAAGCAATCAATGAAGGTAAAGCATTAAGAGAGCAAGATGGTGAAGCAAATGAAGAACAACCAATCTCTGAAGAAGAAAAAAAAGAAGTTTTAGAAGAAGCTATGAGTGAAGAAGATTTTGAAGGAGATAAAGAATAATGGCTGAAATCACTGCACAAATGGTAAAAGAACTGCGCGAAAGTACTGGCGCAGGTATGATGGATTGTAAAAATGCTTTAAAAGATACAGATGGTGATTTTGAAAAAGCAGTACAGCTTTTAAGAGAAAAAGGACTTGGAAAAGCTGATAAAAAAGCTGATCGTTTAGCTGCTGAAGGTTTAGTAAGTGTAAAAGTAAGTGATGATTTTAAATGTGCAACTGTAAGTGAAATCAATTCAGAAACTGATTTTGTTGCTAAAAATGAACAATTTATCGCTCTAACAAAAGATACAACAGCACATATTCAAGCTAAAAGTCTTCAAAATGTTGAAGAATTGCATTCAAGTGAGATTAACAGTGTTAAATTTGAAGAGTATTTAAAAAGCCAAATTGCAACTATTGGTGAAAATTTAGTTGTTAGAAGATTTGCTACTTTAAAAGCAGGTGCTAATGGCATAGTAAATGGTTATATTCATACTAATGGTCGTGTTGGTGTGGTTATTGCTGCAGCTTGTGATAGTGAAGCTACAGCTAGCAAGTGTGGAGAATTTTTAAAGCATATTTGTATGCATATTGCTGCAATGAAGCCAAGTTATCTATCTTATGAAGAACTTGATATGGATTTTGTAGAAAATGAGTACAAAGCTTTAGTTGCTGAGTTGGAAAAAGAAAATGAAGAAAGAAGAAGATTAAAAGATCCTAATAAACCAGAGCATAAAATTCCAAAATATGCAAGTAGAAAACAATTAACTCAAGAGGTAATTCAAGCAGCTGAAGAAGCTATTAAAGCTGAGCTTCAAGCACAAGGAAAACCAGAAAAAATTTGGCCTAATATTATCCCAGGTAAGTTAAATAGCTTTATTGCGGATAATTCTCAACTTGACAGCAGACTTACTTTAATGGGTCAGTTTTATGTAATGGATGATAAAAAAACTATCGAGCAAGTAATTGCTGATAAAGAAAAAGAGCTAGGTGGAACTATTAAAATAGTTGAATTTATTCGCTTTGAAGTAGGTGAAGGCCTAGAAAAGAAAACCGAAGATTTTGCTGCTGAAGTTGCTGCGCAAATTGGTTAAAAATGGAACTTTTAAAAGCGGAAAATTTAAGCCATAGTTTTGATATTCCGCTTTTTGAAAATTTAAATTTTGCTGTAAATGCAAAAGATTGTATTGCAATATGTGGAAGTAGTGGATGTGGTAAATCCACTCTTTTGCATATTTTATCTACCTTATTAAAACCTCAATCAGGAAAAGTTTTTTATAATAATCAAGACTTATACGGTTTAAATGATGATGCTTTGCTAGAAATTCGTAGAAAAGATTTTGGAATTATTTTTCAAATGCATTATTTATTTAAAGGTTTTTTGGCTTTTGAGAATATAGAGCTTGCGAGTGTTTTAAGTGGACAGAATATTGATTATGAATTATTAAAAAAACTTGATATTGTAGATTTAATGAATCAAAAAATCACAAAGCTAAGCGGTGGACAGCAGCAAAGAGTAAGCATAGCTAGGGTTTTAAGCAAAAGGCCAAAGATTATTTTTGCTGATGAAGCTACTGGAAATTTAGATTTTAAAAATGCTTTAAATGTAATGGATATTTTGATTGATTATATTAAAGAAAACAATGCAGCTTTAATTTTTGTTACGCATGATCAAGAGCTTGCTAAAAAATGCGACAAGGTTTTTCGCTTAAATAATCATGGAATTTGTTAAATATTTAGGCGATGAAAATGTAGTTATTTTCATGCTTTTGTTTGCTAGAATGAGTGGGTTAATAGTTTTTTTCCCTTTTTTTTCTCATAATAGCATACCTTTGGTGGTAAAAACAACCTTAGCTTTATTTTTAACAATGTTTTTATATCCCTTAGCAAAGCTTGAAGGTAATACACCAGATTCTTTTTTTATTTTATATCTTTTAAGTGAAGTACTTTTTGGTATGATGGCAGGGTTGATTTTGCAAATGACTTTTGCTGTTTTGCAAATGGCAGGTGAGCAGGTTTCTTTTACCATGGGATTTTCCATGGCTAGTGTTATGGATCCTACAACTGGCACAAACACACCTGTCATATCACAAGTTTTAAATTTATTGGCTTTGCTTGTATTTTTGGCCTTTGATGGACATCATTTAGTTTTGCTTTTTATATCTAATTCATTAGAATATATTAGTTTAGGTGGGTTTTATCCGCATGAAAATTTAATGCTTTATTTAAATAAAGCCATGGTAAATATTTTTGTACTTGGTTTTTCTATGGCTTTTCCGGTTTTGGCTATATCTTTATTATCAGATGTGATTTTTGGCATGCTTATGAAAACTATGCCTCAGTTTAATCTTTTGGTAGTGGGGTATCCTATTAAAATATTCTTATCTTTTGCAGTGCTTATTGCTATTTTGCTTATTATGATGCAGTATTTTAAAAATTTAACAATGAAAAGTTTTGAACATATGGAATTATTATTTTTTAATATATAAGCAATAAATAATTAAAAATGTTTTAAAATAAGATATTTCTTTAATTTTGGGAGATGACAGATGAAGGTTTTGCTGATAAATTCTAATACGGCTGTTTCAAAGCTAATCAGTTTAGGGGTTCAAAAATTAGGTTATGATTTTGAAGAAATTACAAATACTGAGGAGCTTGGAGAATTTTATGATGTTATTATCATAGATCATGATATTGAAGCTAATTTAGATGATTTAAAAAGCAAATGTAATAGATTGATTTGTTTATTACCTAGAAATCAAGAGCAAGTTGAAGGCGTAGAATGTTTATATAAACCTTTTTTGCCAACTGACTTTATAGAGCTTTTAGGTGGTGAAAAAACTTTAAATGAAGATAAAAATAATATTTTAGAAGAAGATGAATTAAATTTTGATGATGATATTTTAATTGATAAAGATACGCCTTTAGATGGAAATGAACTTTTAGCTGGTATTGACTTGTCTGAGCATGAAGAGAGTTTAAGTGAAGATGATTTAAGTTTGCAAGAAGAATTTTTTGAAGAGAATTTAGATGATGAATTAAAAGCTGACAATATGCCTGAAACAACAGATGTGTTAGCGGTTGAAAAAAAAGATGAAGATGATTTGGCGTTGCTAGATGATTTACATGAAGAAAATATAGAAGAAAATATAGAAGAAAATATAGAAGAAAATATAGAAGAAAATATAGAAGAAAATATAGAAGAAAATATAGAAGAAAATATAGAAGAAAATATAGAAGAAAATATAGAAGAAAATATAGAAGAAAATATAGAAGAAAATATAGAAGAAAATATAGAAGAAAATATAGAAGAAAATATAGAAGAAAATATAGAAGAAAATATAGAAGAAAATATAGAAGAAAATATAGAAGAAAATATAGAAGAAAATATAGAAGAAAATATAGAAGAAAATATAGAAGAAAATCCTGCTGAATTGGATTCTTTTGATGAATTGCCTATAGTTGAAGAAATAGGTGAAAAGGAGATGAGTTTTGATGATTTGCCTGAGGATGCTCAATTTATTGGTGAAATAAAAGATGATGATAGCATTGCAGAAGAAAATGAACCTTTGGTGGAAGAGCTTTTAGAAGATGAAGCTATGGATTTTGAGCCTGAAGAAGAATTAAGCACTCAAGATAAAATCAAAGAAGAGCTAGCTGCTATTGATGAACTTGACGAAGAATTAAACGATCTTGATGAGGAAACGATGCAAGATTTTGATACCCAAGAAACAGGTAATAATGAAAATGCACAAGCTCTAGATATAGAGGAAAATATAGAGGAAAATATAGAGGAAAATATAGAGGAAAATATAGAGGAAAATATAGAGGAAAATATAGAGGAAAATATAGAGGAAAATATAGAGGAAAATATAGAGGAAAATATAGAGGAAAATATAGAGGAAAATATAGAGGAAAATATAGAGGAAAATATAGAGGAAAATATGGGCGCAATTTTAGATGATATACAAGATGAGTTTGCAAATTTAAATGAAAATGATATTATGTTAGCTTTAGGTGAAGAGCTTGCTCCAGTTATTGTAGAAAAGAAAGAAGAGAGCAAGATAAATGTTGAAGGAAAAGTAGAAAATTTACAAGAAGATGAAATGGTAAATGAACTTAGTAAAAGCATAGCTCAAACTATTACTTCAAGCATTACTGATGATACTTTAAAAGCAGCCCTAAAAGGCATGAAAATGAATATAAACATTAATATAAGCTTTGATGAGGATAAACATTGAGTGGTCAAATTTTAATTATCTCAGGACCAAGTGGAGCAGGGAAGAGTACCTTGCTTCAAAGGCTTTTTAAAGAAAAAGATAATATTTATTTTTCTATTTCAAGTACAACAAGAGCTCCTAGAGAAAATGAAAAAAATGGAGTAGATTATTTTTTTATCAGTGAAGAAGAATTTAAACAAGGTATAGAAAAAGGCGATTTTTTAGAATGGGCTTTGGTGCATAAAAATTATTATGGCACTTCGTTAATCCCCGTAAAAAAAGCATTGCAAGAGGGTAAAAGTGTTGTTTTTGATATTGATGTGCAAGGTTTTTGTATAGCTAAAGAAAAAATGCCTGAATATATTACTTCTGTCTTTATTACAACCAAAAATAAAAAAGAACTTGAAAAAAGATTGCTTAAGCGAAATACTGATAAAATAGAAGATATTAGCAAAAGATTAGAAAATGCTAGCGATGAAATGGCTTATTTGGATCGATATGATTTTTTAATCATAAATGATGATCTTGAAAAAAGCTATAGGGAGTTAGAAGCAGTTTTTGAAGCTTCAAAATTAAAAAGTACAAAACATGATTTAAAACAAATTCAAATTCAATGGAATAAAGGAGAATAAAATGCATATGCCAAGCGGAACTCAATGGTTGATTATATTACTTATTGTGGTGTTACTTTTTGGTGCAAAAAAAATTCCAGAGCTTGCTAAAGGCTTAGGAAAAGGTATTAAAACTTTTAAAGATGAAATGAACACAGAAGATGATAAAAAAATTGTTCAAGAAGATGCACAAAAAATTGAAAAAATCAATGAAAAAGATGTGCTTGTAAAAGAAAACAATGAAGAAGTAAAAAAAGCTTAAGGTAAAACATTGAAAACTTTAGTTTATAAAGAAATTAAAGAAAAACTAGGAAGAGATTTTATCTTAGAAAATCCTAAGAATAAAAATCTAGCCCACTTTGCTACACCTTTGGCTTTTTCTTTGGCTAAAGAATTAAAGCAAAACCCTATGGTAATTGCTAATGATATTGTTGCTAAGTTAAAAGATTGTGATTGTTTTGAAAGCGTAGAAGCTTTAAATGGTTATGTAAATTTTAAGCTTTCAAGAGCTTTTTTAAATTCTTTAACTACACAAGCTTTGAGCGATAGTGAGAATTTTGCAAAAGATGAGGCAAAAAACGAAAGTTTTTTACTAGAGTATGTTAGTGCCAATCCAACAGGACCTTTGCATATAGGACATGCTAGAGGTGCTATTTTTGGTGATACCTTAACTAGAGTTGCTAGACATTTAGGATATAAATTTGATACAGAATATTATGTTAATGATGCGGGAAATCAAATTTATCTTTTAGGTCTTTCTATATTACTTGCAGTAAAAGAGCATTGTTTGAATGAGCAAGTTCAATATCCTGATGAGTATTATAAAGGCGAATATATCATAGATGTAGCAAAAGAAGCTTTTATTGAATTTGAAAAAGGTTTCTTTGCAGAAGAAAACATTCCGCAATTAGCACTTTGGGCTAAGGATAAAATGCTTAAAATTATCAAGAAAAATTTGGCCGATGCTAAGATATTTATTGATGCTTATGTGAGTGAAACAAGTTATTATAATGAATTAGAAAATACCTTAAAAGCTTTAAAAGAGCATGGTGGTACTTATGAACAAGATGGTAAAATATGGCTTGCATCAAGTGCTAAAGGTGATGAAAAAGATCGTGTGATTATCAAAGATGATGGAAAAGGAACTTATCTAGCTGCTGATATAGTTTATCATAAAGATAAAATGAGCCGTGGTTATGATAAGTGTATTAATATATGGGGAGCTGATCATCATGGCTATATAGCTAGAATGAAAGCTGCTATGGAATTTTTAGGTCATGATAGTCAAAATCTTGAAATTATTCTAGCGCAAATGGTTTCATTATTAAAAAATGGCGAGCCTTATAAAATGAGCAAAAGAGCAGGAAATTTCATCTTAATGGGTGATGTTTTAGAAGAGCTTGGTAGTGATGTGCTAAGATATATTTTTATTAGTAAAAAATGTGATACACATTTGGAATTTGATGTAGATGAGTTTAAAAAAGAAGATAGCTCTAATCCTGTGTATTATATTAATTATGCTCATGCGAGAATTCATCAAGTATTTGCTAAAGCGGGTAAAAGTGTAAATGATATTATGCATGCTAAATTTGAGAGTTTAAATGAAGATGGCATGAATCTTTTATTCGAAAGCTTAAATTTAAAAGCAGTGCTTAATGACGCATTTGAGTCAAGAGCCTTGCAAAAAATTCCTGATTATTTAAAAAATTTAGCTTCTTTATTTCATAAATTTTATAATGAAAATAAAGTAGTTGGCTCAGATAATGAAGATGAGCTTTTAAAACTTTTTGCCATATGTGCTTTAAGTATTAAAACAGCTTTTGCACTTATGGGAATAGAAGCAAAAAATAAAATGAATCACGATTAATTTTGGTCGTGATTTTTACTTTTTTTAATACTTCTTGTCATCATAAAACTTTGTTCAAAAAACAAAAGCAAAGTCACACTTACTCCTACTGCTAAGGCTAATGTTACTGAAAGCGTTGTAAAAAAATAATCAAAAAACTGAATTAAGAAATTAGTCTTTTCGTTGATATCTTCTGAACGTATAAATGAAATAAGATATAAAATTGCTTTATAGGCATAAATTCCAGGTATCATAGGAATGAGAGCGGGAAAAGCTATGATTTCAGCAGGTGTTTTAAAGATCTTAGCTAAAAACAAACCAAGACAGCCTATGCTAAAAGAAGCTATAAAGGTTGCAATAGCCAAGGTTTGAAAGCCAAAATACCCCATCAAAGTAAAGCGTATGCCATGAGCTATAGCGGCTAATATGGCTGAGAGTATGAGTGTTTTAAAGGGCGGATTACACACATAAGCAAAGCCAAAACCTGTTAAAGCTGCAAAAAACATATCCCAAAGTATAGAAGAATAATCAATCATCTTAAAATCCCAAAATCACTAATACTAAGAGTAGTATAAATTCCAATGGCAATACAACACACCAATATCGCCACACTTATAATGCGACTAAGTCCCATGAGTATATGATCTTTTAAAATGTCTATAACGGAGTTTATAAAATAAACCCCAGGAATTAAATACAATATACTAGAACCCAAAGCAACATTAGCTTCTTGCACGAGTTTTAAATCTACCCCAAAAAATACAATAAAAGAGGATAAAAAAGAACAAATAATGTATTGAATTCTTAAATCAATTTTTATTCTAGTAAGTAAAACTCTCAGGCTAAAACCTACTAAAGTAGCCAAAAATACAAATAAACAGCCGTAAAAATCCCCTCCAAATAGCTTGCAAAATGCTGAGTTTGCCACTGAAACTAAAAATAAATTAGCTAAAAAAGGATTTTTTGTGCTTTGTTTGAGTTTTAAAAGAGAAAATTTAGCTTCTTCTAAGTTGTATTTATGATCATGAATTTGCCAACTTAACGCACTTAGTTCTAAAATCAGTTTAAAATTAATATGATTGTGCTTATTAGGTATGATATAGGTTCTTTGTATGGAATTATCACTTTTGTCAAAAATATTTAGTGTGGTATGGTGAAAGAAAAAATTCATATTAATCTCATAACCATATGCATTAGCTATTCTTCCAACGCACTTTGCCACTCTTGCTGTGTAAGTTCCAGCACTTAGAAAAACACTAATGTATTCGATTAAAAAATCCGTTAAATTTTGAATTGATGGTTTTTCCATAGTATTTTCTTTGAAATAATTTATAGGATTTTATCAAATTTTAAATATAAAATATTATAAAATTAATGATAATCTAAAAAAACTGCGGAAAATCATTTTCACTTTTTGAAAAAGTATAAAGTAAATTTTCACTTGGATAGGTAATTTTTTTAACTACTGTTTTTTTCTTTTGCTTGGAGATTTTTTCTAATATTATTGGCAGTTCTTTATTGATTAGCATTTTTAAGGACATACCCATACCATGTTCAAGATTTTTTATAAATTTTCCATCAACTTGACTTTCTTTTTCGATTATTGTTAAGTCAGCGTCAAAGCCAAGTTTTTTTAGTGTTTTGTAAAGTTGAATTTTATCTTCAGGCGGAGCAAATCTCAAATCTTGTATACTATGATAAGATCTATAAATGGTTTTTGGAAATTGTGCTTGAATTTGTAAATGCTCTTCGTCTAAAATGTTTACGTATTCTTCTAAAGGCTTTTGAAAAATAATAGGGTGAGTTAGGATTACTTGTAAAATGCGTTTTTGTAAAAGCATTAAACTTTAAGTGTTGGTAATTGTTATCCAATAAAGAAGTTTCATAGAAATTTATAAAATCAAGTTCTTTTGTAAAGCCAACTAAAGGTAGAAAAACTTTAGCATAAGATGAATTATCTATAACCCCATCAATTTCCCACGGCATTAATTTTGCCATTAGATGTGATACATATCCGCCGTGAGAAGTACCAACTAGTACAACTGGCAACTGTGTAGTAACTTTGTTATTAAAAAAAATATTTTTAGTAAAAGCCAAAGCTTGCAAGCAATCAAGTGCTTGCATGATACCAAAATTTTGATATTCATTTTTTGTTGGTTCAAATGTAATGCTGAGATTAATAATTTCATCTTTTGGAATGATATGGAGTTGTTTTAGTTTTTCTATTTCACTATTTAAAAACAATGCAATTTCATGAATACCTTTGAATGTTTTATTTTGAATATTGATATTATAAGTACTACAAATAGAAGCAATAATGTTTTGATCAAAGTTATCTAATATTAATTTGGCGCCATTTTGTGGTCTACATTGTATGCAAAAATAATCTACGCTTAAGCAAATTACATTATGATTTTCTAAAACTCTATAAATAAGTTTATTTTGGTATGCATCATTGATATCACCTCCTAAGCCAGGTAAAAGAAATACAATAGCTTCGATTTCTTTTTCATCATCATAATCAATTCTAAAATCCAATAAAGATTGTCTTTGTGTGTTAAGTTCTATATCATCAAAAGATGGAATTTGGAAAAATTTAGTTTGAAGCATGATTTTTCCTTTTTTGGATATAGATATAAATAACTACAATCATAGTGGTAAAAATAATACAAGCTATAATAACAAAATGCAGATATTCTTTGATTAGATCTTCATTTTTACCTAAAATATAACCTAATATAAGCAAAATTAAACACCAAATTCCAGCCCCCAAACTAGTATAAAATATAAACTTTTTCAAATTCATTCTTGCAAGTCCAGCAGGTAAAGAAATGTATTGACGTAAACCAGGGATTAATCTACCACTAAAGGTGGATATTTCACCATGTTTATTAAAAAAGGCTTCAAATTGAGCAAATTTTGCTTCATTAACTCCAAAATATTTGCATATTTTCAAAAGAACTTCCCGTCCTAAGAAATAACATAAATAATAATTAAGCAAAGCTCCTAAAAGAGCTCCAAAAGTCCCACAAAGCAGGCATAGCCAAAAGTTGAATTCGTTTTGATGGGCTAAATACCCAGCAGGTATCATCACTACTTCGCTAGGAAAGGGAAAAAAGGAACTTTCTATAAACATAAGAAAAATAATCCCCCAATAACCCCAATCTTTTGCAAGTGTAAGTAAAAAATCTATAATATCACTAAGCATAAATAACCTTTATTTTTTAAGCTAATGATATAAGTTTAGTTTTAATGTTTTAAAAATATAACATGGCTTTTGCACAAATGACTATTAAAATACATAAAATCAATGCAATCAAGTGAGATTTTAAAGGGTCTTTTCTTTTTAAAACTTTTATAAAAAATAAAGAGTAAAAAGTCAAAACTAGCATTGTTATTAATAATAAAAGTTTGATAAATAAAAATATGCCAAAATTGCTTGCAAAAAAATCCCAAAAAGAGTTAAACTCATAAAAGCTTAAAAGATAAAATCCACTCAATAAAAGCAAGATAAAAATACTAGCAAAGATAACAATGCTTGATTTAGTATAGGCTTTTTTTATTTTATCGCAATCTTCTTTGCTTTGGTGTTTATAAGCAAAGCGATAAACACATACATCAAAAAACACATAAGCTATAAAAAATATAGCACAAATAAGATGAATACAAATAAAAATAAAATGCATAGTTAATCTCCTTAAAAAATCATAGCACAATTTTAAGGAGATGTAAAATTAAAGTTTTTCTAAAATTTGGATAGTTTTGATTTTATCTCCTGCTCTAATGCTATCTAGTACTTCTAAACTTTCTTTGTCTTCAGGATTGATTTGTCCAAAGATAGTATGTACTCCATCCAAATGAGGTTGTGGGCTATGACAAATAAAAAATTGTGATCCACCTGTATCTCTACCAGCATGAGCCATAGATAAGCTACCTCTTAAGTGTTTGTGTTTTTGATCGTCGCATTCGCACTCTATCTCATAACCAGGACCACCTGAACCTATACCATAAGGGCAACCACCTTGTATTACAAAATTTGGAATCACACGGTGAAAAACAAGTTCGTTGTAAAAACCATCATTAGCTAGGTTGGCGAAGTTGCATACAGTTTGTGGTGCTTCATCAGGAAATAATTCTAGTTTCATATCACCTTTTTCGGTGCTAATAATAGCAAAATTGTATTTTTTTGCATCTTTTGTGTCGATTTTTTTAAGCATTTTTTGCTCCTATTCTATGTTGGTATAAACTGCTTGCACATCATCATCATCTTCTAATTTATCAAGCAATTTTTCAATATCAAGAAGTTGTTCTTCACTAAAACTTACAGGATTGTTAGCAAGGTATTCAAGTCCTGCTTTTTTAAGCACTAAACCTTTTTTTTCTATGGCATTGCTAAGTTCTCCAAAGGCAGTGTAATCACCTATAATTAGTAATTCTTCTTCATTTTGCTCAAGTTCTTCAAGCCCTGCATCAATGAGTTCAAGCTCAAGTTCTTCTAAATCTCCATCATATTTTTCAAGATGAAAAACAGCTTTATGTGAAAACATAAAAGTCAAAGAGCCATTTTGTAAAATTTCTCCACCATTTTTGCTAAAAATAGCTTTTACATTTGCTACTGTACGTGTAGGATTGTCGCTCATGCACTCAACAATGATTAAAGCTCCATGTGCTGCTTTTCCTTCATAGTGGATATTTTTAATATCAGCGCTATCTTTTCCACTTGCTCTTTTAATAGCTGCGTCAATATTATCTTTTGGCATATTGTTAGCTTTTGCAGTAGCTATGGCACTGCGAAGCTTTGGATTCATGTCAGGATCAGCTCCGCCTTCTTTTGCTGCTACTTGTATAGCCTTTGCAAGTTTTGGAAAAAGTTTGCTCATTTTATCCCATCTTGCTTCTTTAGAGGCTCTGCGATATTCAAACGCTCTTCCCATAAATTCTCTCTTTCTTATATTGTTTTAAAGTTAAAAGTATAAACTAAGAAGTCTAAATTTGATTTTAAAGGAGTAAAAGAGTGATTAGAAAAGCTAGGAAAGGTGACGCTAAAAAATGCATACAATTGCTTGCCTTGGCAATGGATCATTTTATTTATAAACTTAGTGGTTATGATGAGTATCAAAAAGCCATAGAGGTTTTGGAGAATTTTTTTATCCAAGAGAACAATCGTTTGAGTTATGAAAATGTGTGTGTATATGAGGAAAATGAGGAAATTTTAGGCGCAATTTGTTTTTATGATGGAGCTTTGGCAGATGAGCTAGATAAGCCTTTAAATGAACATTTAGAATTTTTAGGAATTAATGAAAAGGTTTTAAAAGAATGCGAAGATGAATTTTATTTAGACAGTATTTGTGTGGATGAAAAAGCAAGAGGAAAAGGTATTGCTAAGAAATTGATTGAATATGCTTTCAATGAAGCTTTGGATAATGGCAAAAAGCTTTCATTAATCGTAGAAGATGAAAATATAAATGCAAAAATGCTTTATGAAAAAATGGGCTTTAAATTTATAAAAAATAAAATTTTTCATTCTCATAAATATGAATACAGAGAAAAAGGAGAGTAAATGATTATAAAAACTAAAAATATTAATTGTCAAAGTTGTGTTAATTTAATCAAGGCTTCACTAGAAGATGAATTTGGTACCATACAAATAAATGTTGAAACAAAAAGCATAGAGATTGACTTAAAAGCAGAGCAAGTTGAAGAGTTTAAAAAACAATTACAAGAATTAGGTTTTGAAATAGATAATGCATGAAGTAAAATTAAAAATAGGCAATATGACTTGTGTTAATTGCTCTAATGCTATAGAAAAAGTTTGTGCAAAAATTGATGGAGTAGAAGATGTAAGTGTTTCTTATGTCAATTCTAGTGGAGTGTTTTTGCTTAAAGATTTATCTTTGGAAGCAAAAATCAAAGCAAAAATCAAAGCTTTGGGTTTTGAGATATTGCAAGAAGAGCAAAATTTATACGAGTTTAAACTCAAAGAGCTTAAAAATATGAAAATAAAGCTTATCATGAGTATAATTTTGAGCTCTATTGTGATGTATTTTGAAATGTTTGTTCAAGGAAATGTTTCTGCTTTAATTCAAATGTTTTTATCTATGATAGCGATTTTTTATTGTGGAAAAGGTTTTTTCATCCACGCTCTTAAAGGATTAAGACATAAAAATTTAGATATGAATACCTTGATATCTCTAGGTGCTTTTACTTCTTTTATATATTCTTTTTTTGTGTATTTTGAGGTATTTAGTAAAGATGGTTATTTGTATTTTAGTGGCGGAGCGATGATTATAAGCTTTGTTTTATTAGGTAAATACTTAGAAGAAAAGGCTAAATTTAAATCCTTAGAATATCAAAATAAATTAAAAAACATAGATATTAAAAAAGCTAATATAATCTTAGAAGATGGAAGTATAAAAAGCATACCTAGTGCTTTTGTAAAAGAAAATGATGTGATTTTAGTAAAAGAGGGTGAAAGCGTTGTCGCTGATGGGGTAATTATAGCAGGCGAGGCTGAGGTTGATGTGAGTTTTTTAACAGGAGAGTTTTTGCCACTTTTTAAAAAGCAAGATGATGAGATTTTAGCAGGAACTGTGCTGATAAATGGAAGCTTAAAGATTAAAGCTAGTAAAAAGGCTATTGAAAGTTCATTAGAACAAATCAAAGATCTTGTTTTTAAAGCAGGTAATGTCAAAACACCTTTAGCAAACTTAGCTAATAAAATTTCAGCTTATTTTGTAGCTTGTATTATTGTTTTATCGCTTTTTGTATTTGCTTTTTGGTATTTTAAAGAAGGAATCAACGCTGCATTTTTACATGCTTGTGCTACGCTTTTAATCTCTTGTCCTTGTGCTTTGGGCTTAGCAACTCCTATAGCCATAGTTAGTGCTTTAGCAAATGGAGCAAGAAATTTTATCTTAGTGAAAAATCCAGCAGTATTAGAGAATTTAGCTAGTATAAAACTTGCTATTTTTGATAAAACAGGCACTTTAAGTCAAAATGATTTAAGTGTTTATAAGCATAATCTCTCTCAAGAAGACTTTCAAAAACTTACCCAAATTGAAAATTTAAGCTCACACCCAATCGCAAAGGCATTTACTAAAGAATTAAATGTAAATTTAAATTTGCAGGGAAAATTAAGTGTTTTGGTGGGGAGTGGTTTGCTTTATGAGGAAAATGATGATGTGTATTTAATAGGCAATGAAAAACTAATGCTTGAAAATGGCGTTGATATACAAAAAAGCAAGCAATTTTTGCAAGAATTTGAAGATCAAGCACCCATATGTTTGTATTTTGCAAAAAATAAAATTTGTCTTGGCGGGGTTTGCTTGAAAAATGAACTTAAAAATGAAGCTAAGGATTTGATAGCAAATTTAAAACAAAAAGATATAAAAAGCATTATTTTAAGTGGTGATAATGAAAAAAGTGTTGCTAAAATAGCAAATGAGCTTAATATTGATGAATATTATTCTGACTTAAAACCCGAGCAAAAGCTTGATTTTATAAAACAAAAAATTAAAAAAGAAAAAGTGCTTTTTATAGGAGATGGTATTAATGATGCTCCTGCTTTAAATTTAGCTAGCGCAAGCATAAGTTTTACCAAAGCAAGCGAGCTTGCTAAAAAAAGCGGAGATTTGATTTTAATAAAAGATGATTTATCTTTAATAGCTTATTGTTTTGAGCTTTCTCAAAAAACTAAAAACATCATCAAGCTTAATCTTTTTTGGGCTTTTATTTACAATGCTTTGTGTATTCCTATTGCGGCAGGTTTTGTGCCATTTATAACACTTAGTCCACATTTGGCAGCTTTGGCAATGTGTTTTAGTTCGGTAACAGTTGTATTGAATTCTTTAAGATTGCGTTAGATATTTCAGTTTTGTTTAATATTCATTATATTATATTAATATAATTTTAACAAAAAGGAGTATCATAATGAATTGCAATTGCGGTTTTTCTATGACGAGCATAGTAAGATATTCTAAAATGATTATCTTACTTACAGTTGTCTCTTTAGCGGCTATTGTTGTTTTTGGCAATATAACTGATTATAATTCAAATTTTCAGTTTGTAAAGCATGTTATGAGTATGGATACTAAACCTGATTATTTAGGTAATGCTATTGTTTATAGAGCTATTACAAATCCCACTATTCATCATGTTGCTTATATTTTTATTATCTGTTTTGAAGCTTTTATTATGCTAACTGCTTTAAAAGGTGCTTTGGATATGTTTAATGCAAGAAATTCAGATGCAAAAACTTTTCATGAAGCTAAAAAATTTGGAATTATTGCTTTAACTTGTTGTTGTTTGCTTTGGTTTTTTGGTTTTCAAGTGGTAGCTGCGGAGTGGTTTGGTATGTGGATGAGTAAAACTTGGAATGGCTTGCCTGATGCTACTAGATTAGTAAATTATATGCTTTTAGCTTTAATTTATATTGGTATCAAAAACGATGATTGATTTATCAAACTCCTAAAAAGGAGTTTGATTGTTAAAGTTCGTTAACAGCACGATATGCTTGATCGATTGCTGAATGCATATAAGCTGACCAATCAGAATCTGAATTTGCTATAACGATATTGCCAAAAGGTTTTCTTGCAAGCTCTATAGTTTTTTGTGCTTCTTCGCTATCATCAAAAAGACTGTTTTCTGTATATGAATAGCAGTGTCCCCAACGATTTACAACTATAGCTTTAATGTCTTTTTCATGATTAAATCCAGCTGAGCCTAGCATACCTTGAAGCTGATCGCGAATAATTTTCTCATGCTCTTCAAAACTCATAGTAAATAATAAATTTCTGCCTACTCTAGCTCTATCCCTTGCATCCATTCCATCAAGATCAATCCCTTGAATGTTTGCAAAAGCTAAAGGAGAGCAAACCATGTGAACACAAATAGGCTTTTTAGGATCTCTTGGGTGGTGATATCCTCCCATATCCACAGGGTAATCAAGTTTAGTCCTAGCATAAGGCATTTTTGGTGAATAAATTTCATGAACCCCAAGTTTTATAAATGGCTCCCAATTGCTTATGATAACTTTAGTGTGTAAAAGAGAGGTTTTTACGTTTTTGCTTAAAGCATCTTTTTGATCTTGTGGCATGCTTGGTACTATATATGGAATCATACTATTATAATTTGCCATTACAACTTTTTTAGCTTTTACTCTGTAATTTTTGCCTTTATTAACGTAAGTTACTAAAGCTCCATCTTTTGTATTTTCTACATTTATAACAGTGCTGTTTAATCTTAAACGTACTTTGTTTTTAGCAAGATCAAGTTTAGAATAATCAAAATGAGCCAAGGTAATCTCGTCCATATCTTTACCTTTTTTAGATACATCAGGAATTAATCTTCTAACCATTAATCTAGCAACAGTAGCATTGCCATCAGCACAGTGATGGATATATGGCTCTTCCATTTCGGCTAAAGCCTCTCCTTCGATTGGATCAAGACCAAGTTTATCAAAACCAGGTAAGAAAGAAACTCTAGCATCTTCACAAGAAACAGCATCAATGCCTAAAGCTAAAAAGTCATCTGTCATACCTTCAAAGAATTTTACAGCTTGTGGTGAAAGTTTAACTTTTTCTTCTAAGAATTTTTTATAGCTTGTTTTTGCTACATATTCATCTCTTTGCTTTTTATCCATGCCTTTTAAATAGTCTTTTTCGCTTTTAAATAAAGCAATAAGGTCTTTTTTATCTTTATCATTAAGTGGAAAATCCCCTATAAAGGCTTCAATGCTTCTTCCATTGCTTTTTTCTTCAGGAATATCATCACAAATTACTTTTCTAGGATTGCCATTTACAACTTTGTCTACTCCAAATTCAGACTTAGAAAAATACACACCTCTGCTAAGTTTTAAATCAGGGTAAAAATTTACATCAAAACGTTTAGCAAGCTCATCAATATCCACACCTAAAGATGATAGTAAATCTACTACCTCTTTAGAATATAAAGCTTTTGGAGATTGGAAGGTTTCGCTACCACCATAACTTAAAATAGTACCATCTTCTAATTCTATTTCATTTCTTCTAGCGTGTCCACCAAAATCATCGTGATTATCAAGGATGAGAATTTTTTTATCTTTTCCAAATTTATTTTGATAAAAACAAGCAGCTGCTAAGCCACTAATTCCAGCTCCAACTACAACTAGATCATATTCTTGTTTAGGTTTGATAGCGCTAAAGTCAAATTTTTCACCATCTCTTAACATATGCGCAAACTCATAACTTGCATTGTTGCTACCTCTTAATCCAAGCCACTTTGGTGGGTAGTATTCTTTGGTAAAATCTTCAATTTTGGCTTCTTTACCGTATAATACTTGCAAAGGAGTCATTCCTGCTAGTATAGTTAAAGCCATTCCGTTTAAAAAGTCTCTTCTTTGCATGATTGTCCTTAAAATAAGATATATTACATCTTATTTTAAGGACAACTTTATATTATTTTTCTTAAACAATGTGTATTTTTGAAAGAAATTACAAAAAAGTTACTTTTTTTCTCTTTTTATAATTTTTATATAATTTAATAAGTAGAAAAATAAAGGCTAGGCTTAAAGCTAAAAAATGTGGAATTTGTGGTATTTTTGCAGATAAAAAATAATGCCAAGCTACTAGCAAAAAACAAAAATATCCGAGTTTTCTTATTTTACTTAATTTTTTTAAAAAATTAAAAGAGCTTATAAACATAAGTGAGAGTATGAAAAAGCATACAAAGCCACTAAATTCTAAATTTTTACTAAAAGTATCTTTGAAAAAAAGTATTAGATCTAAATTTTTTCCAAAAGCAAAATAATTTAAAAAGTGGATTAAAGCCCAAAAAAAAGCATAAAAACCTAAAAATTTAGGGTAATCTTTTGTGTGCTTATACTTTAAAAGTGAAAAAAATAGGCTTAATCCAAAAAAGATTAAGCCAAATATACCACTATAAAAATACAAAGATTTTACAATATCAAATTCTTGCTTGATTTGATAAATGCTAAAAATAACACTTAAAGTAAATGCTAAAAATCCGCCGATATTATAAACTTTTTTGTTCATTAAAAATTAACCTTTAAATCCATATCTTTATATAAATGCGCTACTTCTTTTTCATAACCATTAAACATTTGCGTAGGTTTAGTGAAAAAATCTCCCAAAGGACGTTCGTTCGCTTGAGACCATCTTGGATGAGAAACATTTGGATTAACATTAGCATAAAAACCATATTCTCTAGGGTTTGCTAACTCCCATGTGGTTTTAGGTTGTTCTTTGGTAAATTCTATTTTTACAATAGATTTGATACTTTTAAAGCCGTATTTCCATGGAACTACAAGGCGAATTGGTGCTCCATTTTGTCCTAATAAAGGCTTTTTATACATTCCTACGGCCATAAGTGTTAGTGGGTGCATAGCTTCATCTAATCTTAAGCCCTCTACATAAGGATAATCAAGAGTTGGGAAAAATGAAGCTTGGTCAGCAAATTGATTTTTATCAAAAAGAGTGGTAAATTTTATAAATTTAGCTTCACTTTTAACTTTGCATTTTTCTATCAAAGCGCGTAATTCAAAACCAACCCAAGGCACAACCATAGACCAAGTTTCAACACAACGAAATCTATAAATTCTCTCTTCTAAAGGAAAGGCTAATAAATCTTCCATAGTCAAAGTCAAAGGCTCTTCAACTTCCCCACTAACTTCTATTTTCCAGCCCTTTGTATTGAAATTTTTTGCAAGCTCAACAGCTCTTTTTTTATCAGTAGAAAATTCATAAAAATTAACATAATTAGTTGCAATTTTTTCATCGCTAAGTTTTAATTTTTCATTATTAGGATCAGGAAAGAAATTTAATGCCATTAATTCAGATTGAACTAAGGCTGAACTAACCAAAGCTCCAGCACCTAACTTTAAAAAGTGACGTCTTTTGTTGTACAATTGCTCGTTTGTGATATTCATAAAAATCCTTTATATATTTTATGATATTAAAACATATAAAGGAAAATGAAAGGATAATTTTTATTATTTTATAAAAAATATTTTAAAAAATTATTTCACTATTTTCAGATAAAGCAGGGTTGTTTTTTGGAAATGGGGAGGTATTGGTGTAATACTCTTTTTGTTTTTCATAAATTCCTTGATGAACCCCTTTTGGAATGATAAATTTTCTAGCGCTATCAGGATAAAGTTCTAAGTATTTTGTTAAAAATTCTTTAAAAACTGGAGCAGCAGTCCTTGCGCCACCTTCGATTTGTTTCATAGGTTTATTATCATCATTGCCATACCATATGATAGCTTCTATTTCAGGAGTTAATCCACAAAACCACGCATCAATACTTTTGTTTGAAGTACCTGTTTTTCCAGCTATTTCAATCCCTTCTACTCTAGCATTGCGCCCAGTGCCTTTTTTAACAACATTTTGCATCATATCATTAACTAAAAAGGCTTGCTCGGGTTCGCTGATTTTTCTTTCTCCAGAGTTAAACTCTACTACTATTTTGCCATTTTTATCGATTACTCTTTTAATGAGTATTAAATCTTTTTGCACCCCATAATTCCCAAATACTGTATAAAGTTTAGCATAATCATAAATAGAAATTCCAAAGCTACCTAAAACTATAGATAAATCAACCGGTATATTTTCAAAACCCATAAAACTAAGTTTATCGTGGATTACATCAAGTCCTAAAGCAAGAGCTAAATTTATAGTAGCTAGGTTTCTTGAGCCAGTTAGTGCTTCTTTTAAACTTATAAGTCCTAGAAATTTTCCACCAAAATTTTTAGGTTTCCAATCTTTTTCATCTTTTTTGGTACTTTCAAAAATCCTTGAAATATCAGCAATCTTACTCATAGGAGAATAGCCCATGTCAATAGCAATTTGGTATAAAAAAGGTTTAAAAGAACTTCCAGGCTGTCTTAAACTTTGAGTAGCACGGTTAAAATTACTTTTTGTGTAATTTACCCCACCTACTAAAGCTAATATATCTCCATTTTGGTGATTTGCTACTATCATAGCTCCATTAAGTGTGCTTAAATTTGCATCTTTATCTCTTTTAACTATTTCATCATAGCCAAATTTTAAAGCCTCTCTTGCAATGCTTTGTACATCAAGATCGATGGCAAGTTCTATTTTATAACCACCACTTTTTAAATCTTTAATTCCGCTTAGTTGTTTTAAAACTTCTTGAGTAACATAAGGAGCTGCATTTTGTGTTAAAGTATCATCATATACTTTTGGAATCTCTTTTAAGGCATTTTTATACTCTTCTTTAGAAATCCAACCAAGATTATACATCCTTTGTACTACGCTATTTGCTCTTGCTAAAGAAAGATCTAAATGTCTAGTAGGATCATAAGTGCTTGGAGCCTTTGGCATACCTACTAAAATGGCAATTTCTTTCAAACTAAGCTCATCTAAATTTTTTCTAAAATACCCAAGCGCAGCGGTTTTTACTCCATAATATCCATGTCCAAAGAAGATGAAATTTAAATATCTTTCTAAAATTTGCTCTTTAGTTAAAGTGCTTTCTATCTTATATGCAAGCAAAGCTTCTTTTAGTTTTCTATTTAAAGTGCGTTCAGGGGTTAATTCTGTATTTTTTATGAATTGTTGCGTAAGAGTGGAGGCTCCTTCCATGGTTTTTCCACCGCTTCTTATGATTTTAATAGCTGCTCTAAAAATCGCATCTATATTAACCCCACCATGTTCAAAAAAGCTAGTATCTTCAATAGCCACCAAAGCTTCTATAAGTCTTGGTGGGAGCTCTTCATAAGGAGCGTAAAAGCGGTGTTGCTCGAAAACATTTGCAACTAATTTTCCATTTTTATCAAAAATTTGTGTTGTAAGAGGTGGTTTGTAATCTTTAAAAGTGTATTGATTTAAATCAGAATCAGAAAACAAATAAGCAATAAATATAAAAACTCCAACCGCACACACTATACAAAAAGAAAGAAATATTTTTAAAATTTTTATCATAAAAATGCTTTCAAAAGTTCTATATTAAGCCCTAGTGCTGTACTTTGATGGCCTATGATTTTTTTAATGTATTTTTTATGAAAGCCCTCACACATCACAGCTCCGGCTTTACCTTGATAAAGTTTTGACTCAATGTATTCTTGCATATCTTTTAGATCAAATTTATTCAAAATCAAATCACACTTGCTAAGATTAAAAATCTTTTTATCTTCTAAAACCAAAATCATCGCGCTTAAAACGCTAATGCTTTTACCACTTTGCAAATTGAGCATATTAAAAGCCTCATTGTCACTTTTAGCTTTAGTTAGAATGATATTTTGAGCACAAACTATGCTATCAGCAAATAAAACATTTTTTAAGTCAGGATATTTTGCAAAAAACTGTCTTTCTTTTTCTAAAACAATTTTTTGCACATAAGAGCTTGGATTGTCTTTTTTTACCAAGCTCTCATCATAATCGATAATAATTTGCTCAAAAGCGATATTTGTTTCTTTTAATAAAGCAACGCGTGAAGGTGAACTTGAAGCTAAATAAAGCATTAAGCAAGACTTTCTTCTATGATTTTTCTAGCATGATCAAGTGCTTGTTCTATTTTGCTTGTATCTTTACCGCCAGCTGTTGCAAAATCATCCCTACCGCCACCGTTTCCACCAAGTATTTGCGCAATTTCTTTTACCAAAACACCAGCTTTTAATGAAGTGTCTTTAACACCTGCTGCGATGATGATTTTGCCTTCTTTTTCTTGTAAAAGTAAAATCACAGCTTTGTTAAATTTATTTTTAAACTCATCTATCATGGTTTTTATATCGCCACTGTCTATTTTTTGCACACAATATTGAATGCCATTTAGTTCTTTAGAGTTTAATTCTGCTTTGCTCGAATTTTTTAATTCATTTTTTAAACTAGCTATTTCATTTTTTAATTTTGCTACATAGCTTAAAATATCATGAGTTTTTAACTCTTCTTTAGCTTGGTTTAGTTCTTTTAAATTTTCATTAACATAATCAAGTGCAGCTTTGCTTACCACTGCTTCTATTCTTCTTACTCCAGCACTAACACCGCTTTCTTTGATGATGTAAAAACTTCCTATTTCAGAGCTATTTTTCACATGAGTGCCACCACAAAGCTCCTTACTAGCTCCTAGGGTTAAAACTCTTACTTTTTCTTGATATTTTTCACTAAATAAAGCTATGGCACCACTTTTTTTAGCTTCATCTAAAGCTAAAATTTCAATTTTAGCTTCGTTTGCTTGCATGATGTAAGTATTTACCAAAGCTTCTATTTGTTTTAATTCTTCTTTGTTTAGGGCTTTTGGGTGAGTAAAATCAAATCTTAATTTATTGTGTTCTACCAAAGAACCTGCTTGACTAATGTGTGAGCCAAGAATTTCTCTTAAAGCATGGTGTAATAAATGTGTCGCACTATGATGTCTTGCGATTTGCTCTCTTTTTTTAGTATCTATGCAAGCCAACACTTCATCATTTGTTTTAAGATTTTGTTTTAATTTCACTTGACTAAGATTAATATCAAAGAATTTTTGTGTATCTAAAACCTCATTTTCATTGATAAAACCTATATCAGCACTTTGCCCTCCACTTGTTGCATAAAATGGAGTTTTTTCAAGCATTAACCATGCTATATCTCCTGCCTTTGCTTCGGTTATGATTTTAAAATTTTCATCTAAAATGGCCATGATTTTAGTTTTTTCTTCATAATTTTCATAACCACTAAAAGTATTTTTACCAAATTTTTCTAATAAAACTTTAAAGTCTCCGCTAATTGCTTTATCCCCGCTTCCTTTCCAAGAAGCTTTGGCTCTGTCTTTTTGTTCTTGCATAAGCTCATTAAATTTAGCCTCATCTACACTAAGATTTTTTTCTCTTAGCATATCTTGGGTTAAATCAAGTGGAAAACCATAAGTATCATAAAGTTTAAAAGCTACTTCACCACTAAAAATATCTTTAGTTTTTTTAAGTTCTTCGTTAAAAATTTCTATACCATTTTCAATGGTGCTTAAAAATCTTTCTTCTTCTAGTTTAATCTGCTCTTTGATAAATTCTTTTTTTTCATTTAAGTAAGTATAATGCTCACCCATTAACTCGCACACTACATCTACAAGCTCATACATAAAAGCTCTTTTAAGACCTAATAAATATCCATGTCTTAAGGCACGGCGCATAATCCTTCTTAAAACATAGCCCCTGCCTTCTTTATCAAAACCAACTCCTTGAGCAAGTAAAAATACACTTGATCTAATATGATCAGCGATTACTCTATAGCTAGCCCCATTTTCATAAGTATAAGTTTTGCCACAAAGTTTTGCAATACTCTCAATAATAGGCATAAACAAAGAACTATCAAAATTGCTAAATTTTCCTTCTTTTATAGCACTAACTCTTTCAAGTCCCATGCCTGTATCAATACTAGGTTTTGGCAATGGAGTAAGTGTGCCATCAGCACTTCTTTCATACTGCATGAAAACGAGGTTCCAAATTTCTAAGAACCTATCTCCATCACCACCCATATAATCTTCATTAGAATTAAAATGCTCAGCACCTTGATCATAAAAAATTTCACTACAAGGCCCGCATGGTCCAGTATCGCCCATTTGCCAGAAATTATCTTTATCGCCAAATTTATAAATTCTTTCTTTTTCTATATGTTTTTGCCAAAGTTCATATGCTTCATCATCGCTCTCATGTACAGTTACATATAGTCTTTCTTTAGGTAGTTTTAAAACTTCAGTTACAAACTCCCAAGCATAAGCAATGGCTTGTTCTTTAAAATAATCTCCAAAACTAAAATTTCCAAGCATTTCAAAGAAAGTATGATGTCTTGCTGTGTAGCCTACATTGTCTAAGTCATTATGTTTTCCACCAGCTCTTATACAAGTTTGACAACTTGTTTTACGCGGAGGATTAGGGCGTGGTACTTCTCCGGTAAATATACTTTTAAAAGGCACCATACCTGCATTAGTAAAAAGTAAAGTTGCATCATCAGGAACTAAAGGGCTCGAAGGAGTGATTTCATGTCCTTTTGACTTAAAAAATTCTAAATATTCTTTTCTTATATCCATAGATTTTCCTAGCTAGTTTTTTGCTTAAAATAATACCAAAAATACTTTAAATTAAGTAAAACTATCTTATAATCATGATTTTAAATTTACTAAGGTAATACAATGAAAATTCCTTTTATAGACTTAAATGCTCAATATAATGCTTATAAAAATGAAATCGATGAGGCCATTAGTGAAGTTTTACAAAGCAGCTCTTTTATAGGTGGTGCAAAATTAGAAGAATTTGAAAACAATTTAGCTAAATATGTAGGTATTAAACACGCAATAGGTTGTTCAAGTGGTACAAGTGCATTATTTTTAGCCTTGATGGCTTTGGGCGTGGGTAGAGATGATGAGGTAATAGTGCCAAGTTTTACCTTTATAGCTACAGCTGAAATGGTTGCTCTAATCGGTGCTAAGCCTGTTTTTGTGGATATTGATTTTAAAGATTATAATCTTAGTTTAGAAAAAGTTCAAAGTGCTATCACGCCTAAAACTAAAGCTGTAATTGCTGTGAGTATTTTTGGGCTTATGCCTGATATGTTTGCTCTAAAAGAGCTTTGTAAAAGTCAAAATATTGCTTTGATAGAAGATAGTGCGCAAAGTTTTGGAGCTAGTCAAAAAGACATAAAATCATGTGCTATAGCTGATATATCTTGCACAAGCTTTTTCCCATCTAAGCCTTTAGGTGCTTATGGAGATGGTGGAGCGATCTTTACCCAAGATGATGAATTAGCACAAAAAATAAAAATTTATTTAAATCATGGACAAGTGCAAAGATATAAGCATAAATACATCGGTATTAATGGAAGGCTTGATACTATCCAAGCAGCTATTTTAAATGTGAAATTAAAATATTTAGATGAAGAGATTAAAAAAAGAGAAGCAATAGCAAAAGTTTATGATGAAAATTTAAAAAATTGTATTTTACCGCCAAGGAAAGATGGTTTTGTGAGTGCCCAGGCTCAATATAGCGTGCGTGTAAAGAATAGAGAAAATTTCATGCAAAAATTACAAGAGCAAGGCATACCTACTGCTGTGCATTATCCTTTAGGACTTCATTTGCAAGAAGCTTTTGATTATCTTGCTTATAAAAAGGGTGATTTACCAAATACAGAGCTTTTAAGTGATGAAATTTTATCCTTACCTATGAGTGCATTTTTAAAAGAAGAGCACCAATCTAGAGTGATTGAGGCTTTTAAATGAAAATAGGGCTTATGGGCCTTGGTAAAATGGGTAAAAACCATTTAAGAGAACTTGAGCGTAATTTAAAAGTAAAAGAAATTCATCTTTATGATCCTTTTTGTAAAGATGAATTTAAACACTTTTTGTATAAAAATTTTGATGATTTTTTAAAGCAAAATCTTGATGGTGTTATCATTGCTACGCCTACTCATACGCATTTAGACATAGCTTTGAAAGTTTTTCCTAAAATAAAAAATGTTTTGATAGAAAAGCCTTTGGCATTAAATGTTGATGAAATTTTAACTTTAAATCAAAAAGCTAGAGAAAATAAAGTCAGAGTAGGGGTGGGTTTTTGTGAGAGATTTAATCCTGCTGTTTTAACTTTAAAAGAAAAACTTTTAGAAGATGAGATTATAAGTATTAACATACAAAGAATTTCGCCTTATCCACAAAGAATAAATGATGTAGGTGTTTTAAGTGATCTTAGTGTGCATGATATTGACTTAGTTAGATTTTTAAGTCAAGAGCAAATTTTAAAAGCAAATATTTATAAAAGTTTTCATCATTATAAATTTGAAGATGAGGTAATGATAAGCTTAAAATTAGAAAATATTTTAGCAAGTATTCATGATAGCTGGAATGGACAATGCATTATAAGAAAAATCACACTTTTAGGTAAAAAACATACTTATGAACTTGATCTTAAAAATTTTGAACTTTTTATTAATACGCAAAAAATTCCAAATTTATATGAAAACTCTCCTTTGTATGCTGAGCATGAAGACTTTTTTGAGCTTTTGCAAAATGGGGTTTGTAAAAATTTAGCTAGCATTGAAGATGCTTTGAGAGTGCAAGAAATTTTAGAAGGTGTTTGATAGTGAAATATGTATTTTTTTTAAATATGGGCGGGGTTAATAAACTTGATGAATGTGAAGTTTTTTTAAAAAATATGTTTAATGATCCTTATATTTTAGGGATAAAAAATGTTTTTTTAAGAAAATTTGTAGCCTTTATGATAAGAAAATCAAGACTAAAAGCTATGAAGCAAAACTATGAAAAAATGGGCGGGAAATCCCCGCTTACTCAAATCACACAAAGTTTATGTGATAAATTAAATTCTAAAACTAAAGAATATAACTTTGATTTTATTAGTCTTTATGTGTCACCCTTTGCAAATGATGTTTTTTCAAAATATGATTTTCAAAAAAATGATGAAATCATTTTATTTCCTTTATATCCTCATCATTCTAAAACCACTGTAACTAGTTCTTTAGAAGTGGTGCAAAATGAGCTAAGAAATATCCAAAATCAAGCTAATGTAAAAGTCATTGATGTTTTTTATAAAGATGAACTTTATAATGAAATGATCATAAAGCATATTTTAGAAAAAAAGAAAGAATGTGATTATAAAACTTTGATTTTTTCTGCTCATTCTTTACCACTTTCAGTGATTAAAAAAGGTGATTTGTATGAAAAACATGTACAAGAGCATGTGAGTATTTTAAAAGAAAAACTTAAAAATGAATTTGATCAAATCATTTTATCCTATCAATCAAAACTAGGTCCAGTAAAATGGCTTGAACCAAATACAAGTGATATTTTAGAAAATTTAGACCAAAAAGCTTTGATTTACCCAATATCTTTTTGTATAGATTGTTCTGAAACGATTTTTGAGCTTGGAATTGAGTATAGACACTTAGCAAAAAGTGATTATGAGCTTATTGCTTGCCCTAATGATAGCGATGAATTTATAGAGTTTGTCTTAAATAAAACAGATATTTAATGGCTACATTCGTATAAAAAGAAATCAGATTGGTTGCTGTTTATAAGAGTTTTTGAAAAAGAAAAATAAGAATTTATTTTTGTAAAACCAACTTCTTTTAAATAATCTTCCATTTCTCCTTGTCTATATAAATGTATTTGAAAATCCATATATTCGCTTTTTATTAATTTATCTTCATCGTATAGTTCATATATGCTAGGATAAAATTGAGTTTGTGTTTTTTCGTCAAAGTAACTTTTATTTTTCAACACAAGATTGAAGCCGTTATGAGTTGATACCGATGATGTTATTTTATAGTTATCATCATTATAGCTTTTTGTGTTTATGCTGTCTACTGCAAATACAAATACTCCATCTTTCTTTAATGCGTTTTTTATGTTTTTTAAAACAATCTTGCATTCTGTGATATTAGTAAATAGAGAAATTGATCCTGATGGGATAAATATATAATCATATTTTTCTTTGAAATTATATTTTAAAAAATCAGCGCAAAATGTTTGCGCAAGGGGATATTTTTGTTTTAGTTTTCTTAACATTTCCTCAGAAGAATCTATTCCTATAATATCAAAACCTTGTGTTAAAAAAGGAATCATAAATCTTCCGTTTCCACATAAAGGTTCTAAAATTTTATATTCTTTTTTAGCATATGATAAATAAAAATCTAATTCGTCTTGAGGTGCTTTATTATGTAAAATATCATACATTTCACTACAAAGATTATTATAATAGTTAATTTCCATTAATTAATCCCTGTTGATTTGGTTTTAAATAACTTTCTTTTATCATAAGATTTACTGTATCTTTAAACATAGGTAAAGCACTTTGTGCAGCGTAATAACTATAAGCCTTGGTAGGATTTCTTACCAAAACCCCTATGGTATAATTATTTTTCTCATCATTTGCAAAGCCAAAAAATGAAGCATTGTAGCGATTTGAAGTATAGCCTTTTCTCTCAGCAATCCTAGCTGTACCTGTTTTACCACCTATGATAATGCCTTGAGTTTGTGCTTTTTTACCTGTTCCTTTTTCTATAACATTGATTAAAATTTGTTGCATTTCTTTGGCAGCTTTACTTGAGAGAATTTTTTCTTTTTTAACTTCATCATCAAGTTTTATTAAGCGTCCATCTTGATAAATTTTATTTGCAATTTGCGGTGTGATATAAATTCCATCATTGTTAAATACATTATAAGCAGCTAGAAGTTGCATGAAAGTTGTTTTCAGACCATAACCATAGCTCAATACGGATTTTTCTACCTCTCTTAATCTTTTTGGGTTTGGTATTTCTCCTTTTTGTTCATAAGGAAGATCAATACCACTTTTTTCTCCAAAACGAAAAATTCTAAGCCCTGAGATGATTTCAAGATTGCTTAATCTTTGGGCAATTTTAATCATACCAACATTTGAAGAGTAGGTGATAACTTCTTCCATGCTCATTTTATCTTTTCTATGATCATCGCGTATGGTAAAACGACCAAGCTTATATTGACCACCTTGGGTATTGATGATTTCATTGACTTTGATTTTATCAAGCATTAAAGCAGTGGTAAATATAAAAGGTTTTATAACAGAACCTGCTTCATAGCCATATTCTATTGCACTTGCATTAAGCACAGAAAGATCTTTTCCACGATTTTGTGGATCATACCTTCTTGAACTAGCAAGGGCTAAAATTTTCCCACTTTTACTTTCCATAATCGCAACTATAATTTCATTCGCTTTTAGATCTTCATTTCTTTTATCAATAGCTTTTTCTAAACCTTTTTGAAGTTTTAGTGAAATATTTAAGTATAAATTACAACCATCTATTTTCCGCTTTTCATAAGAGTGCGAATTCAATATAATATTACCACCTATATCTCTTAAGCCTTGAATTTTTGCATTTTGTAAAGGATTTAAACATTCGTTGTAGTATTTTTCTAAACCTTTTATACCTACATTTTTAAAAATTTCACTTTGCTCATCCATATAAGCTCTTGTATAACCTATGATTGGAGTAAGAGAATCTTTTGGCATATACACACGATCTTCTTTGTGTTCTATAATATCAAGCCCTCTTGTTTCAACCCTGCCATTACTATTTGTAAAAGACTTAAAAAATCCTTGAGTATAAAGTTTTTTGGCTAATTCTTTTAAATAGCTTGCATCTTTTGAATTAATATCTTGGAGCAAAATAAAACTATAGCTTCTTTTTTTCTTCACAAGCATTCTTTTTTTGATATCTTGCATTTGCTCATCGCTTGCGCCACTATAAATCTGAAAAAGTGTTAAAAATAAATCTTTTTTATCAGGATTTAAACTTCTTAGATCAATTTCAGCTCTATAAATTTGTCTACTAGAGGTTACTGTAAAATTATCGCTTGTGATGATATTACCTCTAAGAGCGGAAAAATATTGCTCTTTTTGGGTGTTTGGTATATGGCGTTTTGAGGTTAGAAAAAAAGTAGAAAGTAAAAACAAGGCCATAAAAAACAGAGCCATACAAAAAGCAAAAGCTACCTTTGAAACTCTATTTCTAATGGTGTTTGAAAGCATATATTAAATTTGAGTTCTTGAAATTTCTTTATATGCGTTTATAGCCTTATTTCTAACTTCAAGCATAAATTTCATACTTGATTCAGCTTTGCTAATTGCGATTGCTGCTTGGTGTAAATCTTTTACTTCACCTGTTGCAATGTCTACCATAGCAGCTTCAGCTGTTTCTTGCGTTTTGTTAAGGTCATTGATAGAATTTTTCAATAAATTTGAAAACTCATCGCCTATACTTGCGTTATTGTTATTGTTTTTGTTATTAATATTGTTAAATTGATTTATACCATTAATAGTGTTCATTTATTAACCTCTTAGTAAATCTATCGCACTTTGTGCTATAGTTTTAGTGCTTGTAAAAGCACTTACATTTGCTTGGTAAGCTCTTGTTGCTTCTATTAAATCGGCCATTTCAATTACCGGGTTTATATTTGGAAAAGCAACATAGCCTTGTTCGTTCGCATCTGGATGAGATGGATCAAATTTCATACGAAAATCTTTATCATCTCTTACAACTTTATCAACCACTACACTCATTATAGCAGGTTTTGCATCTTTTTGTGAAGCTGGATCATTTAAAGGATTTTCATATTCTAAAAAATTATTATCTTTAGCAATTTGTTTATTTAGCAATTCATTAAAATCAGTTGCTTTAAAAATCACTTCTCTTCTTCTATACGGACCACCTTCTGCTGTTCTGGTAGTGTTTGCATTAGCTATATTTGAGCTAATTACATTCATTCTAAAGCGTTGAGCACTAAGTCCGTATCCGCTAATATCAAAATCACTTAAATAAGCCATTATTTTTCTCCTAGCCTAATTTAGAGCTTGTGTCTATGATGGCTGAAAAAATATTACTTTGTCTTCTTAAAACACCATCTAAAGCAGTAATCATCATAGTATTTTTACTCATTTCAGTAGTTTCTACATCAAGATCTACTGTGTTTGCGTCATTTCTTGCTAAATGTCCATCTCTTAAATAAATAGTTGATTTATTAGGATCTGGAAATTTCCAAGGTTTTTGATGATTTGCATCTGTACTTGCTAATTCAAGCTCTTTAGTATCTTTCTTTTTAAAAATTTCATTTGCTCTATTAACTAAAGCAGTTTCAAATTCTATATCTCTTGCTTTATAAAAAGGAGTATCAACATTTGCAAGGTTAGAATTAATCATTTGACTTCTTAGGTTTCTTCCTGCTAAAGCATCAACAATAAGTTCTTTTGATTTAAAAGGGCTTATCATAGTTTTTCCTTTAAAATAAAGCTTTTATAGACTAAAAGCAAAAATCATTCCAAAATATTTATGCAATTTTGTTTATCTATAAGTATATCTTTTTATAGTAAATTTTTGAAATTTTTAAAGCCACTTTCAAGCGAAACTTTTTTTTCTAGTGTTTTTAAAAAATCTTTTTTTGTCATTTCTTTAGCACCCATAAATTTTAAATGCTCGTTAGGTACTTGACAATCTATTAAAAAATCATATGGTTTTAAAAACTCACAAAGTCTTATTAGGGCTACTTTTGAGGCATCTTTTTTAAGACTTATCATGCTTTCGCCAAAAAATATTTTACCTATTATAAGTCCATATAAACCGCCGATTAAAACATCATTTTCATAAACTTCGACACTATGAGCTAAATTTTGCTTAAAAAGCTTTGTATAAACTTGTATAAATTCTTGACTTATCCAAGTTTTTTTTCTTTTTGCGCAATGACTTATAAGCGAGTTAAAATCAAAATCAAGTCTTATTTCATAAGTTTTTAAAGCTTTTTTTATGCTTTTTTGTATGCGCACTTCATCAGGTAAAAGCACCATTCTAGGAGAAGGGCACCACCAAGTAACAGGATTACTAGTCCATGGAAAAAGCCCTAAGCTATAAGCATGAGGTATAAAATCTACTTCTAGTTTTTCACTAATAAAAACAGGCGCATCATCAGGGCTTTTTAAAAGTTTAGAATACAAATTCGATTTTCTCATTTTTGGAAAGTTTGAGTTTTAATTTTCCACCATTTTTTAATTTTCCAAATAAAATCTCATCGCTCAATCTCTCTCCTAATTCTTCAGCAATAATGCGTTTTAGTAATCTTACTCCAAATTCTTTATTATTAGTTTTTTTAGCAAGAAATTCTTTTACTTTTTTATCAGCTTCTATGGTGATATTATTTAAATTTTTTGCCATTAAATCTAGCTCTTTTTGGACGATTTGTTCTAAAATTTCTTGATTTAAGTCATTAAAATGAATGATTTTATCTATACGGTTGATAAATTCAGGCGCAAAAAAATCTTTTATGGCTTTATTACTTTTTTCTTTATCACTGCTTAAAAAACCAAGCTCATTATTTTCTTTGAGACCTAAATTTGAAGTCATAATGATAATAGTATTTTTAAAATCAGCTTTTAATCCACTATTATCTGTCAAGCTTGCATTATCAAAAATTTGTAAAAAAGTATTAGTTAAATCAGGATGAGCTTTTTCTATTTCATCAAATAAAACTACACTAAAGGGATTTTTTCTAATACTATTACTAAGCAAGCCACCATCTTCATAGCCCACATAACCTGCTGAAGTTCCTATGAGTTTGCTCACATCGTGTTTTTGTGAGTATTCGCTCATGTCAAATCTTTCAAGATTAAGGTTTAAAATTTGTGCTAAATTTTTAGCAAGTTCGGTTTTACCAACCCCGCTTGAACCAGTAAATAAAAACACGCCTTTTGGGATATTTTTACCTTTTAATCCTGCATAGCTTTGTTTTAAAATAGAACATAAAGCTTTAATAGCTTCATCTTGTCCAAAGATGTTTTGTTTTAAATCATGCTCTAAGTTCTTAAGAATTTTACCTTGATCACTTTCATAAATTTTATGAGAATGCGTCATTCTTGCTAAAGTATTTTCTAAATCTTTTACTTTTACTATTTTTTTAGTTTTTTTATCTTCTAAAGCAAAGCTTGCGCCAAGCTCGTCGATTAAATCAATCGCACTATCTGGTAAAAATTTATCATGTAAAAATTGTTTTGCTAGTTTTATACTTGTTTGTAAAATTTCATCACTGATTTTGATTTTGTGAAAATTTTCATATTTGCTTTTTAAGCCTTGTAAAATCAAAAAACATTCTTCTTCACTTGGTTCATCTATGTCAATTTTTGCAAATCTTCTACTTAGAGCTTTGTTTTTATCAAAGGTATTTTTGTATTCTATAAAAGTAGTTGCACCTATACATTTTATATTGCCATTACTTAATGCAGGTTTTAATAAATTTGACATATCTGCATGACTTTCATTGCTTGCGCCAGTCCCTACTATGGTATGAATTTCATCTATAAATAAAATAGCATTAGGGATATTTTCCAATTCTTTAATGATGTCTTTTAGTCTTTTTTCAAAATCACCTCTGTATTTTGTCCCTGAAAGCAAGCTCGCCATATCAAGACTATAAATTTTTGAGTTTTTTAAGTGTTTTGGCACTTTTTCTTCAGCTATAGCTAGTGCTAGCCCATCTATAACAGCACTTTTACCAACACCTGGTTCACCAACTAAAATAGGATTATTTTTCTTACGACGGCTTAGAATTTGCATCATTCTTTCAAGTTCAAATTTCCTACCTATAACAGGATCGATTTTGCCTTTTTTTGCAAGTTCAACTAGCTCTATGGTATGGGTTTTTAAATTTTCAAATTCAGCATTTTGTAACAATTCTTTTATTTTTTCTTCTTCTATTAGGTGTTTTTTTAAAATATTATAAGAATAAGCTTTTTCTTCTTTGCAAAGTGCGATAATAAAATCAATCACACTTGTTTGGTTTTTTGCATTTAGCTTGTGCAATATATTTTCCAAGATTACAGAAAAAATAGGTTCTATTTCTTTTTTTAAAATTTCGTTATTTTTAGCTAAGTAGTTTTTTAACTCATTTTCAAAGCCTTGTAAATCACCATCTCCGATTTCTTCAAGTAGATTTTTAAAATCATTGCTAAGCTTAACTAAAGCAAAAAGCAAATGCTCGCAAGTGATAAATTCATGATGATTGATAAAGCTTAAATGTCTTGCATTTGGTATAAATGAGTCAATTAGTTCTTTATATTTCATTGTTCTTCTATCCTTGTTTGGAGTGGAAAATCATTGTTTTTTGCTGCCGTGTCAACTTGCTGTTTTTTGCTAAGTGCAATTTCTTCTGTGTATATACCACAAACTCCACTTCCTTGATGATGGATTTCAAGCATGATCGCGCTTGCTTTTTCAAAATCATGATGAAAAATATTCATTAAAATTTCAATTACAAAATCCATGGTGGTAACATCATCGTTTAAAAGCAAAACCTTAAACATTTTAGGTTCTGCTAGTTTTTGTTGCTCTAAAATTTCACTTTTTAGACCCATTTAATATCCTATTAATATCTTCTTGCATAATCTCAGTAGAAACTTTTCCAAGATAATATTTCACATAACTTTTTGAGTCTTTATTCCAAAAGTCTGTTAAATCTTGATAAACACCATCTTTTAAAACTACTTTAAAAGGAAGTTGTTCCATGCTTTGATAGTTGATATCTTTTAAAGCTTGTGCGACAATTCTATCATTTTCTTTAGAATTGCTTAAAAAATAATATGCCCCATATTTAATAGCAAAATCTTTAACAGTTTGATCGCTTACATTTTCAAAATGACTAAGCCCTATGATGATAAAATTATCTGTATTTTTTTGCCATAAGCTTGTTAGATGGGTAGCTTCTTCTTGGCAAGGTGTGCAAAAGGTTCCAAAAAAATCAAACATTAAAATTTTATTCTCTTCGCCTTTTACCATAAAACCATTTTGTGTTCTTACTAAGGTTTTTTCACCACCATTGACACTTTTTAAAAGAATTTCATCACCGATTTTATACTCAGCAAATGCAAATTCGTTTTCGATTTTTTCTTCGCTTGAGCAAGCACTTATTAAAAATGCAAAAGCAAATGTAAAAAATAAATAAGCAAATTTTTTCATCAAAATCCTTTTTTAATAATGATTTTTCATAGCAGCTCTTGCCTCAAGATCTGCTTGTTTTTTCTTTAAACTTTCTCTTTTATCGTGCAAGTTTTTTCCTTTGGCTAAGGCTATTAAAACTTTTACTTTATTTTTTTCATTAAAATAAAGTTCTAATGGCACTATAGTAAAACCTTGAGTGCTAATTTTACCAAAAAGCCTATCGATTTGCTTTTTATGCATTAAAAGTTTTCGCGCACCTTTTTCATCATGCTTATAAAAAGAATGTGTAGTACTAAGATGAGAAATATGAGCATTAAGTAAGAAAATTTCACCTTTGATAATACGCACAAAAGAATCTTTTAAATTTGCTCTACTAGCTCTTAATGCTACCACTTCAGAACCTTTTAAAACAATGCCTGCTTCAAATTTTTCCAAAATTTCATAATCAAAAAAAGCTTTTTTGTTTTTTACTATAGTTTTTTTCATCATTTAGCCTTAAAAACTCCACTTCCACTTCCACTTAAAAAATAAGCTTCATCAAGAAAAGTTTGCATTTTAGGATAAATTTTTACACAAGGAGCAAATAAGTCATTTAAATCAGTGTTTTTATACTCTAAAATTTCACTTGTTTTGAGTGTTTTAAGTGTTTTGGCTAAATTTAAATTCGCTGTTAAATCATATGAGCTTTCATCAAATGCTTTATATACTTTTGCGCTTGAGCATTCAATAGCAGGAAAAGTAAAATCAAGTTGAGTAAAATCATCTTCAAAATATTCTATAATCTCGCCACACCCACTAACATTTGCACTATCATATCCGCTTAAAAAAAAGATTAAATCAGAGCCGAGTTTTTGGCAGATTTGTTCAAGTTGTTGTTGGTTGAGTTTTAAATTTAAAGCTTCGTTGATCATAAGTAAAAATGTCACCGCATCAGTGCTACTTCCACCAAGGCCTCCACCTATGGGAATATTTTTAATAAGCTTTAAACTTTTGTCTTTAAAAAATTCATTTAATTCATTAGAAAATCCTAAATTTTCTAATTCTTTATAAGCTTTGTGTATGATGGTATCTTGGGTAAAATTTCCAGTGATTTCAAATCCTTCTTTTGTTTTTTCATCACTAAAGCTTAATTCATCAAAAATATCTTTTAGTAAAATAAAGCGTGATTGTAATAAATGATAAGATCTTGAATCAATTCCTATGATTTTTAAAAAAATATTAGCTTTTGCGTAAGCTTTCATTTTTTAAGCTTTTTACTCAGATCATCAAGTTTTATCGTTTCATCGCTAATTGCATGTAAATTTTCACTTTTTACTTGCTCGATAAGCTCTTTACGTAGTATCATTAAAGACTTTGGTGCTTCGATGCCTATTTTGGCATAGCCTTTACCTGTTTGAACTACTTTAATTTCTATATCATCTCCGATTTTTATACTTTCATTTTCTTTTCTTGATAAAATTAACATTTTAATACCTTATTTAAATAATATTGCACTTGATTATCTTGGATAGAAATGATAGAAAAAAAATCTTTTTCTTCTAAAATATAGCTACCTTCTTCTTGAATTTCCAAATCGTCCAAAAATATTTTTTGTCCATTGTGTAATTTTTGGGGGTATTTTATCGTATTTTTTCTAAGATTTAAATAAGCTAAAGGATTTAACTCTTTTTCATTCTCATAAAAAAACTTTCCTTCACTTAAGCGTTCTAATGAGCTTAGCGTGGCTTTAATACCAAGTTTTCTAGCAAATAATTCACAATAAGAGCGTATATAAGAACCCTCACTAACTGCTATTTCTATGGTTAAAAAGGGGTGGTTATAGTGTAAAATTTTAGTATAAAAAATTTCCATAACACAAGGTTTTAAATTGACTTCAAAACCTCTTTTTGCAAGCTCATAAGAGCGTACTCCATCTATTTTTTTTGCACAAAATGCGGGTGGGGTGTAGGTGATTTTACCTAAAAGTTCATTTTTAATTTGTTCTAAAATTTGCTCATCAAAAGCATTTATAAGATTGATTTCTTTGATATTTTGATTATCAAGGCTTAGTGAATGCACGCCTAGCCAAAGCGTTGCTTTGTAAACCTTTGGATTTTTATCAAAAAAGCGAAAAAGTTTTGTGTATTGATCAAAGGCTATGAGTAAAACACCTTTTGCAAAAGGATCAAGTGTTCCTGAAAAACCTGCTTTTTTGTTTTTATATTTTTTTTTGAGTTTGCCTAAAAAAGCATTAGAACTCATTCCACTTGGTTTGTAAGCTACAAAAAGTTTATTCATATCACTTTTTCCACAAAACTTGACATTATCATTCTTTCTATGCCTCCAAAATTAATCGTGAGTTTTTCTTCAGCACCTATTTTACTTACCCCAGTGACTCTGCCTATGCCAAAAATTTTATGTTTGATTAAATCGCCTTTTTTATAGCAATTTTTTTGATGATCTAGTGTTAATTCTTTTTTGATTACATTACTCTCGCCAAAAAATCTACTTTTTTCTAATCTTGTGCGACTTCCTTTATAAAATCTAGAATTAGCATAGCTTAAATAAAGTTTTTTCTTGGCTCTAGTGATTGCTACATAAGCAAGTCTTCTTTCTTCTTCTATATTGCTTGATTCGCTAGTGAGTGGGAAAAATCCTTCTTCTAAGCCTATGATAAAAACATAATCAAACTCAAGTCCTTTGCTTGCATGAATACTCATAATACAAATACTTTCTTTATCAAGTCCATCTTGCTCATTAAGTAAAGAAATTTCATTTAAAATATCATCTAAGCCATTATAATTTCCATGAGTGATTTTATCTTTTAAGTTAGCATAAAGTTCATCTATATTTAAAAGTTTATCTTCACCTTCTGGGTTATCTTTATAAAATTCTTTGATTTTAAATTCTTCTTCTAAGGCTAAAATCATTGCAAGCAAATCATCTTTTTCTTTGATTTTGTGTATGCTTAGTATGAATTTTTCTAATTCTTTGTCTGTTTTTTTACTAAAAAAACCACTCCCTTGCAAAACACATAGACTTTCAAATAAAGACAAATGGTTTTCTTTGGCATAATTTTCTAGCTTTTCTAAACTTGCATTACCAAAATTTCTTTTAGGACGGTTGATAATGCGTTTAAAAGAATAATCATCATTTAGATTTGAAAGTAATCTTAAATAAGAAATGATATCTTTAATCTCAGCTCTTTCATAAAAACGAATTCCACTTAGCAATTTAAAAGGAATTTTTTCTTTACTAAAAGCTTCTTCAAGAGCACGAGATAGGGCATTTACTCTATAAAGTATGGCTATTTCACTAGGATTAATCCCTGAGTTTAAAAGTTTTGAAACTTCTCTTGCAACCTTAAAGCTTTCAATTTTCTCATCATCATTTTGCAAAATTGTGATTTCTTCGCCCTCATCTTTGGTACAAATTAAAGTTTTCCCTAGTCTTTTTCTATTATGCTCTATAAGTTCATTTGCAGCTTGTAAAATAGCGCTAGTTGAGCGATAATTTTGCTCTAATTTGACTAATTTTACATTGTTAAATTGCTCTTTGAAATTTAAGATATTTTCTATTTTAGCCCCACGCCATCCATAAATACTTTGATCATCATCGCCTACCACGCAAATATTTTCATGAGACGTGCAAAGTTTTTTTAGAATTTGATATTGTAAGGCATTGGTATCTTGATACTCATCTACTGTTATATAAGTATATTTTTGACTTTGCTCTTTTGCAAATTGTTCATCTTCTAAAATTTTATTAGTTAGCATGAGTAAATCATCAAAATCCATGAAATTATTTTGGATTAAAAAATGTTCATATTGCTCATATAAATGAATGATTTCTTCGTAATTTTTGTTTTTTTCATCTTTTAAAAATTCTAATTCTTTGCGTATTTCTTGGGCGCTTTTGCTTTGATTTTTAAAATTTGAAATATAAGCACCTATGCTTGCTAAAGAGCTTTGTAAATTTTCGCTAGCTAAATCTTTTAGTATTTTCTTTTTATCATCTGTATCGATAATGACAAAATTATTTGCTCTATTAATTCTTTCGCTATAAAGTCTTAAGAATAACAAGCCAAATTTATGAAAAGTGCATAAAAGGGGATTGTGTAGATTTTGATCTTGTAAAAGTGCTAAGGCTCTTGCTTTCATTACATTAGCAGCTTTATTTGTAAAGGTTAGTGTGAGGGTGTTTTGCGCAGGAATACCTACATGATCGATTAAATAAGCAAGCCTAGTGGTAATGGTTTTAGTCTTTCCACTACCTGCGCCTGCTAGTATTAGCATAGCTCCATCAATATGCATGATAGCTTCTTTTTGGCTATCATTTAAACCTTCAAAAAAACTCATTTTTTAAATAAATCTTTATTGTTAGGATTATTTAAAAAAGCATTCATGGATTTTTCTTTTAATTTTTGATCATTTTGCTTTTTGAAATAGTTTGAAAAATTGACAAAAATGATATTATCTTCAACTTGAATTTGAGTAATTGCCCCTAAATCCACTTTCACAAAAGTTGCAAAATCATCAGGTCCAAAACCTGCATGAAATTCTATATGCTCATTTGCTAAAACTATGGATTTAAAAGTATAACCACCAAGAGCAAAAAGACAATAAGGATTTTTACTCACTACATCTAATTCTGGTGGTAAAGGGGGTTCGAGTGTAACAAATTTAGTATTTACAATGATATTAAACTCAATATCTTCTTGGATTAAAATTTGTAAACATTCATAAATGCTTTTTTGCATTAAACTTATAAAATTTTTATTGTTTAAAATTTTATCAATCATTGCTTAGCCTTAAAAATTCATCTACTAGTATTCTAACTTGCTCTAAACCTATATTCCAAAACTCATCACTTTCTATATCAAAGCCAAACATAGCTACAAGCTCTTTTGGACTTTTGCTTCCCCCGCTACTTAAAAACTCAGTATAAATCGAAGTAAAATCAGTACATTTACCACTTTTATATAGTCCATAAAGCGCTAAAACTAAAAGTTGTGCATAAGCATAAGCATAGCAGTAAAATGGAGAGTGTATAAAATGTGGTATATAAGAATACCAAAGGCCATAATTTTTGGTTAAAACTACACTATCTTGAAACATTTTTCTTGATTCTTCAAGCCAAATCTCACTTAGTTCTTGAGCGCTTAGTTCTTCTTTTTTAGCATGAAATCTGCGTTCAAAAGTAGTAAAATTAATCTGTCTATAAAGAGTAGCAAAAATATCTTCTATTTTTGCTGCATATAAAGACAAAAGCTCTTCTTTGCCTAAATTTTCTTTAATATAATCAAAAATCAACATTTCTGCAAACACTGAAGCAGTTTCTGCTGTAGTTAGCGGTGTATCTTGATTTAAAAAACTTACTTTATAGGAAAGTTTTTGATGTATAGTGTGGCCTAACTCATGTGCTAGAGTAAAAAGATCGCGTCTTTGGTTGGTATAGTTTAAAAGTATAAAAGGATGACTTAGTGGCGTGCTTGAGTGAGAAAAAGCACCGCTTTGTTTAAATTCTTTAGGGTAAACATCGATCCAATTATTCTCAAAAGCTTCTTTTGTTATCCTATAAAAATCTTTAGAAAATTTTTCAAAAGCTTTTAAAACTATATCCTTTCCTTGATCAAAATCAACTTGCATTTCCTTTCCAATAGGCGCATAACGATCATAATCTTTTAGCTTTTTATATCCTAGAATTTTTTTCTTTGCGTTGTAAAATTTAGAAACAATATCAAAACTATTTTCACTAGCACTAATAAGCACATCAACGCTTTTTTTAGAAATTTGATTTCTTATATGTCTTGGGGTTTCTGGACTTTCATAAGATCTTAACTCGCAAATACTAGCAAGTTCGCTTTTAATCATATTAAAAATATATACTAAAAGCTTGTTTTGTTTTTTCAAGGTTTTACTAAAGCATTTTGAAGCTTTTTTTCTAATGCTTCTATCTTTATCATAAAGCTTGCTTAGAATTTCTTCTTCGCTTAATTTTTGTCCTTCAAAATTAAATTTTAAAGCACTAAATGTCTCATCAAATAATCTTGCAAATGCATTTGAACCTGTACTTGATAGAGCTAGGATAACTCTTTCTTCTTTTTTAGAAAGATTGTGTTTTTTGTGTTTGATAAGATTATTTAAATAAAACTCATAATCTTTGCAAAATGTGATGAAAGTTTTGCTTTTTTCTTCTTTTAATTCGCAAAATTCAAGTTCAAAAAATAAAAGATTTTCTTCTATTTTTTTACTTAAATTTTCATATTTTGCATAAAAAGCACCTTTTGTGGTATCTTGAGCAAAATTTAAATACACATAGGTTAGTATATGAGAAAGTTTTAAGATTAATTCTTCATAATTTTTTAAAGCCTGTAAGAATTGCTCATTGTCTAAACTATGAAGATTATTTTCATATTGTTTTTTAAATTCACAAGCATCATCTTGGGTTTTTTGTAAAAAAAGATTTAATTCTTGCTCATCTTTAAATAATGTACTTAAGTTCCAATTTTGCATGATTTTAACTTTCTAAAATGAGTTTTTTTAATACAGCCATTCTAATGGCAACGCCATTTTTAACTTGAGTTAAAACCTTACATCTTTTATCAGCCATTACTTCATCGCTAATATCAATATTTCTATGCACAGGACCAGGATGTAGGATAATGAGATTTTTATCTTTTATTAAATCTTTACTAATGCAAAAATCATTTGCATAATCTTTAAGCGATGCATAGGTTGGGATATTGTGTCTTTCAGTTTGTGTTCTAAGACTCATGATAATATCAATATCATCAATAACTTCTTTTAGTTTATTTGTTTTTTTAATAGGATAATTTGGCATAAAATGAGGCGGGGCTACTAGGGTAATGTCTATACCAAAACGAGGTAATAATTCTAAATTTGAAGCAGCAACGCGTGAGTTTTTAATATCTCCTACTATTGCTATTTTTTTACCTTTAACATTATAATCAAAATGTTCCATTATAGTAAAAAGATCAAGTAAAGCTTGAGTAGGATGAGCATGCTTGCCATCGCCTCCATTAACTATAGGACAATGAGTATAATTTGCTAAAGTATGAGGCACGCCTGAGTTTTTGTGTCTAACTACAATAGCACTTGGTGCCATTGCATCTAAATTCGCAGCAGTATCAAAAAGTGTTTCGCCTTTACTTGAGCTACTTCTTGAAACATCTAATTTTAAAACTTTAGCACCCAGTCTTCTTGCAGCTGTTTCAAAGCTTGATTGGGTGCGTGTTGAATTTTCAAAGAAAATTGTTGTAACACTTTTTCCTTCTAAAAATGTACGCGGTTTTTCATCTAGGAATTCTTTTGCTTCTTTAAATAAAGCTAAGATTTCATCATTGTTAAAATCTTTTGTAGTGATTAAATGCCTCATAAGCCCTCCTTAAATTTTTAAATTAAGCTCATTATCTGAACAAATGGCGCTAAATAAAACATCCGTTGAGCTATTTAAAGCTGTTTCAACGCTATCTTGAATAACCCCTATGATAAAACCAACCGCAACTACTTGCATAGCTATGTCATAATCAATATTAAACAAAGAGCAAGCAAGTGGTATAAGTAAGAGCGAACCGCCGGCAACCCCGCTAGCTCCACAAGCTGCAAATGCAGCTAAAACACTCAAAAGCATAGCTTGTAAAAAATTTATTTCAATGCCTACTGTGTGAGCTGCTGCAAGACTTAATATAGCAATGGTTACAGCTGCTCCTGCCATATTAATCGTAGCTCCTAGTGGAATGGAGATACTATATAGGTTATTGTTGATATTTAATTTAGAGCAAAGTGCCATATTTACAGGGATGTTTGCTGCAGAACTTCTTGTGAAAAATGCAAAAACAGCACTATGTTTTAAGCAAATAAAAATCAAAGGATAAGGATTTTTCTTTGTATAGGCAAAAACAATTAAAGCATTAATCACAAAGGCTACAAAAAACATAGTTAAAACTAAAATTATCAATAATTTAATATAACTTAAAAGCCCTGCTGCTCCTGTTTGAGCAACTGAATTTGCTACAAGTCCAAAAATTCCAAAAGGAGCAAGTTTGACTATAAATTTAACGATTTTTAACACACCTTCGTTGATATCAGTAAAAAGTTGCTTTGCATCATTAGAGCAATGTCTTAGGGCAAAACCTCCGCCTATAGCCCAAGCTAATATGCTTAAATAATTTCCTGAAGATAAAGCGTGGATAGGATTATCTACGATTTGAAAAAGTAAGGTTTTAAATACTTCGCCTATATGCGCAGGACTTGTGGTGGAAGCTTTTTCAATATCGGTTAATACTAATTCTATGGGAAAGACAAAGCTTATACTAACTGCGCTTAAAGAAGCTAAAAAAGTTCCAAATATATATAAGAAAATGATATGTTTTATTTTTTCACTTCCATGGTTAAATTCTTTTGTGCAAATAGTTGTTAAGATTAAGATAAAAACCAAAATTGGCGCTATAGCTTTTAAAGCTCCTGTAAATAAAGCACCAAAAATATTTGCAAAAATAGCTAAATCTTTAGAAAAAACACCTACTAAAATTCCTAAAACAATACCTATGCAAATTTGTAAAATAAGATTTCCATCTTTATAGCGTTTGATTGCACAAGAAAATAAACTCATTTCTTACCTTTTTTGTAGTGATAAATTTTTAATTTATTCTAACAAAGTAAAGCTTAAATAAGCTTTTTTATTTTTAAGCTAGCTTATGTTAGAATAGAGCTATCATTTTTATGATAAGGAATATAAAATATGTATTTATTTACTTCTGAAGTTGTTAGTGCAGGACATCCTGATAAATGCGCTGATATTATAGCCGATTCTATAGTGGATGCTTTTTTAACTCATGATAAAGACTCAAGGGTTGCTAGTGAGGTTTTTGTAGCAGGAAATAAAGTAGTAATTGGTGGCGAGATTAAATCAAAACATAAGCTAGAAAAACAAGATTATGAAAATATCGTAAAAAAAGCTTTAGCGGATATTGGTTATGATGGACATCCGCATTTTAGTAAAAAGCAATGTTTACATCCTGATGATTTAGATGTAATGGTATTTTTAAATGAGCAAAGCCCTGATATTAATCAAGGTGTTGATCAAGAAGATGGAGAAATTGGAGCAGGTGATCAAGGGATAATGTTTGGTTTTGCAAGTAATGAAGCAAAAGAATATATGCCAGCGGCTATTTCTTATGCTAGAATGCTTTGTGATAAAGTATATGAGTTTGCAAAAAACAATCCTGATAAACTTGGAGTGGATATTAAAACTCAAGTGACAATTGATTATGTAAATAAAGAAAATTTTGAAAATTGCAAACCTCAAAGCATTCATACTATTGTAGTTTCAGCTCCTTGTGTTGAAAGTATGAAAATAGAAGATTTAAGAGCTTTGGTGATGGGTTTGATTTTAGATTCAAATTTACCAAAAGAGCTTTTTTGCCCAGAAAAAACAAGAATTTTAATCAACCCAACGGGAAAATATGTAAATCATAGTTCATTACATGATAGTGGTTTAACAGGAAGAAAGCTTATAGTAGATAGCTTTGGTGGCTATGCTCCAATAGGCGGAGGAGCACAATCTTCTAAAGATTATACTAAGGTTGATAGAAGCGGGCTTTATGCTGCAAGATGGCTTGCTAAAAATATCGTAGCAGCAGGGCTTGCTAAAAAATGCATAGTGCAGCTTTCTTATGCTATAGGTGTAGCTAAACCAACTTCTGTAAGTGTGGATTGTATGGGAACAAATACAAGATTAAATGATGATATTTTAAGTGATTTTGTGATGAAAACTTTCCCATTAACTCCAAATTGGATTAAAAATAAATTCAATCTTGATAAACCAAGTAAAGATACTTTCATGTATGCTGATGTAGCTGCTCGTGGTCAAGTGGGGCAGGCTGATTATCCTTGGGAAAAATTAGACGCTCTTGATGAATTTAAAGCATTATAAAATGAAGCTTTTAAGCTTCATTTTGCTTTAAAAGTTTTTCTTTTATCTTTAAAATCAATATCTCTTTTGGTTTAATTACAGCATTTTCTTTTCCATTAACTGCATGATATATGCTTGCATTATAATTGTTTGCATAAAAACGCATTAGAAAATTTTGTAATTTATATTCACTTGAAAAATTAAACCAAGCATTATTTGAAATAGCGATGATGATTTTTGAGTGTTTGTAAAGTTTTTCTTTTGTAGCTTCAAAGCAGATAGCATTAGTGATGAGTTGATTATTTAAAGTATATTGATTTAATTCTTTTCCTTTTGAAAATTCATCAATATTTAAAAGGTATTTTTTAAAAAAGGTTTTAAATATAGGAATTTCTTCTCCAAAAGGTACAAGATAGTGTTTGTTAAAAACTTGTATATTGCCATTGTCAAATACATAAGTGCTATTGTATAGATGATTAGGTGTGGTGCTTATAGTACCTGTGATGATGATGATTTGTTTTGATAAATCTTTTAAGGCTTGCAAATAACTTGGTGCTTTATTTAAAGCAAAGGCAAAAGCTGTTTCAGGAAAAACAATTACTTCTTTACCTTCTTTTATGGCCTGATTGATTTGATAAAATATATCTTTAGAATGAGTTTGTAAATTTTCTTGTATGAATTTTTGATCTTGGGAGATATTAGTTTGGATTAATTTATAGTCTAAATTTAGTATTTGCGGTTGTTTTTGATTGTATTGAGCTCCGATTAGAATAAGGGTTAAAATAATTGCTATCTTATAATATCTTGAAATGTATTTTTCATAATAAAAATAAGCAATCAAAAACATAGCTATAATGCCTTGATAACTTGCATCAAAGATCCCATATACACTTAAAACACCCCAATTTAGCCAATCAAAACCAAAAGGATGAATAAAACTAAGTAAAAAAATTCCACAAAGTCTTAAAAAATCATATTTAAGAAAAAAACATACTAAAAATAAAAATCCATAAATTAATCCTATTAAGATAATTTCTAAAGGAATTAAATAAGCTAAATCAAAATAAATTGATGATAAAGCTATCCACCAAAACCATAAAATTCCTACAAAAAATCCGGTATAAAAATATCCTACTTTACTTTTATTTCTTAGCAATAAAACCAAACCATATATACTTAAAAATGGAGAAATAAATTCAAAAAGTAAATTTTCAAAAAAAGAAAAATAAATAAAATTTGACAATAAAAGTGCAGAAAAAAAGGCTTTTATTATTTTAAAAGTGGTAGAATTAGAATTTATGAACTTTAAAAAAAGGGGAAGAAATGGCAGAAAACGGAAATATTTGGACTTCATTGTTGCCTCTCATTGTGCTTTTTGCGATTTTTTATTTTTTGGTTATTAGACCACAACAAAAACAAGCAAAAGACCACAAATTAATGGTTTCATCTTTAGAAAAAGGAGATAAAATCATCACAAATGGTGGGATAATTTGCGAGGTGGTAAAACCAGAAGAGGATTTTATCAAAGTTAAGCTTAATGATGAAAATGTAGTTGTAAAAATTTCTAGAGATTTTATAGCAAAGAAAATTGATGCGTAGTGGAAAAATTACTTATAGAAGTATTATTTTCTTTGTAGTTTTTCTTATAGGATTAGTTTTTTCCATACCTTCTTTTATGCAAACCCAAAGTGGTGCTAAGATCAACCTAGGGCTTGATTTGCAAGGTGGTTTGCATATGTTATTAGGTGTAGAAGTAGAAGAGGCGGTTAAATCAAAGGTTAAATCCATAGCCTCTTCTCTTAGTTATTCTATCAATAAAGAAGATATTATTGTTGATAAAATCAAAGTAAATGATACTAGTATTGAATTTAGTTTATTAGATGAAAATGATGTAGCTAAGGTTGATTTGTTGTTAAAAGACATTAAAGGCTTGGCTATTGCACATGAAAATTTACACTACACACTTTCTTTAACCCAAGAAGAAATCAAACTAACTCATGAACAAGCTATTTTACAAGCTGTAGAAACCATTAGAAATAGACTTGATCAATTTGGTCTTGCAGAGCCAAATGTAGCAAGATCAGGTGAGGATAAAATTTTAGTCGAGCTTCCAGGTATTAAAACTGCTGCAGATGAGGCTAGAGCTAGAGAACTTATCGCAAAAGCTGCACATTTGCAATTAATGGAAGTAGATGATGTTAGAATGGATCAAGTAAATAATCTTACTCCAGCCCAAGCTGCTGAATATGGAGATTTGATTTTTGAAGATGCAAAAAATCCTCAAATTAAATATCTAGTAAAATCTATACCTATTCTTGATGGTTCTATGCTAACAGATGCAAAAGTAGGTTTTGCACAAAGTAATAATCTTCCTGTGATTAATTTTAATTTAAATTCAGAAGGTGCGAAAAAATTTGGAGACTATACAGGAAATAATGTAGGCAAACGCTTAGCTATAGTTTTGGATAATAAAGTATATTCAGCTCCAAGAATTAATGAAAGAATAGGCGGGGGTAGTGGCCAAATTAGTGGTAGCTTTACTGTAGAAGAAGCTCATGATGTAGCCATTGCTTTAAGAAGTGGGGCGCTTTTAGCACCGGTTAAAATGCTTGAAAAAAGAAGTGTTGGACCATCTTTGGGTGCTGATAGTATTAAAATGAGTATGATAGCCCTAGCAGGTGCTTCCATATTAGTTATTGCATTTATGGTGATGTATTATGGTATAGCAGGAATTTTTGCTAATATTGCTTTAGTGGCAAATATTTTAGTAATTATTGCTGTAATGGCTATGTTTGGAGCAACCTTAACTTTACCTGGTATGGCAGGACTTGTACTGACTGTGGGTATGGCAGTAGATTCTAATGTTATTATTAATGAAAGAATTAGAGAATTATTGCGAGAAGGTGCTAGCATAAGGCAAAGTGTTGAAAATGGTTATAAACATGCAATGAGTGCGATTTTAGATTCTAACATTACTTCATTAATCACTTCAGTGGTACTTTATGCTTATGGAACAGGTGCAGTAAAAGGTTTTGCGGTGACTTTGAGTATTGGGATTTTAGTTTCGATGATTACTTCTATTGTTGGAACTCATGGTATGTTTGAAATGTTTATGAACCGTATGGAAAAAAGCAATAACACAAGATTATGGTTTGGATATAGGAGACCTTAATGCAATTTTTTAGTCAAAAACATGTTTATGATTTTATGAGAATGAGATTTGCAGCCATCTCTTTGTCTTTTATTTTATTTTTTGGTTCTATTTTTATCCTTTTTACTAAGGGTTTGAATTTTGGTATTGATTTTACCGGTGGAACTTTGGTGCAACTTCAATACGAGCAAAAAGCTCCTTTGGCCGAAATTCGCAAAGCTTTAGCTATCAATGAAAATTTAAAAGGTGCTAGCGTTACTGAATTTGGTAGTGCTAATGAAGTGATTATTCGTTTTTCAGGAAGTAGTGATAGCTTGGGAAGTGATATTGGAGTAAGCATTGCAAATTTATTAAAAGATACAGGTAAATTTGAAGTGCGCCGCGTGGATGTAGTAGGTCCAAAAGTAGGAGATGAACTGCGTAATAAAGGTCTTATGGCGGTTGGAATTTCTTTGATTGCTATTTTGATTTATTTGGCAGTAAGATTTGAATGGCGTTTTGCTATGGCTTCTATTGTGTGTGAAATTCATGATATAGTCATTACTTTAGGTGCTATTGCGTTATTTGAAATAGATGTAAATTTAGATATTTTAGCGGCTGTTTTAACCGTGCTTGGGTATTCTTTAAATGATACGATTATTATTTTTGATAGGATTAGAGAAGGTGTTAAAACAAGTAAAAATTCAAAACTTGATCTAATTATTAATGAATCAGTTTCAGCTACTTTATCAAGAACTACCTTAACAACCGGATTAACTTTAATTACTGTTGTAGTGCTTTATTTCTTTGGTGGATCTATGATAGAAGGTTTTGCTCTAACTATGATAGTAGGTATTATAGCAGGTACTGCAAGTTCTATATTTGTAGCAAGTCCAGCGCTTTTGTGGTTTAAATTCAGCGTTGCACAGTATCGCCAAAAAGAATTAGAAAAAGTAAAGAAAAAACAAGAAAAAGAAAAATTAAGAGCGATGTATGAAAAAGGAACGGTGTAAAAATGAATTGGGGTAAGGTTATTTATATCTTTTTTGCTCTAATGAGCTTAACTACAACCGCAGGATTTTTATATGATCAAAATGAAGTTGCGCTATTTATTGCAGCTTGTGTGAATTTAATTTCTACTTTATTGAAAATTGGAGTTAGAAATTTCTTAGCAGCTGAATTATTTGCTAGCTCTTTGGTGGCTGATTTGCATTTAATTCCTGCTTTTGCTTTGATACAAATTAATCCAGAAGCTAATGTTATGGTTTATACTTTAGCAATTGGTGCTTTGATAGCTAATATCTTTTCAATGATTTTAGTTATAGTTGATTCAGTAAAAAATCAAGAAGAAAATTAGGAGTGAAAATGGCATATGAAGCAGGTAAAATAGAAAAAAAATGGCAAAAAATTTGGCAAGAAAAAGAATATTTTGAACCAAAAGATGATTTTTCTTTACCAAAAAAATACATTTTATCTATGTTTCCATATCCAAGCGGTAGAATTCATATGGGGCATGTGAGAAACTATAGTATAGGTGATGCTATGGCTAGGTATTATAGAAAAAAAGGTTTTAACGTCTTACATCCTATAGGTTTTGATAGTTTTGGTATGCCTGCTGAAAATGCTGCGATTAAACATGGTATCCATCCTAAAAAATGGACTTATGAGAATATTGATTATATGCAAAATGAGCTTACTTCTTTGGGTTTTTCTTTTTCCAAAAAAAGAATGCTTGCTACTTCTGATCCTTTATATACTAAATTTGAGCAAGAATTTTTCATCAAAATGTATGAGAAAGGTTTGATTTATACTAAAGAAGCTGAAGTCAATTGGTGTGAGAATGATAAAACTGTTTTAGCAAATGAGCAAGTTGAAGATGGTAAATGTTGGCGTTGTGGGCATGAAGTCATTAGAAAAAAAATGCCAGGATATTATGTAAAAATCACTGCTTATGCAGATGAATTATTACAAGATCTTAAAAAATTAGAAGGAAAATGGCCAAGTCAAGTTCTAACTATGCAAGAAAATTGGATAGGTAAAAGCACAGGGCTTAGTTTTGATTTTGATATAGAAGAGAATGATAAAATCAGCGCAAAAAAGATCAATGTTTTTACCACAAGAGCTGAGACTATTTATGGAGTATCTTACATTGCTTTAGCGCCTGATCATGAAATAGTAAATGAATTAATTGATAAAAAATTACTAAATCAAGATGTTATAGCTAAAATTCAAAATATACAAAATCAAACACCACGCCAAAGACAGGCCGCACCAAAAGAAGGATATTTTTTAAATCTTTATGTAATCCATCCACTAAGTAAAGAAAAAATTCCTTTATGGGTAGCTAATTTTGTTTTAAGTGATTATGGTAGTGGCGCTGTTATGAGTGTACCTGCTCATGATGAAAGAGATTATGAGTTTGCAAAAACTTATAATTTGGCTATAAAAAAAGTAATTTATAAAGATGAAAATGACGCACAATGCTACACTTTAAAAGAAGGTGTTTTAACTAATAGTGGCGAATTTGATCAACTAGAATGCAATGATGCTAGAGAAAAAATTAGTTTAAAAATTGAATCTTTGGGTATTGGTAAAAGAGTTACTAATTTTAAAATTCGTGATTGGGGTGTTTCTAGACAAAGATATTGGGGGGCTCCTATACCAATGATTAAGTGTGATTCTTGTGGTATAGTTCCTCAAAAAATAGAAAATTTACCTATTACCTTGCCTGAAGATGTGGTGATAAATGGAGAAGGAAATCCACTTGATAAGCATGAAACATGGAAAGAGTGCATTTGCCCAAAATGTGGTAAAAAAGCACAAAAGGAAAGCGATACTTTAGATACTTTCTTTGAAAGTTCTTGGTATTTTGCGCGTTTTGCAAGTGATGATAAAACATGGCAAGAAAAAGCAGTAGATGAAAAAAGTGTTAATTATTGGATGAATGTTGATGAATATATTGGTGGTATTGAACATGCAATATTACATTTACTCTATGCTAGATTTTTTCAAAAAGCACTTAGGGATTTAGGCTATTTAAAAGATGATGAGCCTTTTAATAGGCTTTTAACCCAAGGAATGGTCACTAAAGATGGTGCTAAGATGAGTAAGTCTAAGGGCAATGTAGTTGATCCTGATTATATTATAGAAAAATATGGAGCAGATAGCGCAAGATTGTTTATATTGTTTGCTGCACCACCTGCTAAAGAACTTGAATGGAATGATAGTGCATTAGAGGGTGCGTTTAAATTTATCAATAGGCTTTATGAAAAGGCTATGAGTTTGGAATGTGGAAAATTGCAAGAGATTGATCATCAAAGTTTAAATAAAGAAGAAAAATATGCTAGATTAAAAGTATATGAAGCTTTGAAAAAATCTTTTGAAGTTTATGAAGAAAGTTTTGCCTTTAATACCTTAATAGCTGCATGTATGGAGGCTTTAAATGCCTTAAATGCTATCAATCATAAAGAAGTTACAAAAGAAGCTTTTTATATTATTTTAAATATTTTAGAGCCTATTATCCCTCATGTTTGTTTTGAACTTAGTGAGTTTTTATTTAAATGTGAAAATTTTAAAGTATTAAAAATAAAAGATGAAGTTTTTGTAAAAGATAGTTTTAATATAGCTATTAGTGTTAATGGTAAAAAAAGAGCACAAATTGAAATAAATTCAGAAGCTAAAGAAGATGAGATTTTAGCTTTAGCTAAAGAAAATGTTGCAAAATGGCTAGAAGGAAAAACCATAGTAAAAGAAATTTATATTGATAAGAAATTAGTAAATTTGGTGGTTAAATGAAAAAATATTTAATATCTTTTTTTGCTTTTTTCATCATAGCTTGTGGATATATTCCATCATCTCAAATGGCAAGTAGGGTTTTGGGTGAAAATGTATTTTTAAAAATTAATATCAGTAAGCAAGATCCTGAAAATAGTGTTTACATAACAGATATTTTAAGAGAGGCTATGCTTAATAAGCTTGGTAGAAAAATTACAGATGAGTATAATGCAGATAGTTCTATTATAGTTACGATGAAAAAATTAGAATTTCATCCTATGGTTTATGATAAAAATGGTTATGTGATTAATTATAAAGCAGAGCTTTATTTGGAGTTTATATTGCGTTATAAAAATGGCAAGGAAGAAATTGTAAATACCAAAGGAAGTTATAATTTTGATATTAATCCAAACTCTATCATTAGTGATCAAGCAAGATTTGAAGCGATTAAAAACGCATCAAGTGAGGCTTTTGATGAGTTTGTTTCTATTATAGCTATTAGGGGTTATAAGTAAAATGGCAAGCCATATCAATGAAATTGCAAAAGAAACATTGATAAAATTAAAAGAGCGTAAATTATATCCAACACCTGAAAATTATAGCGAAGTATTTGAAGAATGTGCTAAAAAAGCAGGGGTTATGAGCTCCAATAAAGCTAGAATAGAAAAATATACCAATCTTTTGGATGATTCTTATAAACAAGAATTAAAAGGAAAGAGCATTCGAACTATTGATGAGTTTTTGATGTTTTTAGTCTCTAGACTCAATAGGCAGGTAAGTAGAAAATATGAAGATGTTTATGCTTTACTTGACTTAATTATTCAGCAGCTTAGTATTAGTAAAGATAAAAAAATCAAAGAACTTGCTCAAATTACTCAACACAGATTATCTCAAGCTATGGATTTAGAAACCATATATCTATTAAGAGCTAAATGGAGAGAACTTGAAAAATCTTATGAAGATCATGAGCTTTTAAAAAAATTAGAAGAATTTAATATCCGAGCGTTTTTGGATTTTCACGCTTTAATAGAAAAACTTATCATTATGCTAAAAGAACGCTCTTATGAAAAACAAGCTGAACTTTTACTAGCTTCTTTAGAGCCTTTATTTGGCGAGAGTAAAGAAGTTGAGCAATTTAAACAAAAATTAAAAGAAAATCCTAAATTAATTGCTAGAAAAGAATTTGCACATGAGTACTGTTTGATGCTACAAAAAAAAGAAGCAATAGATAAATACTATATACAAAAAAATCTTTCTTTTTTTAATCAGCACTTAGAAAGCTTAAATGAAATGGTGTCAAAGCTTTATGATAATAGTCAAGAGGATGTAAAATTTATCAATGCTTTAACTAAAGATGAAAATGGTAATGTGCAGATTAATTTTGACACTTTAAAAGATAAACTTTTATATGCAAATGAGCAAATAGCTCAAATTAAAACTCAAATTCAAGCTACAAGTGATGATGAGCAAAGAGAACAATGGAATCTTGCTCAAGAGCTTAAAAAACTTGATGAAAATTATAGGCTTTATGCGGTTAATTATGCCCTATCTTTTTTTAAAATCAATAATATAGAACATGTTATTAATACTTATGGCATTGATAGTTTTAAAACCATCAGTGGAAAATTTAAAAAAATTCTTAAAGATTTATGTAAAAATTTGGCTGAAATTTGGATTTTAGATGAAAGTTCTTATTTAGTTATACTTCCAGGTAAAAATTTAGAAAGTGCTCAAATTTTTACAGAAAAAGCCTTGAAGCTTATAGATGATTATAAATTTATTTATAAAGAAGAAGTGGTTAAGCTTGTTTTATCATCTTCTTGCATAGAAAAAAAAGAATTTCCAGATGGTGATATTTTAAAAGAATTAATACAAAAAGCTTAATATGAAATTTCAACAAACGCTTTCGCAAAAAACTATGTATGTGCAAAAAATTAGTAGATTTTTTATGTTTAGTATGTATGAAAAGTATAAAAAATTTATTCCAAAAACTAAAAATATCCAAATTATTGGCACTAATGGCAAAGGAAGCACGGGTAGATTTTTAGCGCTTTTACTCTTAGGGCAAGGGTATAAAGTAGGACATTACACTAGTCCGCATATTTTTGAATTTAATGAAAGATTTTGGTTAAATGGCAAAATTGTAAGTAATGAGCTTTTGGAAAAGGCGCATGAAGAATTAGAAAGTATTTTTTTGGAAGATATAAAAAAACTTAGTTATTTTGAGTATGCTACTTTTTTAGCTTTTTTTATTTTTAAAGATTGTGATTATGTGATTTTAGAAGCTGGAGTAGGTGGAGAGTATGATGCTACAAGTGTTTTTGAAATAAATTTTAGTGTTTTTACTAAAATAGGTTTTGATCATCAAGATTTATTGGGTAAAAATTTAGAAGAAATAGCAAGAACAAAATTAAAAGCCATGAGCGCTAAAGCTTTAATTAATCATAAGCAAGAAACAAAAGTGTTAAATTTGGCTAAAAAAATAGCTAATTTAAAACAAACCGGTTTAGATATTAGTGCGTTAGATGAAAATAAGGTCATTTATCCTTATGTGCAAGAATATATTCAAAAATATAATTTAGCAACTTTTTTAAAAGATAATCTTTTTTTAGCCTTAGAAGTTTTTTCTAAAATTTGTACCAAAAATGAAAAAGAATTGATTCAAAGTATCAAAAATTTGCCAAAACTCGATTTAAAAGGAAGGTGTGAGCAAATAAGTCAAAATATTTTTGTTGATGTAGGTCATAATGAAATGGCTGCTTTAGCTTTAGCTGAAATTTTCAAGGAAAAAAAAGTTCATTTAGTTTATAATTGCTTTTTAGATAAAGATTCTTATAAAATTTTAAGGGCTTTAAAGCCTATAATAAAAATAGTTGAAATTTATGAGTATGAAAGCAAAGACAGACCTTTGGCAGGCTCTGTTTTGCTAGAAAATTTAGAAAAATTAGATATTGCTTATCAAAAATTTGAACAAATAAAAAAAGATGAGTTGTATTTGGTTTTTGGTTCTTTTGTATTGGTAGAAAATTTTTTAAGAGGCTATAATGAAAGATAAATTTACGCTAACTATCACAGATGTAAATGGTTCTAGGCATTTTTTATTAAGTCAGATTATAAAAAAAGTAATAATTTATTTTACTTCTTTTGTTTTCGTTGTTATAGTTTTGGGTGCTTTATATATTAATTATTTAGCAGATAAGCGTTCAGAGCTTTTAAAAGAACAAGAAGCATTATCTTCAAAAAATACTAAATTATTTTCTCAAAATGAAAGCATGCAAAAAAGTTTAGAAGAAAAAACAGCTTTATATGATGAACTTCAAACTCAACTTGCAGATATTGAAGAAAATTTAGGTTTAAAGCAAGATGAGAGCTTAGACATACCAGAAAGATTAGAAAAAGTTAAACTTACTAACGATCAAGCTTATTTATTTTTAACACAAATTCCAAATGGACATGTGATAGAAGATAATGGAATCACAGGTAATTTTGGATGGCGTCATCATCCTATATTAAATAAAAAAGAATTTCATCCAGGTATTGATTTAAGAGCAGCTTTAAATACCCCAATTTATGCACCTGCAAATGGAGTGGTTGAATATGCTGCATATAGTAATAATGGTTATGGCTATTCGGTAATTTTAATCCATAATTTTGGTTTTAAAACAGTATATGCACACATGATGCGCAAAGATGTTGTTAAAGCAGGACAATTTGTGAAAAAAGGTGATTTATTAGGATATACAGGAAATACTGGTCTTTCTACGGGGCCGCATTTGCATTATGAGGTTAGATTTATTAATAAACTTTTAGATCCTAAAATTTTTATAGATTTAAACCGAAAAAATTATGAACAAATTTTTGAAAAAGAAAGGAGAGTTCCATGGCAATCTTTAATAAAGGCTCTATTGCTACAGTATCCGAAACTACAGTCATTTCAAACGGAGCAAAAATAGAGGGAAAATTTTATTTTGACTCTATGCTTCACTTAGATGGAGAAATTACTGGGGTAATTAATTCTTCTAATGTGATAGTAATAGGCAAAAGTGGTGTTTTAAAAGGACAAGTTAAGGCAAGTAAGATAGTGATTAATGGGGTTTTTGAAGGAGAAATGCAAGTTGATTCTTTAGAAATTTTATCTGGTGGTGTGCTTAATGGCAATATCATAGTTAAACAATTAAGCATTGAAAATGGTGGAAAATTTAACGGAAGTAGTAAAATCATTGAAAAAGATGAAGAACTTGCAACTATTGATGTGAGTATAGAAAATTCAGAAAATGCAAGCTAAATTATATGAATATTTATTAAGCAACAAAACTGAGTTAATAGTTTGTGAGAATGATAAAGAAGCAGATGAATTAGCTCAAGTTTGTTTATTTTTAAATTTAAAAACTTTCATTTTGCCTGATTTTAGAGCAGAATTTGGTAGTGATTTGCGCTCTTTTTCTAAAGAGCTTTTTGAAATTTGTAAAGTATTGAATGCTTATCATAAAGAAGATGAAAATAAAATTTTAATTTCTCCTATAAAAACAATCTTACAAAAACTCCCCGGGAAAAAGCATCTAAAAAACATTATTCTTAAAAGAAATTCACTTCTTGCTTTAGAGAAATTTAAAGAAGAAATTTTACATAGTGGGTATGAGTTTGTAGATATAGTTCAAGATAAGGGTGAAGTTTCAATACGCGGGGATATTATAGATATTTTTGCGATTAACGAAGAGCAACCTTTTAGAATTTTGCTTTTTTCAGATGAGATAGAAAGTATAAGATATTTTGATATTCATACACAAAAATCAATCCCAAATGAACTTTCAAAGATTGAAATTTGTCCATTTTTGAGTGCTTTTAATCAAGAGCAATATGAAAATTTACAAGAAAAAATTCAAAATTTTCAAAGTCAAAGCATTATCAATGATGTTAATTCTTTAGGTTTTTGGTGTATTGATGATTTTTGTGATTATTTAGATCTAAATTTCATAAGCATAAAAAAATTTGATATAAATGATTTTGAAGAAGATATTAGTAAAATCAATCAAAATATTTTACCTGAACCAAGATTTTGTAAAGATTTAGTAAGTTCTTATAATCATGATTTTTTCACTTTTCATAAAGATAAAAAAATTACTGTTTTAGCAAAGAATGAAGCTTTGTTTAAAGCTTTAAATTTACAAGAATTTCCAAATATTAAATTAAAAATATCTCAAGAGAGAATTAATTTAAGCACTCAAGATGAGCTTATCATCTCTTTAAATAAAAAAGAAAAAAGTAAAAGAGTTAGAAAAGCAAGTTTGGTAATAGATGAGCTTAGAGTCGGAGATTTTGTTGTGCATGAAGATTATGGTATAGCTAAATTTTTAGGTCTTGAGATTATTATAATTGCAGGAGCAAAAAAAGAATTTGTAGCTCTTGGGTATTTAAATAATGACAAGCTTTTATTACCTGTTGAAAATTTGTATATGATTGATAAATATATCGGTGCAAGTGGTGGTGTGCCTTTGCTTGATAAGCTTGGAAAAGGAAGTTTTCTAAAAATCAAAGAAAGATTAAAGGAAAAACTATTTGCCATTGCTTCAAATATAGTTTCTTTGGCAGCGGCTAGAGCTTTGATAAAGGCAAAAGAATTAAAAATTTCTCAAGAATTACAAGATGAATTTATCAATAAAGCGGGATTTTTTTATACTAAAGATCAAAGTCAAGTTTGCCAAGAAATCACTCAAGATTTAAAAAGTATGCAGGTAATGGATAGGCTTTTAAGTGGTGATGTGGGTTTTGGTAAAACAGAAGTTGCTATGAATGCTATATTTACTTGTGTAAAAAGTGGCTATACGGCTTTGTTTTTTGTACCAACTACTTTACTTTCAGCTCAGCATTTTAAAACCTTAAAACGAAGATTTGATTCTTTTAATATAGAGGTTTTTAAGCTAGATCGTTTTACTAATGCTAAAGAAAAAAAACAAGTTTTGGCATTTTTAAAAGAAAATAAACCTTGTGTGGTGGTTGGAACGCATTCTCTTTTAGGAGTTGAGTGTGAAAATTTAGGTTTAGTTGTGATAGATGAGGAGCATAAATTTGGTGTAAAACAAAAAGAAAAACTCAAAGAATTAAGTAAAAACTCCCATATTTTATCTATGTCAGCAACGCCTATACCAAGAAGTTTAAATCAAGCTCTTAGTTCTTTAAAATCATATAGTGTTTTACAAACTCCACCTGAGGATCGTTTGGATGTGCGTACCTTTGTTAGAGAAAGTAATGATGCTTTGATTAAAGAGGCTATTTCAAGAGAATTAAGAAGAGCAGGGCAGATTTTTTATATACACAATCATATAGCAAGTATTGATGGGTGTAAAAAATATCTTTTAGATTTATTTCCGAACTTAAAAATTTTAATCTTGCATTCTAAAATTGATGCGAAAACTACCGAAGAAGAAATGATTAAATTTGAAAATAAAGAATATGATTTATTGCTTTGTACTTCTATAGTCGAAAGTGGTATTGATTTGGCAAATGCAAATACTATTATAGTAGAAAATTCAGATCGCTTTGGTATGGCTGATTTGCACCAACTTAGAGGAAGAGTAGGGCGTAGTGCTAAGCAAGGATATTGTTATTTTTTGATTGAAGATAAGGAAAAAATCACAAAAGATTCTTTAAAAAGACTTACGAGTTTAGAGAGTAATTCTTATTTAGGTTCAGGAAGCGTGCTTGCTTATCATGATTTAGAAATTCGTGGTGGTGGAAATTTATTAGGCGTAGATCAAAGTGGGCATATAGAGCAAATTGGTTATAGTTTATATCTTAAAATGTTAGAAGATGAGATTAATAAGCTAAGTAAAAAAGAAGAAATTAAAGAGAAAAAAATAGATTTAAAGCTTAATATCAATGCCTTTTTAAATAGTGAGTATATTAGTGAAGATCGTTTGAGATTAGAACTTTATAGAAGACTTAGTAAGTGTATGAGTGTTAATGAAGTTTATGAGATAGAAAGTGAGATGAATGATCGTTTTGGAAGGCCTGATATCTTCACAAAGCAGTTTTTGGATTTAATCATTATAAAAATTTTAGCTAGCAAGCATTATAAACTAGTGAGTAATTATGAGCAAAATATTTGTTTTGTAAAAGATGATGAGAGCAAGGAAGTCATTAAAGCAAAAAGTAAAGACGATGATGATGTGATCGAGGCTATTTTGATGCATTTAAGAAAGAGTGAAAAAGCATGAGCGGATATGAAATTTTTAAAGCTTTAGTTAATGCAAATATCAACTATAACGATTTTGAGTGGCTAGAAAATAATACTTTAAGCGAGTTTGAAATTTTAATTTCTGTGGTTTTAACCCAAAATACAAACTGGAAAAATGTGTTAAAAGCTTTGATAAATTTAAAACAAGCAAATATTACTAATATAGAAGATTTATCAAAGTTAAGCACTCAAGATTTAGCGCTTTTAATAAAGCCAAGTGGATTTTATAATACCAAAGCAAAATATATTAAAAATTTCGCTCAAAAATATTTCCAAGATTTTAATTCTTTTGAACTTTTTAAAGAAGAAGTAGATAGAGAATGGCTTTTGAGTATTAAAGGTTTGGGTCAAGAAAGTGCAGATGGAATTTTAAATTATATATGTAAAAAAGAAGTTTTAGTAGTTGATGCTTATAGTGCAAAAATAGCTAATTATTTAGGTTATGAGTGTCAAAGTTATGATGAGTTGGCAGATTTTTTTAAAAAAGACATAGTTAAAAATCAACAAGAATTGTGTGTTTTACTAAAAAAAGAATGTAAATTATACGAGCTTTATCAAATTTTTCATGCTTTAATTGTTTCTTTTTGTAAAATGCATTTTCAAGGCAAAAAACTTTCAGCAGATGGTGCGCTTATTTTAGATCCTTTAAAATTTTAAATTTATTTTTTATTTAAAAAGTTAATTTTTTACGATTAAAGTGCTATAATGTATTTAACTTCATAAAAAGGAGAAGTAATGAATACAAGTATAGTTGGAAAGCAATTTGAGCTAACTGAGTCTATAAAAGAGTATGTGGAAAAAAGCTTTGATGCTTTAAGTAAATATGGCTTAGATGTGATTTCTGCACGTTGTGTTATAAGTGCTGATGAAAGGCATGGAAAGAAAGGATTTTGGGCAGAATTTAGCATTAACTTAGCTGGTATTAATACAGTGGTTGTAAAGCAAAAAGATAAAGACTTATATGCTGCTATAGATTTAGCTATTGATAGAATTTCTAAGGTTTTAAGAAGATTGCATGATAAAAATATCACCCATAAGCATCAAGATGAGATAAAAGAAAATTTAGTATTGCCAAGTGTGATTGAAGAAGATGAGATAGTTCCAATGGAGCTTGAACTATATAAACCTTTAGAAATTGAAGAAGCATTAGAAAAGCTAAAAGCAAGTAAAGATATATTTTTAGTTTTTAATGACATAGATGCAAAAATGAGAGTGTTATATAAGAAAAAAGATGGTAAATTTGGTTTATTTTAAAAAATCTAGCCTTTTTAAGGCTAGATGTATTAGAAGAGTTTGTTAAAGATTTTATCTATTGCTTGATCTACTTTTTTACCCGTATTTTTAGCACCATCACTAGCATTTCCGCCTATTGTATTAACAATAGAATTTACCACACTTTTTGTATCAAGACTTACTTTAGGATCTTGTGTTGTTCCTTTTATAATGCCTTTGAAATTTGCTCTATCAATAATGATATTAAAAGGAATGTTTAATTTAGTGCTTTTTGTATCAACTTTGCCTTTACTGATGTTTATGTTACTTCTATCGGCCACTAGGTTTAAATTTAAATCTATAAGATTTTTATTGATATTTATTTTAGCTTCACCGTTGCGATATACATCTTGCGTGATATCTTTTTGTAAAAGTAGCATTAAAGCACTTGTGATGAGGTTTTTCTTAAGTTGTCCATCGGCTAAGTTCATTAGCACCACACCACTTTCTTTTAAAAGATTATAGTCAATACTTAAATTTGATTTTGCTTGATAATAGTCAGGTAAATCTAAACTTTGAGCTAAATTTGAAAGATCAGTATTTTGCATTTTAGCGTTAAAAATATTATTTTTTAAAGTGGCATCTAATGAGCCATTAAATATATTTTTGCTATTAATGCTTGCATCTATTAAAGCATTTTTAAAATCAAATTTTCCTTCAAAATCAGCCTTGCCTTTTAAGTTTCTATCGACTAAAAATCCTAGCTTAGAAAAATCTTGCAATGATATATTATAAGTGCTTGCTAGAGCCATTTGATTAAGATCAAATTTTCCTTTTAATGAATTAATATTTGCAAATGAACTTAGAGCTTTAGCGTTAAAATCAATGATTGATTTAGAAATTTTTCCATCAAGATTGATTTTTGCTGAAGTATTCTTTGGAAATTTTTTCTCTAAAAGCTTGGATAATTCTATTTCATTAAAAGAAGAATTAATAATGGCTTTAAAATCACCATTAATATTGTTAAAATCAAGTGTTTTTAAATCAATATCAGCATTTATATCACCAAATGCTAAAACTTTTTGTCCTATTAAAGGGAAAAGTTGTTCTAATTTTATATTATCAACTTTCGCTTGTAAACTTTTTCCATTAGATTTTGCACTGATAAGCCCTTGCATGATTTTAATATTTGCATCAAGATTTTGAATTTGATTTGCCTTAAGATTAACTTTGGCATCTAAATTTAACGGTCCATTGAGATCTTGTTTGGTTAAAGGTTTTAATTTGTTAAGATTATCTACAAAAGCACTAATTTGTGCATTTAAATCTTTATTTGTAAGATTATATGAGCCTTTTAGCTGAGGTATTTTTGCTATGTTTGAATCAAGCAAAGCTTCATAATCAATCAAAGAATTTTTCGCATTTGCTTTAGCTTGTAGATTAAAAGTTGTTTTTGGAAAATCAAGATTGCTTAGTTTTTTAAATTCTACAACATTTATATTTGCATTGTTTAGCCTAGTATTTAGATTGAAATTTTTAAAATCAAGTCCTTGCGCTTTTAAATCTAAAATTAATTTAGAATTAATAAAAGCAGGCATAGAGATAGTCTTTAAAAGCTCTGCTACTTCTATATTGGTTGTGTTGATGTTAAGATTATTATTTTCTAAAATAGCTTTTAAGTTACCACCAAATCCCAGCAAGTTAGCATCTAATTTTTGTAATTGATTGTTTGCAAAAAGCAAATTACCTTGAATTTGACTTTTACCTTGGAGTTTCATTTTAGCTAAAGATGAAAATTGATTAAAATCATCTATTTTGATGTCAAAATCACTAGTTAAGCTTTGTTTTACTATATCATAAATACTTTTTTGTGTATAAAGTTTAAAAAAATTGCTTAAAATTTCACTTTTAGATATAACTTCATTGTTTTGGATCAAAGATCTTATTTCACCTTTTATATAGCTTTGTTTTGGTAAGCTTAGATTAAAATCTTTTTCAATGAGAGTATTATTGATAGAACTTGTGTAAAAATTAATCAAAGTATTGCCATTTGGTTTTAAATCTTTAGCTTGTATATCACTTATAATACTAATTTTTCCTTGAGCATATCTTGGTAGATTGGCAAAATCTAAAATTTGGGCTAAATCTATATTTTTGCCAATAAATTCAAGATTTATAGGAGAAAAATCAACGATTTTTGCATCTAAGCTAAGATTAGAATCAAATAAAAATCCACTGCCTTTTACTGAAAAATCACTACTTTTACCTACAACATTACCCTTAAATGTAAAATCTTTATCGCTTTTTAAACCAAGTTCTTGAATATAATTTTGTTTAAGTCCTAAAAGATAATTTAAATCAAATCCTAGTCTTAAAGGTGATATACCACCTTCTATATTAGCAAAAAATTTTTCATCAATATTTGCTTTAATGTCAAGTTGTGAAAAACTAATTTTAAAATTTTCAAATTTAACAATCATACCGCTTTTTTGAGCAATAATCGTTTCGATTCTTGGCTTTAAAAAAGCATTACCCATACTTGTAAATAATAATGTATATATGGTTAGCAATACTACACATACTATACCTAAAAGAATGTAAAGAATTTTTTTCATAAGAAACCTTTATAATGATATATCATATAAATTTAGTGTAATAGACTAAACTTATATGATATATTTTACTTAATTTATTGACAATTAACTTTCTTTAATGTATAATTCTATCACTCAAAAACAAAGAGTGCTAAAATGGCACATTTTAGAAAGGATAAAAAATGAATTTTCAACCTCTAGGAAAGCGTATTTTAGTAAAACGCTTAGAAGAAATGAAAACTACTGCTTCTGGGATTATTATACCAGATAATGCTAAAGAAAAACCATTAAATGGTGAAGTTGTTGCAGTAAGCAAAGAAATAGAAGATGTTAAGGTAAATGATAAAGTAATGTTTGCAAAATATGGCGGAACTGAAATAAAACTTGATAATGAAGAGTATTTAGTTCTTAATATTGAAGATGTTTTAGGGATTATTAAATAAAAAGGATAAAAAATGGCAAAAGAAATATTTTTTTCAGACGAAGCAAGAAATAAACTTTATGAAGGTGTTAAAAAACTTAATGATGCAGTAAAAGTTACTATGGGGCCACGCGGTCGTAATGTATTAATCCAAAAAAGTTTTGGCGCTCCAACTATCACAAAAGATGGTGTGAGTGTGGCTAAAGAAGTGGAATTAAAAGATTCTTTAGAAAATATGGGTGCTTCTTTAGTTAGAGAAGTAGCTAGTAAAACAGCTGATCAAGCAGGCGATGGAACAACAACAGCAACAGTTTTAGCGCATGCTATTTTTAAAGAAGGTTTAAGAAACATCACAGCAGGTGCGAATCCTATTGAAGTTAAAAGAGGTATGGATAAAGCTTGCGAAGCTATAGTAGCTGAACTTAAAAAACTTTCTCGTGAGGTTAAAGATAAAAAAGAAATCGCTCAAGTTGCGACAATTTCTGCAAATTCAGATGAGAAAATCGGAAATTTAATCGCTGATGCTATGGAAAAAGTTGGAAAAGATGGTGTTATCACTGTTGAAGAAGCAAAATCAATCAATGATGAATTAAATGTAGTTGAAGGTATGCAATTTGATAGAGGATATTTAAGCCCATATTTCATTACAAATACTGAAAAAATGACAGCTGAATTACAAAATCCATTTATTTTGTTATTTGATAAAAAAATTGCCAACTTAAAAGATTTATTACCAATTTTAGAACAAATTCAAAAAACAGGAAAACCACTTTTAATTATAGCTGAAGACATTGAAGGTGAAGCTTTAGCAACTTTAGTTGTAAATAAATTAAGAGGTGTTTTAAATATTTCAGCAGTTAAAGCTCCTGGTTTTGGCGATAGAAGAAAAGCTATGCTTGAAGATATTGCTATTTTAACAGGTGGTGAAGTGATTTCTGAAGAGCTTGGAAGAACTTTAGAAAGTGCTAGTATCCAAGATTTAGGTCAAGCTTCAAGCGTGATCATTGATAAAGATAATACAACTATTGTAAATGGAGCAGGTGAAAAAGCAAATATTGATGCAAGAATCAACCAAATCAAAGCTCAAATTGCTGAAACAAGCTCAGATTATGATAGAGAAAAATTACAAGAAAGATTAGCTAAATTAAGTGGTGGGGTTGCAGTGATTAAAGTTGGTGCGGCTACAGAAACTGAAATGAAAGAGAAAAAAGATAGAGTTGATGATGCATTAAGCGCTACAAAAGCTGCTGTTGAAGAAGGTATAGTAATAGGTGGTGGCGCTGCATTAATCAAAGCAAAATCAAAAATTAACTTGAATTTAGAAGGCGATGAGGCTATTGGTGCAGCTATTGTAGAAAGAGCTTTAAGAGCACCTTTAAGACAAATTGCTGAAAATGCTGGATTTGATGCTGGTGTAGTTGTAAATACAGTAGAAAATAGTAAAGAAGAAAATACTGGTTTTGACGCTGCAAAAGGTGAATATGTAAATATGCTTGAAAGCGGTATTATTGATCCTGTTAAAGTAGAAAGAGTGGCTTTACTTAATGCAGTTTCAGTAGCTAGTATGCTTTTAACAACTGAAGCTACAATTAGCGAAATCAAAGAAGACAAACCTGCTATGCCTGATATGAGTGGCATGGGTGGTATGGGAGGCATGGGTGGTATGATGTAATACCATCTTTTTGCTGCTTTTGAGTTGCTTTTTATATAAAGCAACTCATTCTTTTTTTATTTTTCTACACCGATTTTTATTTTTGTTATAATAGATGTAAAATTACAAGGATTTTACATGAAAAACTTACAAGAAGAGCAATTTTCTAACTCAAAATACATTAAACCTAAAAGATACACTTATATAGGCAAAGATAATAAAAAATATACTTGGGATTTTATAGAAGCATTAGATAGTGTTTCTGTTTTTTTGTATCATACTCAAAAAGATTCTTTTGTTTTTGTAAAGCAATTTAGAATTCCCTTATGGGATTATCAAAAACGTAATAATTTAAAATTAGAAAAGATGGGCTTTAGTATAGAGCTTTGTTCAGGACTTGTTGATAAAAAATTGAGTTTGGAGGAAATAGCTAAAGAAGAATGTATAGAGGAATTAGGTTATGCTCCTAAATATATAGAAAAAATAGGGGAATTTTATACAGGTTTTGGCTCAGGTGTTAGCAGACAGTTTTTATTCTATGCTGAAATTAGCGAAGGTGATAAAATTGGCCACGGTGGTGGAATTGATGGAGAAGATATTCAAGCAGTGTGGATAAAAAGAAAAGACTTTGAGCAATTTTCTAAAGAAAATCCTATCAAAACCCCTTTACTTGAATATGCGTATTTGTGGTTTAAAGGTAAGAATTAATCTTACCTTTTATTTTTCTTCTTTATTTTCAATATTTGGGTCTTTCTCATTAAGCATTTCTTTGAATATTTCAAATAAATCATCAGAGGCTTTTTCAGCATTAGAGCATTTGTCTAAAATTTGATTTTGTACCAATTTATTATTTGCGTCCTCATCGTGAGCTAAGCTGATAGCATGGTTTATATTTTCATGAACTTTTTGATGTGGCAAATTAAGCTTACCAAAAGCTCTTCCACTAGAAAATCTCTCTTTGCCAACCCCAGCGATCCATTTTGCGAGTCTACAACTTAAATGATCAGATAGTGTTTTACCTGAAGCATGGATTATTTCATTGTAGCCATTAAGTTTAAAAGCGACGTGATCTAACTTAGCTAAAGAAACAAAAATTTCAGAAGCGATACGTTTAGCATGTGAGCTAGTTGAGTTTGCATTTGAAATAAGCTGAGTAAATTTACTAGAAAATTGAACTATATGTTCATTAGATTCCAATGATACTTTTTCTACTTGCTCGCTTTGTCCATACATTTCATCAGCATTTTGCTTGAGTAGATTTATGTTTAATTCTACCTCAGAAGTTGCTTTTTGTGTTTTTTCGGCAAGCTTTCTAACTTCATCTGCAACAACAGCAAATCCTCTACCATGTTCACCTGCTCTAGCAGCTTCAATAGCAGCATTTAATGCCAAAAGATTAGTTTGATCAGATACATCTTTAATTAAGTTTATAACATTGGTTATTTCGTCAACACTGCGATGTAGGTTACCTGCTGTATCTCTTGAGCGATTAGCTGACTCGATGATACTTTGAAGTGAAGATATAATAGAATGAGTAATAGAATTTAACTCTTGCATATCCTCTAAAGAAGAATCAGAATACTGGGAAATCATCTCTGCTTTATTGACATTTTCTTGCATATCGCTTTGTACATTTGCAATACCTTTCAAAACACCAACTAGTAGCATTTCTATAAGATGGATTTCAAGTTCAGTTTTTCCACAGTTAGCTTGAAGTTGTTTTTCACAATTCTCAATTAATTCTTGTTTTTCTAAAAGAAGTTTTTTATTTTCTTCTTCTAATTCCCTGATTTTATTTTGTAAGTCTTCAACTTCCTGCTTTTGGCTGGTTTTTTTTCCAAACATGTTTTATCCTTGAATATAAATTTTACAGAGAATTATTTTTTATAATTTGATAAATAAGTGTTTAACTCATCCTTTAGTCTCAATTTTTCTTTTTTTAGATTAGCTATTTCTAAGCTATCTAGATGAATTCTGCCTTCTTCTGCGTCTTTGATTTTATGGTCAAGCTCATTGTGTTCTTCAAAAAGCTTATCAAAATGTAAATCCTTACCTTTTAATTCAGTAATTAGATCTCTAAATTCGTGTAGCATGTTAGCCTCCTTTTTTAAATTGGTGTTTGATTATAGCTTAAAATAAGTTAAATATATTTTAACTCATCAGGTTTTTGTTTATTTTTGATGATTTTTTTAGCTATTTTTATACTATCAGCTGTACCAACAAGTAGTAATTTTGCCCCTGTGCTTATTAGAGTATCGCCTCTTGGCATGGGAGTGAATTTTTTATTTTCTATAATTCCTACTATACTCACATTTGCCATATCTCTTAAGTGTATTTCTTTTAATCTTTTAAATCTTACCCATGATTCATCAGGTATTTTTATTTCTTCTAAATCAATAGGGCTATTTTTTTTGTAAAGATAATTTTCTAATAAATTTTCCATATCTGGTCTTGCCGACATTGCGCTAAGTCTTTGTGCGACTAATTTTGTGGCAGAAACTATGGAATTAGCTCCAAGTTTTTTCAGTTTTTCTGTCTCATCTTCATTGCTTGAGCTAGCTAATATAAAATAAGGATTAATTCTTTGTAATTCTTTTTCAAATAATCTTACTGAAGCGATGATAGCAATATTATCTGCTATGTTATTACTAAGGGTTATTACGCCTTTTGCACTAGAAAGATTGGTTTTTAAAAAGGCTGTATTAGTATGAGGCGCGCTTTCTATATAATAAGGATAGTTATATTTTTCAGCAATCTCACTAAAATTTTCAACTTCATCAACTACAACAAAAGGAATGTGATTTTCTCTAAATTGCTGTGCTAATTCAATGGTAAAATCATTATGATAACATATTACAAAATGATTTTTTAATCTTGCAACTTTATGAAGCATTCTTCTTTCCTTGATAATCTTAGACAAAACACCTTTTTTTACTATTTCTATTACCAAACCCATGCAAAAAGTAAATATTGTAAAAGTCAACAATACATATACAACGGTAAAAATTCTACCTGCTGTTGGTATGGGATTAACTTCAGTATAACCTAAAGTGGTAAAAGTCATGCCAGCTTGATAAATAGCATCGTTAAGGTTGTAATTACTTGTGAGCATATAACCAAAAGCTCCAATTAATGTCATCATTACAACAGCAATAAGAGGAATTCTTAAAAATTTAAGCTGTTCATAAAGCTCATCGTTAAGATTAATCGAAGGTTTTGGGGATGGGGACCAATTGAGGAATTTTTGTAGCTTTTTCAAAAAAGACATAACAATTCCTCGTTTATATTAAGGATTATTTACCGCTTTGTTTTTTAAGTGTTCTTAAAGTTGAAGCAGCTACTCTAACTTTTCTAGTAGTTCCATCTTCTAAAGTGATACGAACTGTTCTTAAATTTGGCAAAAAGCGTCTTTTAGTTTTATTGTTAGCATGGCTAACATTGTTACCTACCATAGGTCCTTTTCCTGTAATTTGGCAAATTCTTGACATAAATTTTCCTTATGAAATAAAAATAATTTTTAGCATTGTATCTAAAACAAGCTTAAAAAATTCAAATATTACCAAAAATACATAAAGAAAATTTGATAATAAGTATGATAAAATTATTTTTTACTTTTATTGGAGATATGAAATGTATGTAGCACCAAGTTTATTGTCTGCAAATTTTTTAAATTTAGAAAATGAAATTAAAGAAGTGTCTCAAGCAGGGGCTGATTTATTGCATATTGATGTGATGGATGGGCATTTTGTACCAAATCTTACTTTTGGTCCTTGTGTGGTTGAAAATATTTCAAAAATTACTTCAGTGCCTTTAGATGTGCATTTAATGGTACATAATGTTAGCAGTTTTGTAGATTTATTTATCCCAATAAAGCCAAAATTTATCAGCTTTCACTTAGAAGCTGAAAATCATCCTATTAGAGTGTGTGAGTATATAAGAAAAAATGGCATTCATCCTGCCATTGTTTTAAATCCACATACCCCAGTTTCAAGTATAGAGCATATTTTAGAATTTGTAGATATGGTGCTTTTAATGAGTGTTAATCCAGGCTTTGGTGGGCAAAACTTTTTGCCGTTAGTGTATGATAAAATTCGACAGTTAAGAGAAATGATAGATAGAAAAAATCTTAAAGTTTTTATAGAAGTAGATGGTGGGGTAAATGGCTTAAATGCGCCTGATTTGGATGAAGCAGGAGCTGATATTTTAGTCGCAGGTAGTTATATCTTTTCCTCGCAAGATAAAAAAACAGCAATCAATTCTTTAAAGTTTGAATTTTGAGCCAACAACAAATCGATGATTTAATCATCAAGCTAAGTAAAGAAAACAAACCTTTTCCTTGGGTTTTAAAAGAGCTTGCAAAAATAGAAGAACTAAATCATTATGATTTTGATTTATATACTTTTGAGCTTTTAGGACTAGGAGTCGAGCTTAATGCACAAAATTGTTTGTGTTTGAAAAGCAAAAATACAAAAATAAAAGATGAGATTTTTTGTGTTGTAGATATTGAAAGCACCGGTGGGATAAAAAGTGGTCAAATTTTAGAAATAGGTGCAGTGAAAATTCAAAACTGTAAAGAAATTGATAGATTCGAGAGTTTTATAAAAGTAGAAAGCATACCTGAAAATATTACAGAATTAACAGGGATTAGTTTGGATATGGTAGAAAATGCACCTTCTTTAAAAACTGTGTTAAATGATTTTAAATTGTTTTTAAAAGATAGCATTTTTGTAGCACATAATGTGCGTTTTGATTATCATTTTATATCTAAAGCTATGTATGAAAATGATTTTGGAGTGCTTTTAAATAGAAGATTATGTACAATTGATTTAGCTAAAAAATGCATTGAAAGTCCCAAGTACGGCCTTGATGCTCTAAAAGAGTTTTTGTGTATTGAAAGCAAGCATCATAGAGCCTTAAGTGATGCTTTAGCTGCAAGTGAAATTTTAAAATACTGTCTTAAAAAAATTCCTTTTTATATAAAAACTACCGAAGAATTGTTACATTTTAGCAAGCAAGCTAAAAATCAATCTAAAAAATAAACTTTGTTTTAGATTTATCGTTATACTGCATTTGCATAAATGACGGGAGCTTGTGATACAGGCTGAGAGTAAGCTAAAAGCTTAGACCGCACCAGAACTAGGTAATGCTAGCGTTGGGATAATTTATCAACTACTCACATACCCTTCATTTATCCAAATTTTATTTTAAGGATAAATTCAAATGAAAACTCAAATGTCTTATGCAAAAGAAGGAATTTTCACAAAACAAATGCAAATTGTTGCACAAAAAGAACAAGTAGGTGAAGATTTTTTGCTTGAAAATATAGCATGTGGAAAAATCATCATTCCTGCAAATATCAACCATAAAACATTAGATCCAAATGGTATTGGCTATGGACTTAAAACAAAAGTAAATGTAAATTTAGGTGTTTCAAATGATTGTGTAGATTATAGTGAAGAAATGAAAAAGGTAGAGTTGGCTCATAAATTTAATATAGAAGCTATTATGGATCTTAGTAATTATGGTAAAACCAGTCGTTTTAGAGATGAGTTAATTGCTACTTCAAAAGCTATGATAGGTACGGTGCCTGTTTATGATGCGGTTGGGTTTTTAGAGAAAGATCTAAAAGATATTAAAGCAAAAGATTTTTTAGATGTAGTGTATCATCATGCTAAAAGTGGAGTGGATTTTATGACAATTCATGCAGGGATAAATTCTCGTGCTGCTAGGGTTTTTAAAGAGTGCGATAGGATTACTAATATAGTTTCAAGAGGAGGTTCAGTTCTTTATGCTTGGATGCAAATGAATGATGCTGAAAATCCATTCTATGAATATTATGATGATTTACTCGCTATATGCAAGGAATTTGATGTGACACTTTCTTTGGGTGATGCATTAAGACCTGGTTGTACCCATGATGCAAGCGATGCAGCTCAAATTACTGAACTTATAGAACTTTCATTGTTAACAAAAAGAGCATGGGCTCAAGATGTGCAAGTGATGATAGAAGGACCCGGTCATATGGCTATTAATGAAATAGAAGCTAATATGCAACTTGAAAAAAGAATTTGCAACGGGGCACCTTTTTATGTTTTAGGACCATTAGTTGCTGATATAGGCGCAGGATATGATCATATAAGTGGAGCAATCGGTGGAGCAGTTGCAGCAGCAGCTGGTGCTGATATACTTTGCTATGTAACCCCTGCTGAACATTTACGACTTCCAAATTTAGAAGATGTAAGAGATGGTATAGTAGCGACTAAAATAGCAGCTCATGCAGGAGATATAGCTAAACTTCCCAAAGAAAGAAAAATAGATGATGCAATGAGTAAAGCTAGACAAGATATTGATTGGGAAAAAATGTTTAAATTAGCAATCGATGGAGAAAAGGCTAAGAAAATGTTTAATGAAAGAAAACCTGAAGAACTTAATTCTTGCTCAATGTGTGGAAAAATGTGTGCTATGAATACTATGAATAAAATTTTAAAAGGCGAAGATGTAAGTTTGATAAAAGAATAAACCCTCGATTATGAGGGTTTATTTTGATTAATCTATTACTTTATAATTATAAGGTTTTAGATTTTTATCATCTTCAAGAAGTTTTGCTGGTGGATTACCATTTACTTCTTGATGTTTATAGTAGCGATCGCCTGCTTTGTTGCCATTTAGATCTACTTTATAGTGAATTTCACCTGGATTTAATTTTTGAATATCTTCAAAACCTAAATTTGAAGTTTTGAAATCTTTAATACCATTTTTGGCTGCAATTTCTACTAGTTTAGTTTGTCCTTGTCTTGACATATCAACTGATTGTAAAAGCATTCTTGAAGCTTCTCTAGGATTATGGAAACCTGTTGAGTTTTCAGCACCTACAAAGTCTGCTCTTACTTGAGATTTTCTATGTAGTTCTAATACTTCTTTTAATTCAGCTGAAATTTTAGCATCATCTGCTTTGCCATCAGTTTGGAATTTAGGCATTTTTCCAAGCTCTGCGCGAATAGTTTCTACATCTTTAATTAAGCTTACTAAAGAATATTCAGCTGTTCTTAAATCATGAGCTACTGAATTTTGAATATCTTTTACTTGTTTAGCTAAATAGCCTTCGCTTTGAGTATGGCAAGTTTTACAAGCTGAGTTAATATCAACTAAAGGTGATGTGATGTTGTGGTTAGTAACTTTTTTTGCACCTTTTCTAATATAAGGCATATGACAATCTGCACAACTTACACCATTTGCAGCATGTACTCCACCACTATAAAGTTCGCTTTCTGGGTGTTGAATTTTTAACATAGGTGCTTTAGTGATTTTATGAACCCAATCACTTGGGAAATTTTCTCTATTTTTTTCATAATAATCATCAAACATTTCTATTCTAAATGGCTCACCTTTTTTCCACTCACTCCAAGGAAATGCTAGTTCTATACCATCAACTTCGATTTCAATTGGTTTATTTCCATCTCTCCAAGAATCAAACTCATCATAAGTTTTTTGAGTACCATTCCACCATTTTTTAGAGCTATCATTAGCTATGCTTTCTCCGATAGTTTTTACTTTGGTACCTGTTGGTTTGAAGTAGTATTCAACGTGACATTGAGAGCATACTAAAGTTCTCATTTCGCTTCTTGAAGCTTTAATGCCTTGTTTTTCATCTGCTTCATAGCCTCTTGAAATTAATGCTTTGATTAAAGCTGGTCTTGTAAGTCTTAAACTCATATCTGTTGGATTATGACAGTCTGCACATGTTACACCCATTCTTTTTCCACCATGAGGTCCACTGTGCTCAGGTGAGTTTTCTTTAGCTCCATTTACTGCAGGAACTGTTTTAATCATAGTCCAATATTTTGCAGAGTTAAATGCTACCCAATCACCTTTTGCAGTGTTGTTTAAAAGCCAAGGGGTCCATCCGCTATGACAATTCATACAAGCTGTTGGTTGGCCACCAAATCCTGCAAAACCGTGTGCGTTTAAGAAATCTTTATTGTTTCTAGCTGTATCCATTTGATCTACTTGAACCCAAAAGTGACCTCTTTCTTCATTGGCATCAATACTGAATGGATAGCCAGCCCAAAGAACAGTTAATTGTGGATAGCGAATTAGTTTTGAATAAGCTAAATTTCCACCAAATTCTGTTGCATTAGGTGCTTGTTTTTCCACTGTTGTGTGCATATCTAAATAATCAGGAAAATTCTTTCCCCAGTAGTCAAAAGTAGGGTTTTCATCGCCAAGTTTTACAATTTCTTGAGAGATGATTCCACCTACTGAATCGTTTGTTTTGGCTGTGATATCTTGATTTAACCACAATACGCCCGCAATAGCTACTATAGTAGCACTAATAGCACTATATAAAATGCCTTTGTTATTCATTAAATACTCCTTTCATTTAAAATCCTCTCTTATGGCCAACACCTTGGTGACAAGACACACAACTTAAAGCATTATCTTTATGTGGATCTAGAGTAGGGTTGATAGTGTTACTCGCAATTTCTTTGTGACATTCTATACAGTTATTTTGGACTATTTCTTTACTTTTTGCATTTGCACTCAAATGCGTAGGCAAAGAATCAAGTTTGAAAGTAAATGCATAAGCATGTCCTAAGCCACTTTGAGCTTTAGCAATCCATTTTTCAAAAAAGCTATGTGGTAAATGGCAATCATTACAGGTTGCTCTTGGTTTACCATCAACTTCTTTAGAGTGTGAAGCTTTTAAATAATCATTATAAACTTCGTTCATAATGTGACAATTATTACAGCTTTCACTGGCATCACTAAAATAAGAAGTGCCTTTAGCATTATGGAAAGTATACATTCCCACACCTGCTAAAATTACAAGTAAGAAGAGGAAAACAGCAAAAAGTTTTGAGTTTGCTTTTTTCAAAGTCTCTCCTTTGAATGAAGTTTAAGTTACAAGAACTTAAGTGCAATTATATTACGCTATAAAACCTAAAAAGTAAATATAAGTTTATTAACCATTTATTATTTTTTTAATAAGAGAAAAAAAGTATTATTTTTTTATATAATTTTATTTACTATTATAAAAATAAAATAAATTTTAATAAAAGAAATACTAAAATATTAAATACTAGAAAATAAGGTAGGTGTATTATGCAAATTCAACCATCAATGTATATTAATAGAGAACTTTCTTGGCTTGCATTTAACTCCCGTGTTTTAGATCAATGTTCCAAAGATCTTCCTTTGCTCGAAAAACTTAAATTTATTGCTATATATTGTACAAATTTAGATGAGTTTTATATGATAAGAGTGGCTGGATTAAAACAGCTTTTTGTAGCAGGGATAAGCACAGCAAGTAATGATGAAATGACCCCACTTGCGCAACTTAAAGCCATTAGAAATTATTTGCATGAAGAAAAATATGTAGTAGAGCAGTATTTTACTAAAATAACTCAAGATTTAGAAAAAGAAAATTTATTTATTCGTTCTTATGAAGAACTTGATGAGGACTTAAAGCAGCAATGTAATGAGCATTTTTTTTCTAATATTTTTCCTGTGATAGTGCCTATTGCGGTTGATGCAACCCATCCTTTTCCACATTTAAATAATCTTTCGTTTTCTTTGGCGGTAAAGCTTTGTGATCCTATGCATCCTGAGCTTTTAAAATTTGGTATGATACGCATACCTAGGGTTTTACCAAGATTTTATCAAGTAAGTTCGAATATTTATGTGCCTATAGAAAGTATAGTACGTCATCATACAGAGCATATTTTTCCTGGCTATAAGCTTTTATCTTCTGCTGCTTTTAGGGTAACTAGAAATGCAGATATGGAAATAGAAGAAGAAGAGGCTGATGATTTTATGTTGATTTTGGAGCAGGGTTTAAAGCTTCGTAGAAAAGGTGCTTTTATACGCTTACAAATAGAAAAAGGCGCAGATGAGCAGTTGATCGAATTTTTAAGCTCTCATATGAATATTTTTCATAAAGACATTTACGAATACAGCATACTTTTAAATTTACCATCATTGTGGCAAATCATTTCTAATAAAGAATTTACACACTTACTAAGCCCTGTATATACACCAAAGATTTTACCGCCTTTTGGAGATAATGTGTCTATTTTTAGCGCAATTGATAAACAAGATATATTGGCTATACAGCCTTATGAAAGTTTTGAGCCTGTGTATCAATTTATCAAAGAAGCAAGTAAGGATCCTAAGGTTGTTTCTATAAGAATGACTCTTTATAGGGTGGAAAAAAATTCAAACATAGTCCAAGCTTTAATTGATGCAGCAAGCGATGGCAAGCAAGTGACTGTAATGGTAGAATTAAAAGCACGTTTTGATGAGGAAAATAACTTACATTGGGCAAAATCATTAGAAAATGCAGGAGCTCATGTGATATATGGAATTACAGGTTTTAAAGTACATGCAAAAGTGGCTCAAGTGATTAGAAAAGAAGGAGAAAAATTAAAAATTTATAATCATTTAAGTACAGGTAATTATAATGCAAGTTCGGCTAAAATTTATACTGATGTGAGTTATTTTACTTCTAAAGAAGAATACTCTCAAGATACCACAACTTTTTTTCATATACTTTCAGGATATAGCAAAAGCCGTCGCTTAAAGACTTTATCAATGAGTCCAAAGCAAATCAAAGAAAGAATTTTAGATATGATAGCTACTGAAGCAAATCATGGAAAAGATGGAGTAATCATAGCTAAAATGAATGCTTTGGTAGATGGTGATGTGATTAAAGCTTTATATGATGCTTCAAATAAAGGTGTTAAAATAGATCTTATTGTGCGTGGAATTTGTTGTTTAAGACCTGGGGTAAAAGGGTATAGTGAAAATATAAAGGTTAGAAGTATAGTGGGAAAATATTTAGAACATGCTAGAATTTTATATTTTAAACACACTGAGCCAAATTATTTTATTTCAAGTGCTGATTGGATGCCAAGAAATTTAGAAAGAAGACTAGAATTAATGACTCCTATTTTTGATGAGCATTCGCGTGCAAAGTTAGCTCAAATTTTAAAACTACAATTAAGCGATAATGATTTGGCTTATGAGTTAGATAGCGAAGGAAGATATCGCAAGGTTGCTTTAAATGAAGCAGAAAAAGTTAATAATTCTCAACAAATTTTAGAAGAATATATTAGTAGAATTTTCAATACCTTGAAAAAAGATACTGATCATAGTAGAGCAGCGCATTTAGCAACGAAGCTTTTTAGAGATAGCTAATCCTTGCTTTTTTAGCAAGGATTATTTCCAACCTTCTATGTAATTTTTAAGTTTTCTACCAACTTTTGGATGTTTGAGTTTTTTTATAGCTGAGCTTTCTATTTGTCTTACTCTTTCTCTTGTAACATTTAATTCTTTGCCGATTTCTTCTAAGGTTCTATCGCTTTCATCATCCATTAAACCAAAACGCATTCTAATAACAGCTTTTTCTCTATCATTAAGCTGATCTAAAACTTCATCAATTTGTTCTTTTAAATCATCTTTTAAGATATGATCCATAGGAGAAATTGAAGTTCTATCTTCTACAAAATCTCCAAATTTACCATCATCTTCATTGCTAATAGGTGCTTCTAGGGAAATTGGTTCTTTAGTGATTTTAATCACTTGTTTTACTTTATCTACACTAAGTCCTACTTCTTTGGCAATAATGCTTACATCAGGCTCTTTGCCTTCTTTTTGTAAGTATTCACGAATGATTTTATTGATTTGATTAATAGTTTCTATCATATGAATAGGAATTCTAATCGTTCTTGCTTGATCAGCAATTGCTCTTGAAATAGCTTGTCTAATCCACCAAGTTGCATAGGTTGAAAACTTATAACCGCGTTTGTATTCAAATTTATCTACCGCTTTCATTAATCCTATATTGCCCTCTTGGATCAAATCTAAAAATGGCAATCCACGGTTAGTATATCTTTTAGCAATACTTACAACCAAGCGTAAATTTGATTTTGCCATTCTGGTTTTAGCTTCATCTGAGATTTTTTTACCGCGTTTTATTTGCTCTAGAATTTCTTTTAGTTGATCTTTTTCTAAATCAAAAGAATTTTGGCTAGCTTCTTTAGTTTGAATGAGTTTTTTAATCTCCATATAAGTGCTTACCATGGTAGTTTCTAGTGCGCGTTCAGCGATTTCTTCTTTGCTAAGTTTGGTAATATCTTTTAAGATATCTTGATGTCTTTGTTTTAATTCTTCTGAAAACATTGGCAGGCGATATTCTAAGCGTTTTAATTCTTTGTCAAATTCCTCATCGCTTTTTAAAGCTGTTTCCATGGATTTTACGATTTCAGAGATAAGTTTTGAAGTTGGACCTAGATCCATTAGTTTTTCTTTTAGTATATTTTTCTTAAAAGCAATTATGAGTTTATCTAACAATTCATCATCGTTTTTTTCTGCATTAATAGTAGATATGGTTTTCAACCATTCTTTTTTTGCTTTTTCTAAAGCTTTAAAACTTTCTATAACTTTTAAGGTTCTTTCGTCTTCTTTTTTACTTACTTTTTTAGGTTTTTTTTCACTTGAGTTTTCATTTTCCTCATTTTCATTTTCTTCTTCAGAATCTATTTCATCATCACTTTTATCATCATCACTTTTATCATCATCTTCAAAGCTTTTAAAAAGCTCTTTTACTCTTCTTTCTCTATTAATCAAAGGTTCTTTGTAATCAAGTATAAAATCAATCAAATAAGGCACCGAACAAAAAGCATCAATGATAATGTCTTCGCCTAGTTCAATTTTTTTAGAAATTTCAACTTCCTCGTCTTTGTTTAAAAGAGCAATTTGTCCCATTTCTCTTAAATACATTCTCACGGGCGAGTCTGATCTGCTCCATTCTAATAAATCATTTTCATTGGCTAAATCAAATTCATTTTCCAAACTTGTATCTTGTAATTTTTGTTTTTCTTCTTGTAGTTTTTTTGCTTCTTCTAAATTTCTTTTTTTAGCAATTTCGGCTGAAGAGATTAATTCTACTTTGTATTTATCCATTAAATCACGGATTTTTTTTGCACTTGTTGCATTTGGAAGCTTTGCAAAATACTTGACAAGTTTTTCATATGTGATATAATCTTTAGAATTTTCTTTGAAAAGTTCTTCTAAAACATTGGTTTCATTAGCCATGGATACCCCTTGTATTTAAGTAATGAGTGTAAAACTAAATATTATGCCTAAAAATTAATTAAAAACAAATAAAAACATTTTGGAACAACTTTTGCTTTGTTAGTGAAAAATTAAGATTTTAGTTAGGAAAAACAATGCAAAATGGGTATTATCAAGCCACCGGTGCTATGGTTACGCAGTTTAATCGCTTAGATGTTGTAACTAATAACCTAGCAAATGTAAATACAAGTGGCTATAAAAGAGATAATGTTGTTATTGCAGATTTTAAAAGGATTTTTAAAGAAACTCAAGATGAGTTACCTATACAAAATCACACAAGAGATGCTGCAAGATTTGTAAATACAACTATAGATAGAGTTCCACAAGTTAATCATGTCTATACAAATTTTAGCATAGGTTCTATGAAAATGACGCATAATCCTTTGGATTTAGCTCTTACTCGTGAGGATACTTTTTATTTAATTAAAACAAACAATGGCGAGGTAAGATTAAGTCAAGATGGAAATTTCCAGCTTGATGATGAGGGATATTTGGTAAATCGTCAAGGATATAGAGTTTTAAGCAGTGATTATTTTAATAATCCTGAAAATGATGGCATACGCATAGGAGATTCTACTTCTTTTATTAATGTGGATAAAAATGGAATCATCAGTGCGTCTAATCAAGATATAGCAAGATTATTCGTAGCGCAAGTTGATGATTTAAGAGATTTGCAAAAAGATGGCGATAATATGTATAAAATCGATAATTTAAACAAAATCAGAGATTTGCCAAATTCAAATGCCATAAAGCAGGGTTTTACTCAAGGATCTAATGTTAATCCAGTTACAGAAATGGTAGGATTAATCGAAGCAAATAGGATGGTTGAGATGTATCAAAAAGTTATGACATCTCATATGGATGATTTAAATCAAGAAGCTATTAATAAATTAGCAAGTACTAAATAAAACTAAGGATAGGTAAAATGTTAAGATCATTATATACAGCAGCATCAGGGATGGTATCACAACAAACACAAATTGATGTAACATCAAATAATATTTCAAATGTTAATACAGTAGGTTATAAAAAATCGCGTGCAGAATTTGCAGATTTGATGTATCAAACGATGAAATATGCAGGTACTTCAACCTCAAGTACCACAAAACACCCAAGTGGTATAGAAGTGGGTCTTGGCTCAAGAGTGACAGCTGTGAGTAAAATTTTTAGCGAAGGTAGTTTAAAACAAACATCAACTTCAGGTCTTGATATGGCAATTGCAGGTAATAATGGATTTTTCCAAATTCAAATGCCTGATGGAACTATAGCTTATACTAGAAATGGTCAATTTACCAAAGATGCTGAAGGAAATATAGTAAATTCAGATGGTTATAGACTTTTGCCGGAAATGACTATACCTGAGGATGCTACAGCTATTAACGTAGCAAGTGATGGAACGGTTTCAGTAATGCAGCCAGGAAATACAGCTGAAACTCAAATAGGTCAAATTGAACTTGTAAATTTTATTAATCCAGCGGGCTTGCATGCTTTGGGAGATAATCTTTTAGTAGAAACTGATGCAAGTGGAGCGCCTATTGCAGGTATAGCAGGAGAGAATGGATTTTCTGTTATCAAACATGGCTTTGTAGAGCTTAGTAATGTTCAGCTTGTAGAAGAAATGACTGACCTTATCACAGGGCAAAGAGCTTATGAGGCAGGCTCAAAAGCAATCACTACAAGTGATGATATGCTTGGTATAGTAAATCAATTAAAACGCTAGAATTAACTAGCGTTTTATAATATGCAAAAAATATTAAAAAAATACTAAAAAACTCCTATTTATAAATACTTATAAAATATTCTTTATTATAATGTAAATTTAAACTAATCATAGTAATATTATATTCATGTATTCTTTATATACATAAATAAACAATAACGAGGGATATAATGAACAGAAGGGACTTCATTAAAAATACCGCTATTGCTAGTGCTTGTGGTGTTGCAGGTCTTAGTGTTCCAAGTAGTGTGCTTGCAAATACTGAGAATAAATGGCGTTGGGATAAAGCTGTTTGTAGATTTTGTGGTACAGGCTGTGGAATTTTAGTTGCAAGTTTAGATGGTAAAATTGTTGCTGTAAAAGGAGACCCAGCAGCTCCAGTAAATCGTGGGTTAAATTGTATTAAAGGTTATTTTAATGCAAAAATTATGTATGGAGAAGATCGCTTAGTAACACCTTTACTTCGTGTAAATGTAAAAGGTGAGTTTGATAAAAAAGGAAAATTCCAACAAGTTTCTTGGCAAAGAGCTTTTGATGAAATGGAAAAACAATTCAAAAAAGCCTATAAAGAAAAAGGTGCTGAGGGAATTGGAATTTTTGCAAGTGGTCAATATACTATACAAGAAGGATATGCTGCTGCAAAATTAGTAAAAGCTGGTTTTAGATCAAATAATATAGACCCAAATGCACGTCATTGTATGGCTAGTGCAGTTGTTGGTTTTATGCAAACTTTTGGGGTTGATGAGCCTTCTGGTTGTTATGATGATATAGAACTTACTGATACTATTATTACTTGGGGTGCAAATATGGCAGAAATGCATCCGATTTTATGGTCAAGGGTAAGTGATAGAAAATTAAGCAATTTAGATAAAGTTAAAATCGTAAATTTATCTACTTTTTCTAATAGAACTTCTCATATAGCAGATACTGAAATCATTTTCAAGCCAAATACTGATTTAGCTATTTGGAATTATATCGCTAGAGAGATTGTTTATAATCATCCTGAAGCTATGGATAAAGAATTTATTGAAAAACATTGTATTTTTACAACAGGTTATGCTGATATTGGTTATGGAATGAGAAATAATCCAAACCATCCTAAATTTAAAGCAAGTGAAAAAGATACTGTAGCAAAACAAAATGCTATTATTGTAGATGAAGAAGAAGCAGTATCTTTGGCTTATTTGGGGGTAAAAGCAGGCGATAAATTTGAAATGAAACACCAAAATACTCCTGATGCGCATTGGGAAATTTCATTTGAAGATTTCAAAAAAGCTTTAGAGCCTTATACGCTTGATTATGTTGCTAAAGTTGCTAAAGGCAATGAAGATGAAAGCATAGAAGAATTTAAGAAAAAACTTCAAGAATTAGCAAATTTATATATAGAAAAAAATAGAAAAGTTGTAAGTTTTTGGACTATGGGCTTTAATCAACACACAAGAGGTACTTGGGTAAATGAGCAAGCTTATATGGTGCATTTTTTACTTGGCAAACAAGCAAAACCAGGAAGCGGTGCGTTTTCATTGACAGGGCAACCAAGTGCTTGTGGAACCGCAAGAGAAGTAGGGACTTTTTCACATCGTTTACCTGCTGATATGGTGGTTGCAAATCCTAAACACAGAGAAATTAGTGAAAAAATTTGGAAAGTTCCTGCAAAAACAATCAACCCTAAACCAGGTGCTCCATATTTAAAAATCATGAGAGATTTAGAAGATGGAAATATCAAATTTGCTTGGGTGCAAGTAAATAATCCTTGGCAAAACACCGCTAATGCAAATCACTGGATAGCAGCAGCTAGAGAAATGGATAATTTTATTGTTGTGAGTGATTGTTACCCAGGAATTAGTGCTAAGGTGGCAGATTTAATTTTACCAAGTGCTATGATTTATGAAAAATGGGGTGCTTATGGTAATGCTGAAAGAAGAACTCAACACTGGAAACAACAAGTATTACCTGTAGGTGAAGCTATGAGTGATACTTGGCAAATCATGGAATTTGCAAAACGCTTTAAATTAAAAGAAGTTTGGGGTGAAACTAAGGTAAATGATAAACTTACCTTGCCAAGTGTTTTAGAAGAAGCTAAGGCTATGGGTTATAGTGAAGATGATACTTTATATGATGTATTATTTGCCAATAAAGAAGCAAAATCCTTCAAAGCTAAAGATAATATTGCAAAAGGATTTGATAATTCTGAAGTATTTGGTGATGAGAGAAAAGTTATAGGTAGTGATGGTAAAGAATTTAATGGATATGGATTTTTTGTACAAAAATATCTATGGGAAGAATACCGCAAATTTGGTTTAGGTCATGGACATGATTTAGCTGATTTTGATACTTATCATAAAGTAAGGGGCTTAAGATGGCCTGTAGTAAATGGTAAAGAAACTCAATGGAGATTTAATACTAAATTTGATTATTATGCTAAAAAAGCTGCTCCAAATTCAGACTTTGCGTTTTATGGTGATTTTGCTAAAGAATTACCAAAAGGAGATTTACTAGCTCCACAAACTAAAGAAAAATACAGTTTAAAAAACAAAGTAAAAATTTTCTTTAGACCATTTATGAAAGCACCTGAAAGACCAAGTAAAGAATATCCATTCTGGTTATGTACTGGTAGGGTTTTAGAGCATTGGCATAGTGGAACTATGACTATGAGAGTTCCTGAGCTTTTCCGTGCGGTACCTGAAGCACTTTGTTATATGAATGAAGATGATGCTAAGGCCATGAAAATTAATCAAGGCGACATCGTATGGGTAGAATCACGCCGTGGTAAAGTAAAAGCTAGAGTAGATTTTCGCGGTAGAAATAAACCTTCTAAAGGGCTTGTGTATGTGCCTTGGTTTGATGAAAATGTATATATAAATAAAGTTACACTAGATGCAACTTGTCCATTATCTAATCAAACAGATTTCAAAAAATGTGCCGTAAAAATTACTAAAGCATAAAAATGAAAAATAGAAGAGAATTTTTAGCCTTTGCTTTCAAGCTTTTATGTATAGGAAGCGGAAGTGCATTTTTAGCAAGTTTAGCATTTAGCTCAAATCAGGAGTATTTTTTAAGACCTCCTGGAGCAGATGATGAAAAAGAATTTTTATCAAAATGCATACGATGCGGACTTTGCGTAAAAGCTTGTCCTTATGATGTTTTAAAACTAGCAAATTTAGAAAATAGTGCTAAAAACGGCACACCTTTTTTTGTAGCAAGAGAAAATCCTTGCAGATTATGTGAGGATATACCTTGTATAAGAGATTGTCCTGCAAATGCTCTAGATCATAAATATCTAGAGCAAAAAGATGGAATTTATAAAACAAAAATGGGTATAGCTATAATTGATAGTGCAAGTTGTGTTGCTTATTGGGGAATTCAATGTGATGCTTGTTATAGAGCTTGTCCTCTAATGGATAAAGCATTAAAACTTGAAACAAAACGCAATGAAAGAACAGCAAAGCATGCATTTTTACTACCTGTGGTAGATCATGAAGTGTGTGTTGGATGTGGTATTTGTGAAAAAGCTTGTATAACACAAAAAGCAGCCATTAAAGTTTTACCTAGAGAATTTGTTTTAGGAAAAGCTGGGGATAATTACATCAAAGGTTGGGATGAAAAAGATGAAAAACGTTTACAAGATGTAAACACAGATAAAAATTTCAATAAAAATAAGGCTAAAGATTATCTTAATGATGGAGAATTGCTATGAAGTATCTTATTTTAAGAAGAATAGTGCAATTGTCTATTTTAACTTTTTTTTCTTTTGGTGTATTTAATTTTATATTAAAAGGAAATTTAAGCTCTTCGGTTTTATTTTCTTCGGTGCCACTAAGCGATCCTTTTGCATTTATTCAACTTGCTTTAGCAAGTTTGCAAGTAGATTTAATGGCTTTAAGTGGTGCTTTGATAGTGTTTTTATTTTATGCTATTTTTGCTGGAAGAGCTTTTTGTGCTTGGGTTTGTCCTGTAAATATCATTACTGATTTTGCCTATTTTATTAGAAATAAATTAGGCTTTAATCAAGCAAGAGTTTTTAATGTAAATAAAAATTTGCGTTATTATGTTTTGGCTTTTGTTTTGATCTTTTCTTTTCTTTTTTCTTTTCCTGTTTTTGAGGAATTTTCTTATATAGGAATAATCCAAAGAGGGATTATTTTCGGCGGTGTTTCTTGGCTTTTTGTAGCTTTGATTATTTTTTGTACAGATACATTTTTTAGTCCAAGATTTACTTGTTCGCATTTTTGTCCTTTAGGGGCTTTTTGGGCTTTAAGTTCGCATTTTTCATTGCTAAAAGTAAGATACAACTTGCAAAAATGCACTAAGTGTTATAAATGTCTTGGAGTATGTCCTGAAAAGCAAGTACTTTGGATGATAGGTAAAAAAAATCAAGATGTAAAATCAGGTGAATGTATTAGATGTGGGAAATGTATTGATGTTTGCGGTGATGATGCTTTAGGTTTTAGTATAATAAATTTAAGGAGAGAAAATGAAAAATAAAATCTTTTTATCCTTAGCAGCAGCTGTTTTAATAAGTGCTTGTGGGCTTGCTGTTAAAAGTGTTGATTCAAAAGATATAGGTTTAAGAAAAACAAGTTTAGAAAGTGAAAATGTAGAGTTGTTGGATGCTAAATACTCTCAAGCTTTAGCTGGTGAATCTGTTTTGATTGAGAGGTCATTTGAAAACGCTCCGCCATTGATTCCACATACTTTAGAGGATATGCTTCCAATTACTAAAGATAATAATATTTGCTTAAGTTGCCATGATAAAGCAGTAGCAAAAGACTTAGCTGCGACAGCACTTCCAAGTAGCCATTATTTTGATTTAAGAAAAAATAAATCTACTAAAGATATGGTAAGTGATGCAAGATTTAATTGTACGCAATGTCATGTACCACAAAGTGATGCTAAACCTTTAGTGGGAAATAGCTTTGAAGCTAAATTTAAAAGCGAGGAATCAAAGAGAAAATCTAATTTCTTAGATGTTTTAAATGAAGGTGTAAAATAAAATTATGAAAAAAATATTTTTAATCTTGTTAGTGAGTATTTATGTATTTAGCTATGAGCTTAAACTTGATTCAAATTTAAATGCTTTAAAGCTTACTGATAATAGTTTGCTTATAGGACTTGATAATGGAGAAATAAACCAATATTTCATTAAAGATAAAAAAATGCATAAAATTACTCAACTTGATAAGATTAAAAATTTTTACGAAGAAAATCTTAGCCCTAGAATTTATAGTATTGATTACTTAAATGGGGCTATTTTGATTTTAAGTGAAGGTGATTTTGGAAGTAAAAAATTACATGTTTATAAAAATAAACAACTTTTAAGCTATGATTTAGCTAATGATGGGGTAAAAAAGGCTTTGTTTTTAGATGATAATACTATTTTATTGGCCTTGCTAGGTTCTAATATAGAGCTTTTTGATCTAAAAACAAAAAGTGTTGTAAAAAATTTTACTTTTTCTAGTTCAAGCTTAAGTGATGTGGTTTTAAATGAAGCAAAAACTCAATTAGTGGCAGGTTTTGAAAGTGGCGAAATAATACTTTTTGATGTGAAAAAATGGCAAAAAATAAAAAGCTATAAGAGTATTCATAAGGATAATATCTATCAACTTGATTTTAAAAACACAGCTATCGCAAGCTGTAGCACTGATAGAAAATTAGGTATAGTGCAAAATGACCAAGAAAAAAATATAGAAAGAGATTTTTTGATTTATACTTGTGCTTTAAATAAAGATGGCTCAATAGCAGTTTTTGGAGATAATGAAAAAAATATCATAGAACTTATAGATACTAAAAATTTAAAAACGATAAAAAAATTCCAAAATAAAGATTTTTTGCTAGAATATCTTATATTTTTAAACGAGCATGAGTTTATTAGCGCAGGTTATGAAAACAAAATTATATTTTGGAGTATAGATGAATCTTTCTAGTGTGTTGATTTTAACTAAAGAAGAAAAATTAGAAAAACTTAAAAAGCAAATTCAACAAACGCCTTGCTGTAGTGTGGAATTAGCTCAGGATGAAAAAATTATAGTGGTAATAGAAAGTGAAAATTTAGATGATGAGTTAAAAGCATATAAACAATTAGAACAACTTGATGGGGTGGTGAGTATTAATATGGTTTTTTCTTATCAGGATTTAGACGAAGAAAGAGAGAAAATTTTAAAAGCAAATTTTGAGGCAAATACTTTTGATGAGAATTTAAAAAAAGATAATATAGAATATTATGGTAATGTCTTTAGAAAGTATTGATTATGGTTTTTTTAATACCTTTAATAGTAATCATATCTTCTATTTTTATCATTGATCATTTTTATTTTTCTAAAGAAAATGAAGTAGTAAAACAACAAAAGCAAATAGAACAAAAAAATATTAAGCAAGATAAACAAAAATATCTTGAAAATATATTAAATCAAAAATAATCATGCATACGCAAATTTCATATAAAAAATTCTTTTGGATTAATATTTTAGTTGTAATTACCCTTGCTTTAAATTTAAGAGCACCTATAACCTCTATAGGTCCTATGATAGAATATATCCAAGAATATTACAATATCAATTCCGCTTTAGCAGGTATGCTAACAACCTTACCTTTGATAGCTTTTGGTCTTATATCTTTTTTTGTAGCATATTTTTCACAAATTAAGGCTTTGTTTTTTGCTTTGTGTTTAATTGTTTTTGGAGAGCTTATTAGAAGTTATGGAGGTAATATAGGTTTATTTTCTGGGGTTTTTTTAATTGGAGCAGGCATTGCAATAGCTAATGTTTTATTGCCTTCTTTTGTAAAAGAAAAATTTGCAAAAAATGCTTATAAAATAATGGGTTTATACGGATCAATTATAGGTTTATCTTCAATTGCTGGAGTAGCTTTATCACTTCCCTTGCTTAAAATTTTTGAAGTACCTCAAGCTATGTTTTTTTGGGTTGTTTTAGCTTTGATTGCTTTGATTTTTTATTTTCCACATTTGAAAAATAAAAGATTATTGCGTCCTAAAAGGAAAAACATCAATAAAATAAATCTTTTTTTGAATTTAACAGCTTGGAAAGTTACTATTGTAATGGGACTACAAAGTTTCTTATCTTATAGTCTTTTTGCTTGGCTTAGTGTGATGATAAGTGAAAAAGGTTTTGGAATTGATTTTGGTTCTAATGTTTTATTACTTTCTCAAATCATAGGCATGCCTGTGGCGTTTTTATTGCCTATTGTTTTAAGTAAACTTAGAACTCATGCTAAGAGTTTTGTTATTGTGCTGTTGGGATTTTTGTATGTTTTAAGTTTTATCTTGGTGTTTTTCTGTGATGTAAAATTAGTGTTATTATTAGCAGCTATTTTTTTAGGTTTTGCATCTAGTGGGGTTTTTACAATTTCATTATTGTTTATTGCTATAAAAAGTTCAAATTCTTTTATAGCAGCCAAACTTTCTGCTATGTCACAAGGCATAGGGTATTTAATAGCAGCTCAAGCACCTTGGATTATAGGTATGCTTCATGATAGCTTTGGAAATTTTACTTTAGGCTTTATCATGCTTATTACAGTAGCTATAACACTTAATATTTTTGTATTTTTAGCATATAAAGCTCCTGTGATTAAGTAAAAATTAAAATAAATTAAAGTCTTTTTTGTTAGAATTTTGGCACTTTATTTTTTTTGTGAGTTGATAATGCGATATACAGTAACAGAAGCTTCTATTTATGAAGCACAAGGTTTAAAAGATGAAGCTTTGGAGATTTATAAAAATATATTAAAACAAGATCCGCAAAATAAAAATGCCATTGATGCTATAAGGCGTTTAAGTGGTTTGCGTTCTAATCATGAAGATTTAAATTATGATATGCTTGATTTTTTTGTCAATATGAAAAGTGAAGAAGAAATTAATGAATTTAAAAGGTGGTTGATAAAACTATGAATATAGAAGATTTAGCAAAAATGGCCATAAGTGAAGTTAATTCAGAATTAGATAACAAAAAAAGTAAAAATGATGAATTTGCTCCTATGGTAGAAGAAATTACTCAAGAAAAAAGTGTTAATACTCAAGAGAAAAAAATCAAAGAAGAAATTAGCAAGGTTACGCAAGAGCTAATCCAGGAATTAGATGATTTAGAAGTAAAAGTAAAAGATGAGAAGCAAAATGTCGCTATTAAGGTTGAAGCTTTAGAAGAAAAAGAAGAAAGTATTATAAACAATGAAGAATTTTTCTTAAAAAATCTTAGAGAGCGTATCTTGGTTTTATTCGAAGGATTAAAAAATACTAAAGATGAGCATATAGAAAAAAGATTAGATATGACCATTACTTTTTTAGAGTTTTTGCTTGCAAAGATTGAAGATAGACTTAAAAAATGACCAAGATTTTTTAAGGATTAAAAACGCACTTAAACCTTACACGCAAAGAGCTTATTTAGTAGGTGGTTGTGTAAGGAATTCTTTTTTAGATTTATCTAGTGATGATTATGATATAGAAATTTATGATATTGAGCCTAAGCTTTTTGATGAGCTTATGCAAAAACTTGGTGCAAATGGAGTAGGAAAAAGTTTTTTTGTATATAAATACAAAAAATTTGATTTAGCTCTAGCACGTTATGAAAATAAAATTTCTACAGGCCATAGAGGTTTTGAAGTTAAAGTTTGTAATGATGAGCAAGAAGGAGCTAAAAGAAGGGATTTTACCATTAATGCATTGATGGTAAATATTTTTGATTTTGAATTTTTAGATTTTTTTAATGGTTTGCAAGATTTACAAGAAAAGACTATAAGACATATTGATGATAAAAGTTTTATTGAAGATAGTTTAAGAGTGCTTCGTGGAATTTCTTTTGCATGCAGGTTTGATTTAACAATTGCAAAAGAAAGTTTAAAATTAATGCAAACTATGGATATAAGTGATTTATCCAAAGAGCGTATTAATAATGAACTTTATAAAATTTTTAAAACTTCAAGACTAAATAAAGCTTATGAGTATTTCAAAATTTTAAATTTAGAAGAAAAAATATTTTTTCATCAAAGCTGTAATAAAGAATTTGAAAGACTTTTAGAGCAAAGTCAAAAAATAATTTGCGATGAGGCTTTGTTTTTGTATTTGTATTTGAATTTTTTTCATATAAATAAAGAGGAATTTTTTAAAAAAACAAAATTAAAAAAAGAACTATTAAAAAAATGTGAACAAGAATTTATTTTAGGTAAAATTGATGATTTTAATTTAGCTAAAATTGCTTTAAAAATTCCACTTTGTAAATGGCTTGGGCTTTGGGATGATGAGCGTATGGTACAGGCAAAGAAATTAAATTTATATCATCATACTTTTGAAAGTAAAGTTAGTGCAAATGATTTACTAAAGGAAGGATTTAGTGGGAAAGAACTTGGGATTGAGCTTGAAAAAAGAAGATTACAAGAATTAAAAAACTATATAAAGGAGCAAAAATGAATGAATATATTTTAAAAATTTCAAGTAGTGATGAAAAAGGATTGATTTATAGAATTTCAGATGTTATTTTTAAATATAGAATTAATATTATAAAAAATGATGAATTTGTTGGAGAAGATCGTTTTTTCTTTAGAGCACATTTAGAAGGTGAGCTTGATATAAAAGCTTTTAAAGGAACACTAGAAGCTATGCTTCCTGATAATGCACAAATTGAAATTACACCAAAGAGAAAAAAAGATATTATTGTTTTAGCTACTAAAGAAACTCATTGTTTAGGTGAGTTGCTTATCCGTCAATTTAGTGGCGAATTTAATGCAAATATTAAAGCAGTTATTGCAAATTATGAGGTATTAAAACCTTTAGTGGATAAATTTAACATACCTTTTCATACTATTTTGGCACAGGATTTAAGCAGACAGGAGCATGAAGAAAAATTACTAGAGTGTTTAAAACAATATGAATTTGATTATATTGTTTTAGCAAAATATATGAGAATATTATCTCCATCTTTTGTGGAGCATTTTGAAGGAAAAATTATTAATATCCATCATTCTTTTTTACCTGCATTTATAGGAGCTAATCCTTATAAGCAAGCTTATGAAAGAGGAGTGAAGATTATAGGTGCAACAGCACATTTTGTAAATAATAACTTAGATGAGGGACCAATCATTACCCAAGATGTTATACCGGTTACTCATGAATATTCTTGGCAGGCTATGCAACAAGCAGGACGCAATGTGGAAAAAAATGTTTTTTCTAAGGCTTTGGATTTAGTGTTTGATGATAGGATTTTTATACACGAAAATAAAACAATAGTATTTTAAATTTTTGATGCCAAAAAGGCATCAAAAATCAGCAAGAATAACAAGTTTTAAATTCATATGCAGTTGGTCTAGCTTCTACAGGCCATACTTGGGTTTCAAATTTCATATGTTGATAATCATCAATAAACACATCACTCATAACAGGTTTTAAGAAAGCATTTTTTCTAATGAGTGCTTCTAAAGATCCTCTTAAAGTATGAGGTAATTGTTCTATACCTTTTTCTCTAATTTCATCTAGGGTTAGTGCAAATAAATTTTCATCCATAGGGCCAACCGGTATGGTTTTGTTTTTAATGCCATCAAGTCCTGCCATAAGCAAGCTTGTAAAAGCCAAGTAGGGATTAGAAGTACTATCAGGAAATCTTATTTCAACTCTTGCGCTTTTTTCATTAATACCATAAGGCACGCGACAACTTGCAGAGCGATTTTGACAAGAATAAGTTAATATACAAGGTGCTTCAAAACCTGGAACTATTCTTTTATAAGAATTTGAACTAGGATTAGTAAATGCTGCAACACTTCTTGCATTAGCTAAAATTCCACCGATGTAATTAATCGCACATTCGCTTAATTTTCCATAGCCTTCTTTATCATAGAATAAATTTACTCCATCTTTCCAAAGACTCATATGCACATGCATACCACTTCCATTGTCTCCATAGAGTGGTTTTGGCATGAAAGTTGCTGTTTTTCCATTTAAATGTGCTACCATTTTTACTACATATTTGTAAATTTGCACATTATCAGCAGCTTCAACTAAATTTCCAAATTCTACACCAATCTCAGCTTGTCCTTGTGCTACTTCATGGTGATGTACGAAAGTTTTTAAACCCACTCTTTCTAAAACTTGCACCATTTCAGCTCTAATATCCACGCTAGAATCAATAGGACTTACAGGAAAATATCCGCCTTTGTTTCTTGGGCGATGTCCGCTATTATAACTATCTGTGAAGTCTTTATTATCATTCCATTCACCTTCTTCAGTATCTACTTCATATTTTGCACAATGAGAAGAATCAACTATTTTTACATTATCAAAAATAAAAAATTCATTTTCAGGACCAAAATAAGCTGTATCAGCGATATTGCTTGTACTTAAGTGTTGCATTGCCTTTTTGGCAATACTTCTTGGACATTTTTCATACATTTGATCTTTGTAAATATCATATACATCACAAATTACTATGATAGTAGGATCTGCTGTAAAAGGATCTAAAAACGCACTTTCTACATCAGGTTTTAAAATCATATCCGATTTTTCTATAGGTTGCCAACCGTGCAAAGAACTTGCATCAAACGGAATTCCATTTTCGAAAGTTTTATCATCAACTGCTTTTATATTGTAAGTAATATGGTGCCAAGTACCTATCATATCGGTAAATCTAAAATCAACAAACATTACTTCATGCTCTTGACAATAACTAAAAAATTCATCAATATTATTTACAAACTTACCCATTTTCTCTCCTTTTTAAATAGGTTTTTATTTTTAAGATTGTAGTATATTTTTTTTAAATTAAGTTTAAATTAATATTTTTTTTATAGTCAAATGTAAAAAATATAAATTTATATAATTAATTAATAAAATTAATATTGGTTTATATTTTTTTGTAATATAATCTCGCATTAGTTTTTATTATTAAAAAAGGTGTGACAATGACTCAAGAAGAATTAGATGCTTTAATGAATAGCACTGAAGACTTAGATCTTGACTCTGCGGAAGATGTGGAAGCAAAACCTGAGACAGATTATGAAGATGAAGCAAAAAATCAGCAAATTGTAGAAGAAATGATTAATGGTGATTATAAAGCAAGGGCAGATATGGCTTGGCCACCACCACCACCTAGTAAAGAACATAAAGTTGTGCATCAACTTGATGATGTTACAAGAGATAGTGAAATCAAAGCTACTGAAATGATGGAAAAATTAGAAGCTATTAATGATTTTTTTGCAAATTCAGAAAATGAGCTTTGTGTAATTAGTGATGCATTAAATAAAAATATAGAAATTTTTGAAAAACTAAATGCAAAATTTCCTAATGTTGCAAGCTTTAAAGAGGCTATAGAAACTAATAACAATGCTAAAAATATTATAGATGAAATTACAGGTTGTTTGCAAACTGGACAAGATGAGGTTATGATGGCAATGGATGCTATGCAATATCAAGATATCCATCGTCAAAAAATTGAGCGTGTTATTAATGTTATGAGAGCCTTAAGTAGATATATGAGTAGTTTATTTGAGGGTAAAATTGATGATGAAAAACGCGTAGGATCGGCTGTGCATATCCAAGGTGATACAACTACAGATGTTGTAAGCAATGATGATATTGAGGCATTAATCGCAAGTTTAGGAAAAAAATGATTATTCCTGAAATAGTAGCTCCTGCGGGAAATTTCACAAAATTAAAAATAGCATTAGCTTATGGGGCTGATGCTGTTTATGCAGGAGTGAGTAATTTTTCATTAAGAGCAAGAACTGCTAGAGATTTTAATTATGAAACTTTTAAAGAAGCTATTGATTATACGCATGCAAGAGGAAAAAAAATTTATGTAACCATTAATGGTTTTCATTTTAGTTCGCAAATTGAGGGTTTAAAAAGACATATTTTGAAGTTAAAAGAAATGAAACCTGATGCTTTTATAGTAGCTTCTGTGGGTGCTATGCGTTTAGTTAAAGAACTTGCACCTGAAATTAATCTTCATGTATCTACTCAAGCTAATATTTTAAACTATTTAGACGCTCAAGTTTATAAAGATATGGGAGCTAAACGTGTTGTTATAGCAAGGGAGCTAGGTTTAAAAGATGCAAAAGATTTAAAAAATAATTGTGATATCGAGCTTGAAAGTTTTGTGCATGGTTCCATGTGTTTTGCATATTCTGGTAGATGTTTAATAAGTTCAGTGCAAAGTGGGCGTATGAGTAATCGTGGCTCTTGTGCAAATGATTGTAGATTTAATTATGAGCTTTATGCGAAAAATCCAGAAACAAATACGCTTTTTAGATTAGAAGAAGATGAAAATGGCACACATGTATTTAATTCTAAAGATTTAAATTTAAGCTCATATATTCAAAAAATTATGCAAGAAAATTGTATTCATGCTTTTAAAATAGAAGGAAGAACAAAAAGTGAGTATTATGTAGCTTTGACTACAAGAACTTATAAAATGGCAGTGCAAGATGTATTGCAAAATACTTTTGATGCTGCTAAATATGAAAAAGAAATTCACACTTTAAAACACAGAGGTTTTACGGATGGATATTTAGTTTCAAGAGCTTATGAAAAAACCGATTCTATTAATCATGATACAAGCATAGAAGAAGGAACCCATCAAGTACATGCTATTAGTGAAGATGGTGAGTTTTTTAAATGTAAAGGCAAGATAGAGTTAAACAAAGAATATGAAATTTTAGCTCCGGTTAATTCTAATATAGAATTAGGAGAAAATAAACTAGGTTTAATTTATGAAAATGATGGTAAGAAATTTATAGTTTTTAAACAATTATTAGCCAAAAATAATAAAGAATTTAGTGAAATTCATAGTGGTAATGAAAACGAAATTACTTTACCGTTTAAGCTTCCAGAATTTAGCTTTTTAAGAAGGAGTGTTGAATGAAATTTGTTTCTATATTGATGGGAAGTAAGAGTGATTATGATATAGTGAAAGAAGCTTTGGGAATTTTGGAAAAATTTGATGTAAAATATGAAATTTTAATCACTTCAGCTCATAGAAGCCCTCAAAGAACTCAAGAATATATTAAAAATGCAGAAGAAAAAGGTGCTAAAGTATTTATCGCCGCAGCAGGTATGGCAGCACATTTAGCAGGAGCTGTTGCAGCACACACAACAAAACCTGTTTTAGGCATACCTATGCCAGGAAGTAATTTAGCAAGCATGGATTCTTTATTTTCTACTGTGCAAATGCCAAGTGGAATTCCTGTGGCAACTGTAGCTATAGGTAAAGCAGGAGCTATTAATGCAGCTTATTTAGCTGTGCAAATTTTAGCAATAGAAGATGAATCTTTAGCGCAAAAATTATTAGAAGATAGACAAAAGCAACAAGAAAAATTAATCCAAGATTCTAATACAATTGAAGTTTTTCTTTAAGGAGCATATATGCAAACTTACTTGGAATTAAAAGAATTTTGTCAATTAGTGCATTTATCTGAAGATGTTGTAAAAGGAATGATGGCAAATGGTGCTTTAAATTTCAAAGAAGAAGAGGGTAAAATTTATATAGAAGCCAATCAAGGAACTTTTAGTGTGGTACCTATGAGCTCAAAACAACCTGCTATGGTAAACTCTATGACTTTAGCAGGAGAAAGTTTTGTAGAAAAAACCATAGGAACTATTTTAAATTTGCATGAAAAAGTTCTTGATGCTAAGGATGAGACCTTAGAAGCTTTAAAAGGTGAGAATAAATTTTTAAAAGATGCTCTTTATTCTATGCAAGAACTTTATGATGAGGATAGAAAAACTATAGAAAATCTTAACGAGCAACTTAAATATGCGCGCAATGAAGTAGAATTTCTAAAAAGAAAATATAAAATGATGTGGAATAAAACAGTAGAATTATATGCAAATTCGCCTGAAAAGCCAGAAGAAATAAAGGAAGAAAAATGACCTTTTCTCAAATGATATTAAATTTGCAAGAATTTTGGCAAAAGCAAGGTTGTGCTATTATGCAACCTTATGACTTTCCAGCAGGTGCAGGGACTTTTCACCCGGCAACTTTTTTAAGAAGTTTAGGAAAAAAACCATGGGCAACTGCTTATGTGGCACCAAGTAGAAGACCAACTGATGGAAGATATGGTGAAAATCCTAATAGACTAGGTGCTTATTATCAATTTCAAGTTTTGATTAAACCAAGTCCTGACAATATCCAAGAATTATACTTAAAAAGTTTAGAAAATTTAGGATTTGATTTAAAATCACATGATATTCGTTTTGTTGAAGATAACTGGGAAAGTCCAAGTTTAGGTGCTTGGGGTTTAGGTTGGGAAGTTTGGCTTGATGGTATGGAAGTGACACAATTTACTTATTTTCAACAAGTTGGCGGTATAAGCGTAGATTTAGTAAGTGCTGAAATTACTTATGGTTTAGAAAGACTTGCAATGTATTTACAAGATGTAGATAATGTGTATGATATAGTTTGGAATGAATTTAACGGCGAAAAAATTACTTATAAAGATGTCCATAAGCAAGGTGAGTTTGAATTTAGTAAATATAATTTTGAAGTAAGTGATGTTAAAACTTTAAATGTGCAATTTGAAAATGCTTATAATGAGTGTAAAAATGCATTAGAAGCAAAGCTTGCATTACCCGCATATGATTATTGTATGTTAGCAGCACACACTTTTAATTTGCTTGATGCAAGAGGAGCTATTTCAGTAACTCAAAGACAAGACTTTATGCTTAAAATTAGAGAATTATCTAAAAATTGTGCCTTGGTGTATAAAGAAAGTTTAGATGAAAATTAAAGAAATTTATGATTATTTGGATACTATTAGCCCATTTAACACGCAAAGTTCATGGGATAATAGTGGCTTATTACTTGGAACTTTAGATCAAGAAGTAAATCAAATTTATCTTGCTCTTGATGTGGATATACATTTAATTGAAAATGCACGTGAAAATTCACTTTTTATAGTTCATCATCCTTTGATTTTTAAAGGTTTAAAAAACTTAAGTGGGGTGTTTTATCCGCAAAATATTCTTACTAAAATGATACAAAAAAACATGGCCTTAATTGCTATGCATACGAATTTTGATTTAAGTCATTTAAATGCTTATTTCGCTCGTGAAATTTTAGGTTTTAAGATTAAAGAACAAAATGAGTTTTTAATTTATTGTGATGTTGATTTTAAATTTAGTGATTTAATTAATCATGTAAAAAAAAGTTTAAAGCTTGATTGTATAAGAGTTGTAAATGCAGGTAATGAGAAAATTAAAACTTTAGCAATATGCACAGGCAGTGGAGGGGATTTAATTTCTAGTGTTAAGGCAGATTGCTTTTTAAGTGGAGATTTTAAATATCATCAAGCTTTGGAAAGTTATCACAATAAACTTAGTTTGATTGATATAGGACACTATGAAAGCGAATCTTGCTTTGGTAAAATTTTAGCAAAAGATTTGCAAAAATTTCATTTAGAAGTTATAATATCAGTTTCAAAAAATCCATTTCAATATTTTTAAGGAAAATTTCAATGAGTAAATATTTAGAACAACTTATAGCTTTATCGCAAATTGATAAAGAACTTGATGGTTTTGCAAATAAAGTAGAAGATGCTACAAAAGATTTAAAAGAAAAACGCAATTTGCTTGATAAAACAGAAGAGGAAATTGCAGGTTTTGAGAAAGATATTAAAGACATAGAAAATCAAAAAATTCAAAACAACAATCATATTGCAGAATTTGGTGTAAAAATAAAAGAAATAGCAAAAAAAAGTGCAGCAGTAAAAACTGAAAAAGAAGCAAATGCTTTAAAAATTGAAGAGGATATAGCTAAAGAACAACTTGATGCAGCAAACGAAGAAATTGAAAGATTGGATAAAATTTTAGAAAATAAAGAAAAGTTTATACAAGAATTGCAAGCAAAAAGAAGCGAACTTGAAAATGAAGTGGATCAAATCGATGCTCAAACTAAAACTGTTTTGGTAGATATCGAAAAAGAAAGATTACAAATTTATGATAAAAAGGTAAAACTAGTAGGTGAAATAAACCAAAAAGTTTTAACTTTTTATGAAAAAATTAGAAAATGGGCGGGAAATACTGCAGTAGTTCCTGTAAAAAAATATGCTTGTTATGGTTGTTTTATGAGAATTTATGATAAAACTTATTTAGCAGTTTTAAAAGGCGATGAAATCGTAACTTGCCCACATTGTGGAAGAATTTTATACAAAGAAAAAGAAGAAAATCAAAATTGATTTTCTTTTATTATATTTTTGCTGTGATTATATATATAATTGCAGCTCCTTTTTTATTGATTTTAAGTTTTTGCAAGGAAAAGTATAAAATATCATTAAAATCAAGGTTTTTTCTTTACAAAAATTTAAGACAAAAACAAGGTGATGTGTATTTTCATGCTTGTTCCTTTGGTGAGATTAAAAGCCTTATTCCTTTAATAAAACTTTTTCCAACTTGTAAAATTTCAACCATCACGCAAACTGGATTTAATGAAGCTTTAAGATATTCTAAAAATGTAAATTTTTTACCATTTGAAATTTTTGTGCCTTTTTGGATGAGACCTTGCAAAGTTTTGATTATTTTTGAAGCAGAGCTTTGGCTTATGCTTGTGTTTATGGCTAAATTTTATAATGCAAAAGTGATTTTGTTAAATGCTAGAATTAGCGATAGATCTTTAAAAAACTATAGGCGCTTTAGTTTTTTTTATCGTTTGATTTTTAAATATATTGATGTTGTATTTGCACAAAGTCAAAAAGACAAGGAAAGATTAGAGTATTTGGGTGCTAAAAATATTATAGCATATAAAAATATCAAAGCTAATATAAAACAAGAGCAAGTGAAAAACTATTCCAAACCTAAAGCTAGGATTATTATATTTGCTAGTACACATGAAAATGAAGAACGATTATTGCTTGATGAAATTAATTTAGAAGAAAATGATAAATTGATTATTGCTCCAAGACATCCAGAGCGCTTTGGTGAGGTTGAGAAAATTTTAAAAGATTTTTGTCAAAAAAACCACTATAATATGCAAAAATTTTCAGACTTTACTTTAAGTGAAAATGATTTTGCAAATTTTTTTAATGCCAAATGTTTATTGTTAGATACTTTGGGTGAGCTAGAAAATTTTTATAAGATTAGTGATGTGGTTTTTTTATGTGGCTCTTTTGTAGATAATATAGGTGGGCATAATCCCATAGAAGCAGCTAGATGGAATAATGTTATTATCTCAGGGAAATATTTTTTTAATCAAGAAAGTTTATATCAAGAAGTTGATGATTTGTATATTTGTGAGAGTGTAAAAGATATAAATAATTTTTTAAAGCAAAAATTATCACAAGCACAACTTAAAAAACAAAGTGATTTAAGTGAAGTTATATTAAGTATAAAAGAAGGTTTAGATGCAAGAAAAAGCTTATAAATTGCTTGCAATGCAAGAAAAAATTTCTAATAACGCAGCAAAAGATTTGATTGACAAAGGCTGTGTTTTTGCTATGGGCAAAAAGGTTGTTATAGCTAGAGCTTTGATGAGTTCTAAAACAAGATTTGTTGTACAAAAAATAAAAAAAGCAAAAATACTTTTTGAAGATGATAAAATCATAGCTTTAAATAAGCCTTATGGAGAGATTAGTGAGAATTTAGAAAGTGTTTATAATGCTAAATTAATTAACAGGCTTGATAAAGAAACAAGCGGGGTTTTGCTTTTAAGTAAAGATGAGGAATTTAGACTAAAATGTATTCAAGAATATAAAAAGCAAAATGTTTATAAAAGTTATTTGGCTATTGTTGATGGGGTGATTGCTGAAGAACTTGAAATTTGTGAAAAAATAACTACTATAAAAAATAAATCCGGAGCCTTTAGTAAAATCGATAAATTTGGCTTAGAAGCTCATACTCAGGTTATACCTTTAATGGTAAATGCTAAAAAAACCTTAATAAAAGCAGTCATTAAAACAGGTAGAACACATCAAATCAGAGTACATTTAAACCACATAAAACATGGTATTATAGGTGATGAAAAATATGCAAAAATCAATTCATCAAGAATGTATTTGCACTCTTATGAAACGCATATTTTTGATTATCAATTTAAAGCTTTGCTTGATGAGAGCTTTAATGCATATGGTTTTGAAATAAAAAATTTAAATTTTTAAAGGCGTTTAAAGCTAAAAGGGTTTATAATTTAGCTTTTTAAAATTTTAATAAAGGGAAAATAAAGTGTTTGAAATAGTTAGTGAGTCGTTTAAATCCGCAGTTAATAAACTTCGTTTTGTTGATGATGAAAAAGCTTTAAAAAACGCTCTTGACACTTTAAAAAAAGCCCTTTTAAAAGCAGATGTACATCATAAAGTTACTAAAGAATTACTTACTTTAGTAGAAAATGATGTAAAAACTAATGGTATAGGTCAAAAACAATTTTTAGATTCAATTAAGAAAAATTTAGAAGAAATTCTTAGTGTTAAAGGTAAAAATCAAGGTTTTGTATTTGCTAGTAAGCCACCTACGGTTGTTTTGATGTGTGGTTTACAAGGTGGTGGTAAAACTACTACTACGGTAAAAATTGCTAATTACTTAAAACTAAGAAATAAAAAAGTACTAATTGCTGCATGTGACTTGCAAAGATTAGCTGCGGTAGAGCAGTTAAGACAACTCACTCAAGCTAATGAGCTTGATTTGTTTTTTATAGAAAATGAAAGCAATCCTTTAAATGTAGCTAAACAAGCTTTAGAAAAAGCAAAAAATTCTATGTATGATGTTTTGCTTGTAGATACTGCCGGCCGTTTAGCGATCGATACAGCTTTGATGAATGAGCTTAAAGAAGTAAAAACTATTTTAAATCCTAATGAAGTGTTTTATGTAGCTGATGCTATGAGTGGTCAAGATGGTGTTAAAACAGCAAGCAGCTTTAATGAAGCTTTAGAAATTACAGGGGTTATTTTAAGTAAATTTGATGCAGATACTAAAGGCGGTGTTGCACTAGGTATAGCAAAACAAATTGGTGTACCTTTAAGATTTATAGGTGTTGGCGAGAAAGTAGCTGATTTAGAAGTGTTTATCCCTGATAGAATTGTTAATCGTATCATGGGCGAGGGTGATTTAGCGACTTTGGCTGAAAAAACTGCCGCTATTATTGATGAAAAAGAAGCAAAAAAACTTAATAAGAAAATTAAAAAAGGTGAATTTAATTTTAATGACTTTTTAAATCAAATGGAAAGTGTTAAAAAACTTGGTAGTATGAAATCAATCATTGGTATGATACCTGGTTTATCATCTATGGCAGCAAATATTAAAGATATTGATTTGGATAATTCTAAAGAAATTATTCATATTAAGGCAATGATTTCATCAATGACACCAAAAGAAAGAGAAAATCCTGATTTGTTAAATAATGCAAGAAAGCGTCGTATTGCAGAGGGCGCTGGTTTGTCTCAAATGGAAGTAAATCGCTTTTTAAAACAATTTAGCAATGCAGCTAAGTTGGCAAAGAAATTTTCAAACAAAAAAGGAATGGAAAACTTTATGAATATGTTGCAGCAAGCTAAAAGACCACAATAATTAAAGCTTTTTTATGGATATATGAGTTAAAATATCTATAACAAAATTTTAATTTTTTTAGGAGTATTAAAATGACAGTAATCAGACTTACAAAAATGGGACGTAAAAAAAGACCATTTTATCGTATAGTTGTAACTGATAGTAGAAAAAGACGTGATGGTAGCTGGATAGAAAGCATTGGATATTATAATCCTATGGTTGAACCTGAAGTGGTAAAATTTGATGCTGAGCGTTTAGCTTATTGGAAAAGCGTAGGTGCTAAATTAAGCGATAGAGTAGCAGCTATTACAAGCAAATAAAAATGGTTGAAAATTTTTTAAGAGAATACGCAAAATTAATTGTTGATTTTCCTGAAAAAGTTGATATACAAAGACAAAATTTAGAAAACAATTTTGCTGAAATTATCATTTATGTCGATCCATCTGATACTGGTAAGTTGATCGGAAAAAATGGAAAATTAATCAACGCAATAAAAACAGTCATTATGGCTTATAAAGTTAAAGATGCAACTTCATATCGTATAACGGTAAAAGCCATTGAAGAATGATTTAGTCCAAGTTGCTAAACTTGGGAAAAGTGTTGGTTTAAAAGGTTATGTAAAATTACATAATCTTAGTGATTTTTATGAGCAGTTTAAAATAGGTGCTAAATTTTTTGATATTAATCAAAAAATTTACACCATAAAGGCTTTTGATAAAATTAGATCTTTGGTTTTATTTGAAGGCTTTGAGAGTGTTGAGGCTGCTAAAACCTTAACTAATATTACTCTTTTTCAAACTATTGAAGCCACAAAAGAAACCTGCAAATTGAAAAAAGATGAATATTTTTATTTTGACATAATTGGATGTGATGTTATTGAAAATGAGCAAAAACTAGGTGTAGTTGAAGACATTTTAGAAAGTGGAGCAGGATTTTTATTTTGTATAAAATGTGATGAAAAACTACAAACAAAGGTTAAAAACTTTTATATTCCCTATGTTGATAAATATATTCAAAAAGTTGATGTAGAAAATAAAAAGATATTCACACAATCTGCTTTAGATATTTTAGAAAATTCATGAAATATACTTTTGTAAGTTTATTCCCAGAGCTTATTGAGCCTTATTTTCAAACTTCTATTTTAGCAAGAGCAAAAGAAAAAGGGATATTAGAATTTGCTTTTGTTAATCCTAGAAATTTTACCACAAACAAGCACTTTAAAGTAGATGATTATAAAATAGGAGGAGGCGCAGGGCTTTTATTGCAAGCTCAGCCTTTGTATGATTGCTTAAGACATATTAAAAAGCAAGATAAAAATGTTCATTTTGTTTTTCTTTTGCCTTGCGCTAAGACTTTTAAACAAACTGATGCTAAAAGATTAAGCAAGAAAGATCACATTTGCTTTGTAAGTAGTAGATATGAGGGTTTGGATGAGCGTATTGTGGAAGAATTTGCTAATGAGGTATTTTCTATAGGTGACTTTATACTTACAGGTGGAGAATTAGCGTCTTTGGTGATGTGTGATGCTATTAGCAGAAATATTCAAGATGTTCTTGGAAATAGCGAAAGCTTAAGTGAAGAAAGTTTTGAAAATGACTTATTAGAAGCCCCATCGTTTTCTAAACCTTTTATTTTTGAAAAGGAAAATAAAAAATTTTATGTGCCTTCAGAGTTTTTAAAGGGAAATCACGCTAAAATCACAGCTTTAAAAACTACTTTGGCGTCTTGCAAAACGAAATATTTTCGTCCTGATTTGTATCAAAAGCATGAACGCAAATTTTAAGGAATATCGTTATGAAAAATAAATACATTGAGCAATTTGAACAAAAACAAATTGAAGGTAAAAATGTTCCAGAATTTCGTGCTGGAGATACTTTAAGACTTGCTATTCGCATTAAAGAAGGCGATAAAACAAGAATTCAAAACTTTGAAGGTATTTGTATAGCACGTAGAGGAAATGGTGTAGATGAAACTTTCATCGTACGTAAAATCGGTGCTAACAATGTGGGTGTTGAAAGAATTTTCCCTATTTATAGCGAAAGTTTAGAAAGTATTACAGTATTAAGAAGAGGTCGTGTACGCCGTGCTAGATTATTCTACCTAAGAGATAGAAGAGGTAAGGCTGCTCGTATTAAAGAACTTAAAAAATAAAAGTGAAATTTAGAACTCAAATATATGAAGTGATTTCTTGGGAACAAGAAATTCAAAATGGCATAAATATATTTAAGAAAATAGAAAATGCTTATGCTAAAGAAATCTGCATAACTATGTCAAAAGATAGCTTTATGAAAGATCATAAAGCACCTTTTGATATTACCATACAAGTGTTAAAAGGCTCCATTGATTTTGGAGTTTTAAATCAACAAATTCTACTTAAAACACTAGATAGTATAAGTTTAAAAGCTCATGAGATTCATAATCTTTTAGCACTAGAAGATTCTATAGTGCGCTTAACTTTGTATAAGCAAGATAGTCTTGAACGCGTTGAAAGTGTTTTAAAATCTTAATTTAAGCCTCATTTTGTATAATTTTAGCTTACTAAAATGAGGAAGTTAAGCTATGAAATGGACTAAAGATTCTTGGAAAAATTATAAAATTCAACAACAACCACAATATCCTGATGAAAATGAATTGCAAGATGTTGTTAAAAAATTAGAAAAATTACCACCGCTTGTTTTTGCAGGCGAGGTGGATAAATTAAAAAAATCCCTTGCTAAGGTTGTAAATTCTCAAGCATTTTTACTTCAAGGAGGAGATTGTGCTGAGAGTTTTGTAAATTTTGGCGCTGATAATATAAGAGATATGTTTAAAGTTATGCTTCAAATGGCTATAGTGCTTACTTTTGCAGGATCTTGCCCTATCGTTAAAGTAGGGCGCGTTGCAGGGCAATTTGCAAAGCCAAGAAGTAGTGATTTTGAAGAAGTTGATGGGGTAAAGCTTCCAAGTTATCGTGGGGATATTATCAATGGTTTTGAATTTAATGAAAAATCAAGAATAGCTGATCCTAAAAGAATGTTAGAAGCGTATTATCAAAGTGCTACAACTTTAAATTTATTAAGAGCTTTTTCAAGAGGTGGTTTAGCGGATTTAAGAGTAGTGCATAAGTGGAATTTGGGTTTTTTAAAAAAAGCAGAGCTTGGGAGAAAATATGATGAACTTAGTGAAAAAATCACTCAAGCTTTAGCTTTTATGCAAGCTTGTGGTGTTACCGATACTCCAAATCTTTCTCAAACAGCCTTTTATACTTCTCATGAAGCCTTGCTTTTACCTTATGAGGAGGCTTTAACTAGGGTAGATAGTTTAAGCGGGGAAATTTATGATTGTTCAGCTCATATGCTTTGGATAGGTGAGCGTACTAGAAAAGCAGATGAAGCACATGTGCATTTTTTAAGTGGGGTGAAAAATCCACTTGGTGTGAAGCTTAGTGCTAATTATGATTTAGATGAGATTAAAAAGCTAGTAAGTATTTTAAATCCGCATAATGAAGCAGGAAGATTAAATTTCATCATCCGTATGGGGTATGATAAGATAGAAAATGCCTTGCCAAAATTATTTAAAGAGTTAAAACAAGAAGGATTTGATATACTTTATAGCATAGATCCTATGCATGCAAACACAGTTAAATCGGGTAATTTTAAAACAAGAGAATTTGATAAAATCATCCAAGAAGTGCGTGCATTTTTTGAAATAGCTATGAGTGAGGGAGTATATCCTGGTGGGGTACATTTGGAAATGACAGGGCAAAATGTAACAGAATGTGTGGGAGGCTCTTTAAATATCACTCAAGAAGAACTTTCTAAACGTTATGAAACACAATGTGATCCAAGATTAAATGCTGATCAAGCTTTAGAATTAGCATTTATCATAGCAGGCTTAGTTAAAAAGGCAAGAAAATGTTAAAATTTTATGGTATTAAAAATTGTAATAGTGTTAAAAAGGCTGTGGATTATTTAAAATCTAAGCAAATTGAATTTGAATTTTTAGATATTAAAAAGCTAGATGAAAAAACTTTAAATTTTTGGCTTAGTAAAAGAAATGTTTTGGAGCTTGTAAATACAGCGGGTATGAGTGCTAGAAAATTAGGCTTAAATAAAGAAAAACTTCAAAATTTAAACCAAGATGAAATTAAAGCAATGATTTTGCAAAACCCAACACTCATAAAACGCCCATTAATTGTAAAAGATGATGAAGTTTTTATAGCTAAAGAATATGAGAGTTTTTAAAACCAACTAATCCCACTCCCCAGAATCTACTTAATCCACATTAAGCTTAAATTTTTACTTTAAGCTTAATGCAATAGAGTTTGCTTAATAAGGAGTTTATGTTTATACACTTATAAAAACCTTATTTGATTTTTATATCTATTGATTAACACATTAATTTAATTTACTATATCAATTGTGCTTTTTCTTTAATTTTGTTTTTGTCGTTTTATAATTTGTTTTAAGCAAACTCTGGGCAATTGAATTATAATTTTTAATTTATTTATATATTTAATCTTATCCTTTTTTATATTTTTGTTTTGATTTTATATTTTTATATGTCTGTTATTTTTTGTTTTTAAACACTACTTTATATTATTGTTCATAATATTAGCTATTCTATATTATTAATAATATGCAAAGCTAATAAGACTAATATTATCAATATTACTATTATTAGCTTTATGATTGTTTTCATGATTTAACTTATAACCTTATTACTCATTAAATTACATAAATATAACTTTTATTATTTTAAGTATTTGTATTTATTATAGTTTTTCACACTAACTATTACTAGTTAGTGTGAAAGAACTTACCACCACATTCCTAGTTTTAAAAACATAGTATGAGAGGTAGTGTTATCAAATGTAAATGCACCTGCATAGTTTAATGATAAATCAGCATTATCTGCTATAGCATAAGAAAAACCTAATTGCCCAAAGCCATAATACTTAGAAGTTTCTATATCCGAACTTAAAGTGTTTTGACCAAGTTTTAAATTTCCTTTTGCATCTTCATATAAATTAACTATAGCTCCTATAGTAACATTAGATCTTATTTTATCACTCCATGGCTTATACCATTTTAAAGCTGCACTTGCATCAATAAAGTTAAACTGTTCTGCTAAATAATGCTCTCTTAAACCATCTATATGTCTTAAACTAAAGTTTTTATTACTCATACCATAATAACTAAGACCTATTTCTGGAGATATTCTAGCTATATCTAAAGTATTATAATAATTAGCACCTAATTTTACATCTACTCCATAACCATAAGTTTTAGCCTCGCTATCTATAGTAGTAGGAATATTTTTGTAAGATTTCTCTATATCGCTTTTAGTATAATCAAGTCTTGTACTAGCACTAATATAGTATTGATTAATACCATCTCTTGCTAATATTCCATAATAAGTTAAACCACCATAGTAAGTTTTATCATCAAATTTAATTCTTTGAGTGTTTTGTTCTTTAGAGGCATCTTCATAACCTGCATAAAAACCTATAATACCATAATCATTTGGTAATTCTCTAAAAGATCCACCTATCATACCAACAGTATCAACATCAAGTTGACCTATGCTTCTTCCTATTTTAATAGATGAGTGGTTATAGTAAGGAAGTAAGAAAGAATGATTTTTTGCATTTGGATTTTTATTAGGAATAAAGATATCTTCTAATTCAGCTAATAAATCTGCATCATTACCATAAGCTTCTCCTGCTTTAGATAATTGCATATCTAATGTTTGAGAGAATTCTGTTTGGAAGTTTTTAGTGTTTAAATCTCTTAATATATTAGAAATATTAATATTTCTTAATCTAGAAGAATACACCATAGACTTAGCTAGGGTTTTACCACTTAATTCTGACAAATTAACATTAGCTACATACTTACCATTACCCAAACCTACAAAGTCATAAATACCTGATAAACTATAGATATTATTACCATCTACACCTGCACCATTATTGGTTTTATCACCTGCTATATTACCATCTTTATCTGCAAAGAAAGTATTAGCATCATAAATAGTATTTAATTGTAATTTGCTTGTATTAACATAGATTTTATCTGCACTAATACCACCTATATTATCTCCACCTATAATGATAGAATTTTCCAATCTTTGTTCATTGCTTTGAGTGTATTCAAGATCTTTAAAATACCAACCATCTATGCTGATTTTACCTTGACCATTGTTTTCTAATTGGTAGCCATTATTGTTTTTGCCTATAAAACCTGCATGCCATGTAGCTTCTTCATTTGCAGTTGCAGGATGAATGTGTCCATTTGATACAATCAAAGTACCACTATTTGTAATACCACCATGAATATTACCTGTATTAAAAATATCCATATAGCCACTATTGTTTATACCACCATAAATGTGGATATTCTTACCTGCATTAGGATCAGATAAATCACCTGAAGAATTAATAAGCTTTTCTATAGTACCACTGTTATTAATACCATAAGTTATATCTTGAGTAGCTAAAGGTGTAGCTTCATTTCCTATAATACCTGTATTAATGATAGTTCCTATGGTGCTATTTTCTTTGGTATCTTTAGTTTTATTATTAAAAGTGTTAGTGATGCTTGTAATGGTTCCTGCATTGTTAATTATCTCTATAGAACCAGTATTTTCTAAACCTTGTTCTAATATAGCATCTTTGCTGTTTTCAAGAAGTTTCATTTCACCTTCGTTTTTAAACTTACTTTGTAAGTTACCATTATTACCAAAAGCATTTATATGACTAGTATCATCTTTAGTAATTTCCATTTGTCCATTGTTTATTACTAAATCTACTACTGAATTGTTTTTTAAGTCTAAATCAGCTTTAGCACCTTCATTGTTTGTAATAGAACTTACTTGACTTTCATTGTATAGCTTAATACCACCATTTCCTATAGTTCCTGAGTTTTCTATAGAACCTATGGTGCTTTTATCTAAACTTATACCTTGTGAGATGGTTCCACTATTAATAATACTATCTATGTGAGAATCATTTTTTAAATTTATAGAACCTTGAATTTCTTTTTCATTTTTTATAGAACTAGCATAAGAATTATTATTTAAACTGATATTTCCTGTAATGGTGTTTTTATTATTTATAGCACCATAAATATTAGCTTCTTTATCAAGGTTAATATTACCTTTTATAGTTCCTTCATTTAAGATAGCATCGCCTGCTAGATTGTAATTGAAACTGCCATCTTTGTTAGGAGATAATGCTGCTATAGTAGCACCGTTTTGCAAGTCAATTACATTGCCATTATTTACAGAAGCTCCATTGTTATTAGTACCTATAGTTCCTTTATTATGAATACCTGCGGTGCCACCTGCTATGAGGGAATTTGAGCCATCTAATTTAACGTAGTCTTTGATATGTTCTTTGGGTGCACTTATAAATATACCTGCACCACTTTGTCCTAGTATGGTGCCTTTGTTTTCGATAGTGTTGATGTAGAAAGGGACTTCTTGATTACTTGACTTATCTATAAATATACCATGTCTACCTGCTATAATAGAGCCTGTGTTATTAATATGCTTGATTTCGGTTTGGCGTTTCTCGTTAGAGCCTACATCATTTCCTAGAACAATACCATCTTTAATGGCATGGATAGTTCCTAGATTATTTATATTTTCCACTTGAGAGCCTAAGGAAAAATACATCCCGTTGTAAGTATTAATTAATCCACTATTCTCAATGGTGTTGATTTTTGGAATGCCATCCATATTACTTATATAGATACCAGCACCTTGGCCAAAACCTTCATTCTTTTCATTTATCATATCTAAAGATCCGGTATATTCTATAGTTCCTGAATTTTTTAAAGTTTCAACGTTTGAATCACCATTTGTAGCACTACTTAATACACCTATACCTGCATTAGAAGTTAATATTAAACCTTGATTATCAATTGTTTTTATAGAAGTACCCCAAGTTATAACATTGATACCAGCACCAGCTTCATATAAACCTACTCCACTAGCACTTGTTGTAACTATAGTTCCCTTATTAACCACACTAGAAATTTTAGCTTGATTATCAAGATGAATTCCTGATTTATTTCCTTGTATTACACCATCTTTTTGATTTTCTATACTTTCTACAGAGCCACCATTGACATAAACTCCATAGTGACTTCCACCACTTATAGTTCCAGAATTTAATATACTATCTATAGTGCCTTGACTTTTAATACCACTAACTTTCCCATTAATACTACCTTGGTTAACAATAGTTACATTAGAAACTTTATTGTTAACCATAATACCTTGTCCACCACCACTAACACTACCCTTATCGGTTATAGTTAAAGTACCACCACCATTACTTATATTAATTTGACCTGTTTGGCTATCACTTATAGTACAAGTAGTACCACTACAGCTACCACCACTAATATCTCTTGAATTTTTTGTTTGTTTTTCTTTTAGTGTTTTAGAATCTTTAGCTTTGGTTATTTTTATAGAACCATTAGAGGCTTGATCGCTTATAGTAACTATACTAGCATTAGCACAGGTAGCTAGAAAAGATATAGTTGCTAAAGATAAGAAAGTTTTTTTAGTAAAAGAAAAGTTATTGTTTGAATGAGATGAATTTAAAGAGGTATTGTTTGATTGAGAATTTTCAATCCCCCCCCCCCGTAAAATAAGACATTAAAACTCCTTATGTTAAATTTTAATAATGAAAATAAATTGGAATTATAATAAAATTTTATTTATAAAAAGTTTAAATAACCAATATACATAAATATATAATTAATAATTCTACTTATAATGTAAGAAAATTTTTAAGTAGCTTTTTACCATTTTGACTTAGTATGGCTTCGGGGTGGAATTGAACTCCATAAATGTCGTATTTTTTATGTTTTAAAGTCATGATGATATTATCTTCACTATGGGCTAAAATTTCACATTTTTTACCTATATAGCTAACATAAAGAGAGTGATATAAACAAATTTTAAAATTTTGCTTAAGATTTTTAAAAAGTGGGTTTGGTTTAAATTTTATAGTTTTTACCTTACCATGAGTTGGGTTTGGAAGTTTAGAAATTTTACCACCAAAAACATGTGCTATGCATTGGTGTCCTAGACAAATTCCAAGAATTTTTTTATCTTTTTTAAAATATTTTATAGCTTTTAAGCTTAACTTTGATTCTTTTGGAGAATTTGGTCCAGGGGAGATTAAAAGATGTGTAAAATTATATTTTTTAAGCTTTTTTGGATTTTTAAATTTATCGTTTTTGATGATTTTATAAGTAATATTTAATTCTTTTAAATAAAAGGCTATAGTGTAGGTAAAAGAATCATAATTATCTATAATCAAAACTCTCACAAAAACACCCTTTTTAAGCCTCTTAAAGAATTAATAGCATAAATTTCTTTAGCATTTAAAAGCTCATTTTTAGCGATATCTTTTTCTTTAATGAGTTTATGTTTTAAGAGTGCTTGTCTATAAATGCCATTGAGGCAGTTTTTAGCATAAGGAGTAAAATACTCATCATTTAAATTTATAATAATATTAGTTCTTGAACCCTCACAAAGTATGCCTTTTTCATCAAAAAAAACTATATCATAGCAAATATTTTCTTTCCATAGATGTGAATTTGCTTCATATAAACTACGCAGAGATGTTTTATGGTGTGTTAAAAGATTTACTTTTACGATGTCTTTACTTATGAGTAGTTTTTTACTTGAATTTTCTTGTATATTGCTAAAATCAAACTCATAAAGGCCATTTTTAAAAAGTTTTAGCTTAATAGCTTTTGAACCTTTTTGAGTAAAATTACTTTTTGTAAAAAAATGATGATGGTTGAAAACAAAATTATTAAAATTTTGTAAAGATTTAAAATGGAATTTTTTATCTTTACTCTCTAGTATATTTTTAAAATCATGTATTAATCTTTGGGTATCAAAGCCAAAAAAATTAGCTGAGTTTAAAATTCTTTGTAAATGTTCTTTGAAAAATAAAATAGAATGATTTTTATAATACATTGTTTCAAATAAATAAAAGTTAGGTTCTAAAATTTTGCTTTTTAGTTTTAATTCTTCAAATTCATCTTGCTTTTGTGAGTCCCACACAAGCCCACTTCCCACACCATATCTTAAAAAATCATCATTATTTTTTTTCTCTAAAGTGCGTATGGCTACGCTAAATTTTGCTTTGTTTTTATGGATTAAACCTATTGCACCACAATAAACCCCGCGTTTTCTTTGCTCTAAATTTTCTATGAGTTTAATAGTTTCTATTTTGGGTGCTCCTGTGATGGATCCACATGGAAAAAGGGCTTTGAAAATTTTAAAATAATCATTTTTTTGCTTTAATTTTCCTCTTATTTTTGAAATAAGTTGGTGTAAGGTAGGGTAGGTTTTAACCTTAAAAAGTTCGCATTTTAAAGAATGTTTTTTGATGAGTTTTGAAATATCATTGCGTAATAAATCAACTATCATTACATTTTCGCTAATGGTTTTTTCATCGCATTTTAAAAAATTTTTTAGATTTTCATCTTCTTTTGGATTATTTGAGCGTTTGATTGTGCCTTTCATGGGTTTTGTGATGATTTTTTTATTTTTGATTTTAAAAAAAAGCTCAGGTGAAAATGAAGCTAGTTCTAAAAATTCATTTTTCATATAAGCTTTATAAGGGGTATTTTGCTTAGGATAAAGGCTTAAAAAACTCTCGTATAAATTAAGATTTGATTGTAAATGTAATTCTTGAGTGAGATTAACCTGATAACTTTGTCCTTTAGCTATAGCATCTTTAACTTTGTCAAAGTTTTCAAAATACTTTTCTTCGTTTAAATTGGATGAAAAACTTGGATAAAAGTCTAAATTTTTTTCTTCACTTGTAAAGATTTTTCTTGTTTTAAAAGCAAAAAAATATAAAAAAGGCTCTTTGCTTTTATAATTTTTATCTTCTAAATATTTATAAAATTCATATTGGATATAACCTAAAAAATAATATTGATTTTTATATTTTTCTATGGTTTTAAAAGCTTTTTTGCTTTCTTTTTGGGTATAGGCTTTAAGAGCGAAAGCAAGATCATCGTAAAGATATTTTCCAAATATAGCAAATGCCATTTATATCCTTAGCTTAGAAAATATACCCAAATAGGTAAAGAAATAAAGGCAAAAACTATACCAAAAGCCACAGAACTAACTGCTAAATTTGTATCAAGTTTTGCTTTCATAATCATAGCTGCAACCATTGTCATAGTAGGCATAGCTGATTCAAGTAAAGCGATGATAGAGCTAGGATTTAATGTGAAATTTAAAAGCTTTAAAAACACTAAAAAGATTAAAGGTGTGAGTATCATTTTGCCAAAAATGACTATTATAGTTGCTTTATAAGAAGTTTTTATACTTAAAAAGCCTAAATTTAAACCTATGGCAAAAAGCGCTATAGGTGTGGCACTAGCTCCAAGCATACGCAAAGGTTCAAAGATAAAACCAGGAAGTGTAGTAAACTTAAAACAAAGTCCTAAAATCAAAGCAACAAAAGGTGGAAAAGTAAAAACTTTTTTAAGATTTTGTAAAAAGCTTACTTTTTGCTCACTAGCTAAAGAGATGATAAAGGGAGCAAGTAAAGCTACAGGTAAAGAAGTAGCAAGTGCATCATAAAGGATAATCTCGCCTAAAAAATGAGGATTTTGATAAATTCCACTAATGATAGGTATACCTACAAATAAAGTATTTCCAAAGCTAGAAAGTAAAAAAATACTTACAAGGGTGCTTTTGCTAAATTTAAAACAAAGAGCTAAAAATACACAACATAATGCTGAAACAATAGCACAGCCCAACCCAAGCAATATAATAGCAATCAAAGAAAAATCAAAATTTAAATGATAAGCACGCTCAAAAATCAAGCAAGGCAAGGCAAAAATAATAGCAAAATCTAAAAAAGCACGCGCTTGTTTTTGTTTTAAAATTTTGATTTTTTTAGCAAAGTATCCACCAAAAAGTAAGCAAAATATACTAAATAAGGAAGAGAAAATATACATTTTATTCTGCTAAGTTAAAAAGCTTTTGACCAAATTTTGTATGAGTAAATTCCATCCATCTACAAGCACAAATATCAAAAGTTTAAAAGGCATAGAAATCATAACAGGAGGTAGCATCATCATACCCATAGCCATTAATACTGAGCTTACTACCATATCAATAACCAAAAATGGCAAGAAAAGTAAAAAGCCTATTTCAAAAGCAGTTTTAAGTTCGCTTATCATAAAGGCTGGCACTAAAACTGTTAAAGGCACATCATCTATGGTTTTTGGATTTTCTAAATTTCTAATCCTATAAAAAAGCGCTAAGTCTTTTTCCCTAGTGTTTTTTAGCATAAAATCTTTGAAAGGCTTAACACCTTTAGCAAAAGCTTCTTCATAACCTATTTGTTCAGCGATATAGGGTTTTATACCTTCGTTGTATGATTTTGTAGCCACAGGCTCCATAATGAAAAAAGTTAAAATCAAAGCCAAGGTAATTAAAATAGTATTTGGTGGCATAGTTTGAGTGCCAAGGGCTGTTCTTAAAAAAGAAAACACCACAACAAGTCTTAAGAATGAAGTCATTACAAAAATGATAGTAGGCGCAAGAGCTAGTATGGTTAAAACTATGACTATATTTAGGGTTGTTACGAGTTGTTGTGGATTATTTGGCGCACTAAGGCTTAAATTTACAGTTGGTATGGTTGCTTCAGCGCCTAAAAGAGCCAAGCTTGATAAAAATAAAGCTAGTAAAACCCTCAAAATATTTCCTTGGTTGAAATTAAAAGCATTATTTTAACAATTTTACTCTTAAAAGAATAAAAATGATTTTATAAAAAATAATAATTTTTACTTTAGCTTGTTAAAATAAGCAATAATTTTTAAAACAAAGGTAAATTATGAAAATTTCTGTGCTTATTTTGGCTGCTGGACTTGGCACGCGTATGAAATCACAAAATCCAAAAGTACTTCAAAAAATTTGCTCAAAAGCAATGATTTTACATATTTTAAAACAAGCATATAAAATTAGTGATGATGTATGTGTGGTGCTTTCTCATCAAAAAGAAAAGGTTGAACAAGTTGTTTTAGAGCATTTTCCAAATACACGTTTTTTGGAACAAGACTTGCAAAATTTTCCAGGTACTGCAGGGGCTTTAAGGGGCTATGAGAGTAAGCATGAAAAAGTATTGATTTTATGTGGCGATATGCCTTTGGTTAAGGCAGATGATTTAGAAAAAATAGCTTTAAATGAGAGTGATTTTAACGTGGCAGTTTTTGAAGTAAAAGATCCAAAAAGTTATGGAAGAATAGTATTAAAAGAAAATAAAATTCAAAAAATAGTAGAAACAAAAGATGCAAGCAAAGAAGAACTTGCTATAAACATTTGCAATAGCGGTGTTTATGCTATAAAAGCACAAATTATAAAAGAAGTATTGCCTTTGATAAAAAATGATAATAAAGCTAAAGAGTATTATTTAACCGATGCGGTTTATTTAGCAAAAGAAAAGGGCTATGAAATCGATGCAGTGTTTGTAAATGAACAAGATTTTATGGGGGTAAATGATAAAATTGAGCTTTGTCTAGCTCAAGATCTTATGCAAGAAGCTATTAAAAAAGAATGGATGAAGCAAGGAGTGATTTTTCATATGCCTGCGACGACTTTTATTTCAGATGAAGTTGAGTTTGTAGGCGAGTGTGAAGTGTATGAAAATGTGCGTATAGAAGGAAAATCAAAAATCATTAATTCTATCATTAAAAGTTCAAGTGTGATTGAAGATAGTATAGTAGAAAATAGCGATGTAGGGCCTTTAGCGCATTTGCGTCCAAAATGTCAGCTCAAAAATACCCATATAGGAAATTTTGTAGAATGTAAAAATGCTTTATTGAATGGAGTTAAAGCAGGGCATTTGAGTTATTTAGGGGATTGTGAAATAGATGAGGGAACTAATATAGGTTGTGGTACTATCACTTGTAATTATGATGGGGTTAAAAAACATAAAACTAAAATAGGTAAAAATGTTTTTGTGGGTTCAGATACGCAGTTTATTGCTCCGGTTGAGATAAAAGATGAGGTAATCATCGCAGCAGGAAGCACCGTGTGTAAGGATGTAGAAAAAGGTTCTTTGTATATTAATAGAGCAAAGACGCAAATTATAGAAGATTTTTACTATAAAAAACTAGGTAAAAAATGAAAACAATTTTACTAGCAGTAAGTGGAAGTATAGCTTTTTATAAAGCTTATGAGCTTATTTCTTTATTAAAAAAAGAAGGTTTTAGGGTTAAAGTTTTGTTAAGTCAGGGAGTTTTGAAATTTGGTACTAAACTTAGCTTTGAAGCCTTAGTGGATGAAATTTTATGTGAAGATAATGAAAGTTGGCAAAATACTAATAATCATATAGCCTTTAGTAAGACTTGTGATTGTGTGCTTTTTGCGCCTGCTAGTATAAATTCTATTAATAAGCTAAACTATGGTATAGCGGATAATTTATTTATTCAAACTTTAATAGCAGTAGATAAAAATAAACCATTTTTAATCGCACCTGCTGCAAATACAAACATGTATTTACATTTTAGTACTCAAAATTCTTTAAAAAATTTAAAAGAACAAGGTTATATTATCATTGATCCTATAGTTAAAACCCTAGCTTGTAAAGATGAGGGTTTGGGAGCTTTAGCTGAGCTTGATAGCATTATAAATACTTTAAAAAGAAGCTTAATGCAAGAAGATTTTTTTAAAGATAAAAGTTTTGTTATAAGCGGTGGTGGAACTAAAGAAAAAATTGATGATGTAAGATGTATTAGTAATTTTTCAAGTGGAAAAATGGCAAAGGCGGTTGCTGATGCTTTATATTTTTTAGGTGCTAAGGTGGTGCTAGTTAGCTCAGTAGAGTTTAAAACACCTTATAAATTAGAAAAATTTGAATCTTCTTTAGAACTAAAAGAAAAATTGCAAAAATACAAAGATTTTGATGCTTTAATTATGGCTGCTGCTGTGAGTGATTTTACTCTAAAAGCCTACAAGGGTAAGATTAAGAAAGATGAGCATTTAAACGGACTTGATTTAAAATTAAAGCTTAATGAGGATATCTTAAAAAATTTAGATTTTAAAGGTAAAAAAATAGGCTTTAAAATGGAATTTGATGAGCAAAATGCTTTAGAAAATGCTAAAAAATCTTTAGTTAGTAAAAATTTAGATATGGTGTGTTTAAATGTCTTAAATGAGCAAATGAACTTTGGAAGTGATGAAAATAGCATTTGTTTTATCACTAAAGATAGCATTTCTCAAAGTTCTAAACAAAGCAAAGAAAAACTTGGCTTTATTTTAGCGCAAGAATTAAGGAAACTTTGGTGAATATTATCAATTCAACCTTACCTGTAAGAATGCAAATTTTAGAAAAACGCGCATATAATCGCTATGTATTGCTTTTAAATACTAAAAAGCTTGAAACAAAAAGTATGATAGAGCTTGAAGTAGGGGAGGAGTACTTAGCTGAAGTTTATGAAGATAAGGGTGTGATTTCTTTTAAAAATCTTTTGAAAAAACCTAAAATTAGACTTTTTGAAGAGGGAACTGAACTTATAGAAAAGCTTTTACAAGAGGGTGATGAAAAAGCTTGGTATAAAAAATTCATTATCCAAAGACTTATGGAAAGCAAAAGCGCATATGAGTTTGAAATTTATAAGGAAATGTTTTTTGCATTTTTTGAAGGAATTTATCATATACCTTTTGTTTATGAGGGAAATAGGGCTTTGTTTGAAGCTAAGAAAAATGGAAATATTTTAGAAGTGTATTTGTATTTTGAAATTTTTGGTGCTTTAAAAATTATAATTGATAATGGTAAAATCACACGTATACAAACACCTTTTGCCAAAGTAGCACATTTTTTAAACGAGTATTTTAAATTCGAAGTAGTTAATACGCTTAATCCTATGTTTGTTTTTAAAAGATTGATGGATATAAAGGGATAGAATGAATGAGTTAAAACATCTTGCTGTGGTAATGGATGGCAATAGAAGATGGGCTAGAAAAAATGGACTTTTAGAAAAAATTGGCTATAGTCAAGGTGCTAAAGTTGTTGAAAAAATCATAGAAGTGTGCATAGATGAAAAAATTCAAAATCTAACCCTTTATGCTTTTAGTACAGAAAATTGGCAAAGACCAAAAGAAGAAGTGGAGTTTCTTTTTAAGCTATTAAATAAATATCTTGATGAGTCTTTGAATAAATTTATAGCCAATGAAGTGCGTTTTAAAGCCATAGGAAATTTAAATCTTTTAGATGAATTAACCTTAAAAAAAATACAAAATTTTCAAGAACAAACTAAAAATTACACAAAATTATGCGTTAATTTAGCTATTTCTTACGGAGGTAAGGATGAAATAGTTAGAGCGGTTAAAAAGGTGATTGAAAAAAATCTTGAAATTAATGAAGCAAATATACAAGCAAATCTTGACTTAAGCGAGGATGTGGATTTGTTTTTAAGGGTAGGGAGCGCTAAAAGAATTTCAAATTTTTTATTATGGCAGTCAAGTTATGCAGAAATTTATTTTAGTCAAACCTTATTTCCTGCACTTACTAAAAAAGAAATCGCAAATATTATTACTGAGTTTAAAAAACGCAAAAGAACCTTTGGTAAATGATAATTTTCTTTTTATTACTAGGACTTAGTGTAGGTTCTTTTGTCAATGTTTTGATTTTAAGAACGATTAATAAAGAAAGCATAATAAGTCCAAGATCAAAATGCTCTAAGTGTCTTAAAACTTTGAAATTTTATCATCTTTTTCCTTTGTTATCTTTTGTATTTTTAAAAGGCAAATGTGCTTTTTGTAAGGAAAAAATTTCTTTGATTTATCCTTTTAATGAATTTCTTTGCGCGTGTTTGTTTGTCTTTGCTTTTTATTTAATTGAAGATCTTTTTCAAATTTTAATTTTTGCTTGTATGCTAGCTATATTTTTAGCACTTTCTTGGATGGATTATTATCTAAAAGCAGTGAGTGAGCTTTGGCTTTGGATTTTATTTATTTTGGCTTTTTGTTTTGATTTTTTACAAAATGGTTTAAATTTAGAGGATTTTCAAGATAGCTTTTTATTTCGAGTGTGTTTTGGGGCGGGGTTAATTTTCATACTAAAAAGTGTGATTAATTTTATTAAAAATTTTAAAAAAAGAGATGAAATTTTAGAAAGTTTAGGGGAAGGTGATGTTATAATAATAGCTTTGATTTTTGGAATTTTTGACTATGAAAAAGGCTTTTTGATTTTATTTATTGCAAGTTTTTTAAGTCTTTTGATGTTTATAAAAATAGCCAAGAAAGATTATCAAATGCCTATGATTCCTTTTTTATTTTGCGGAATTTTGATTAATCTAAGTGTAGAAAGTATATTATGAAACTAGTTTATAAGTATTTGCTTAATCAGTTTTTAAACACAATGTTGTCTTTATTTTTTACTTTATTTATTATTGTTTCGATTATATTTTTTATACAACTTGCTAAAATTACTGCTTATATTGAAATTACTTTTTTTGAATTAATCAAATTATATATTTTTCTTTTACCAAAGATATTAATTTTTACTCTACCTATATCTTTTTTCATAGCTTTAACTTTAGCCTTTTATAGGCTTTCTAGAGAAAATGAAAGCACGGTGTTGTTTGCTTTGAGTATAGCTCCAAGCATGATAGCAAGTTTTTTTGCAAAAATTGCAGCTTTAGTAAGTGCTTTTATGCTTTTGGTGGTTTTGGTTTTTATACCTATATCTTTTGAACTTTTTGATAATTTTGTAGATTATAAAAAAATTAGCGCCAAAGTAAGCATAAAAACAGGGGAATTTGGACAAAGATATGGAGAATGGCTTGTTTTTATTGATGCTAAAAATTCTGATGAAACTTATAAAAATATCATAATGTATCATCCAAAGAAAAACCTACAAGATAAAGAACAAGTGATTTTAGCCAAAGAAGGAAAGTTAGAAACCAATGATGGAGTTATTACTTTTAAGCTAGATGAGGGAAAAGCTTATGAGATTAAAGAAGAAGATTGGCATATTTCTAGTTTTAAAAATTTATTAATTAAAAGCAAGCTTTCTTCTAAAGAATTAAATACTCAAAGTTTTTATGGGTATTGGTCTGATGTAACAAGTAATAAAGAAAAAGCAAAAGAATTTGTTATTTATATTCTTATAGCTTTATTTCCTTTGGCTAGTGTGCTTTTTGCACTCTCTTTTGGTATAGTAACTTATCGTTATGAAAAAGGTTTTGCTTATTTTGGAATTTTTGTGATTATTTTTGCTTATTTTACGCTTTTGATTAGTTTTTACAATCCTCCTTTTGTAGCTATTGCTGTGATTTTTTCAAGCTTTTTAATTACTTCTTTGTTTTATTTTAAAGCGAAAATTGCAAGTAAGTATTAATGCTTTTAAAATTAACTTTTTCTTATGATGGTTCTAAATTTCAAGGTTCAGCTACCCAGCCACATAAGCTTAGTGTCCAAGATACCTTAGCACAAGTCTTGTCGCATTTGGGTATTTATGAAAAGCCTTTATTTGCTTCAAGAACTGATAAAGGTGTGCATGCATTTAATGCAGTTGCTTGTGTTAAAGCGGGAGAACATTTTAAAGATTTTGTATATTTAAAAAATAAAATCAATCATTTTGCGCACCCATTTATACATATAAAGCATATCCAAAGAATGCAAGAAAATTTCCAAGTGCGTTTTGATGTGCAAAAAAGAGCATATCGCTATATTATAAGTCATGAAAAATATAATCCTTTTTTAGCCTCTTATGTGCATTTTTATCCAAAAATAAATATTAAATTAGCTAAGGAAATTGCTTTTTTATTTGAAGGAGAGCATGATTTTAAACTCTTTCAAAAAGAAGGTTCTGATAATAAAACAAGTACAAGAAAAATGTATAAAACTAGAGTTTATGCTTATAAAAATTACACTGTGTTTTATTTTGAAGCAAATGGTTTTTTAAGATCACAAATTAGAATGATGATGGCAAGTATTTTAAAAGTATTAGAAGGAAAAATGAGCCAAAATGAGCTTTTAGAGCAAATCAACACTAAAAAAGCTCATTGTAGATTTTTAGCTCCTGCTAGTGGTTTGTATTTGAGTAAGATTTCTTATTATAATAATGCATGATTTTTTTATGTATAAAAAATGAAAAAAGAATAATCAAAGTCCCTATGCAAAAAGGTAGTAGCTCTACATCTACTCCAAAAATACTCATATTGATAAAAATACTTATAGGTATAATGGCATTATTCATCAAGGCTAAAACTCCACTATCTACTTCAGTAGAGCCTTTATTCCATAAAAAATATCCAAGTCCTGAGGCAATAGTCCCAAGATAAATTAAGGCTATCCAAGAGCTTAAATTAGATGGTAAATTATTATAATCTCCAAAAAATAAAAATGCAGGTAAGGTTATACTGGTTGCGCCTAGATAAAAATAAGCAAAAGCTTCTTTTTGACTTAAATTTGTATTTTTTTCTAATAAAATTTTATAAAAACTTTGTCCAGCTCCAAATACTAAATTAGCCCCTTGAATAAGTAACAAGCCATATAAAAAATTAGAGTTAATATTATCAAATTTAACTACAAAAGCACCCATAATGCATATAAAAATACTTATAAAATATAAATATCTAAGATTTTTTGAAAAAAGTCCATAAAAAAGCACAACATAAAAAGGTGTAAAAATCGTAAAAAGTGCTACTTCGCTTACACTTAAATATAAAAAAGAATGATAATAAAATAAATTCATTATGCCAAGTTGTAAAGCCCCAATGCTTATGAGTTTTAGTTTTAAATACAAATCTAGCTTAAAATTTAAAAAAGGTAAAAATACCAATAAAGACAAAAAAACTTTTGCAAATGCTGCAAAAAAACTATCCATTTCTAAGGTGATAAAATGCCCAATTAATGGAAAAGAAAAAGCCCAAATAAAACTTGCTAATAATAAACTTGGCATTTTAAAGTACGTCTTCTAATTTAAGTAAAGCTTCTTTGATAAATAAACCACCATTATATCCACCTAAGTGGTTTTTAGCTACCACTCTATGGCAAGGTATAAAAATTGCAAGTTTATTTTTAGAATTTGCATTACCTACTGCTCTAAAAGCTTTTGGGTGATTGATAAAAGAAGCAATTTCTTGATAAGTTTTAGTTTGCCCATAAGGAATTTTTATCAAAGCTTTATATACCTTTTGTTCAAATTCGCTTCCCCAAAGAGTTAGAGGAGTGTTAAAAGCAAAAAGCTTTTTGTTAAAATAAAGGTCTAGCTCTTCTAAGGCTTGTTCTAAAACAGAGTGCTTGTCTTTGGTAAAATCAGGCTTGTATATAGTAAAATCAACATTAACAAGCTTATCTTTATCACTTTGTAAAAGAATATAAGCAAAACTAGCTTTATAAAAACTTTGATACATATTTTTCCTTATTTTAAAAGCAAGCATTGTATGAATTTTAAATTAATTAATTGTTATTAAAGCAAAAATTTAGTTAAAATAGTGATTTAATTTATATTCAAGGAAAATATTTGAAGATTTTATTATTTAGTTTGATTATAAGTTTAAATGCTTTAGCTTTGGATTATACTTGTGAGTATGTTAAGGAAAATAAGGCTGATTTTTTCAAAGAATTTGAGCCAAAAAATACACAAGATTTTGCTCAAGTGGATTTAAATTGTGCTTTTTCTTTAAAAAACCATCAAATCACAAAAAGATTATATGAGCTTGCTAATGAAATTAGAGGAAGCAATAGTGCTTGTATGGGTGGGGAATATTTTAGTGATTTGAGAAAATTTGATTTTAAATTATTAGAAATTGCACTTGATCCACAAGGCTATCAAAAGACTTTACAAGATCCTATAATACTTGAAGAAAAATTTGCAAAATTAAAAGCGTATTTTAGATTTTGGGCTTATCAAAGCATTGGAAATTTTAAACTTTTTAAGGAATTTTGGAAAGAATATAACAATGCGATTAATCCTCTAACAAGATATTTTCAAAAGGAATTTAATTTAGATAAAGCAAGTGCTATTTATTTTGCTAGTAATGCTTTGAATGAATTTTTAAATTGGGCAGTTGGTGAGACTAAAATCTTTAAAGATATTTCAGATTTTGAAAAATTTGTAGCTAATAGAAATAATTCTTTAGAGCAGATTAAAGAGTATATTTATACTAAAAAAATTAGTAATTTGGAATTAAACAATGGTTTTAAATCAGCCTTGTTAAATAATAGAGAAAGTGAGATTATAAGAGAATTTATTAAATTAGGTGTAAAAATAAATGAAGGTTATGAGTCTGCTTTATTTTTTGCACTAGATGATGCAGAAAACGTTAAGCTTTTGCTTGAAAATGAAGCGGTGGTTGATTATAAAAATTCTTTTGGGAAAACACCTTTGTTTTATGCTGTTGAATATAACAACTATAAAGTTGCCAAGATTTTGCTTGAAAATGGTGCAAATGTAAATCAAAAATACATTAATGATAATGAAAAACTTTCTATTGCCAGTATGGGAAGTAATACACCATATTTTATCACCTTATGTGCGCTTGAGCATACTTCTAAAAATATCTTTATGCATGGGGCAAATTATGCAGACGTAAAAATGCTTAAGTTGCTTATAGATTACAAAGCTAATTATAAAGAAATAGATGATTTAGGGTTTAATGCTCTTGATTTTGCCATCATTGCAAAAAAAGAAGAAAATATTAAATTTTTAAAAAAACTTGGTTTAAAAGAAAATGAAAATTTGATGTTATATGAAGAGGCGCAACCATGAAAATTGCTTTAATAACAGGGGTAAGCTCAGGCTTTGGACTAGAAAGTTTAAAAGCTTTGATAGAGCTTGATTATAAGGTTATAGCCATAGCAAGACGCAAAGAAAGATTAGAAAAACTACAAGAGCTTTATGGGGATAAAATTTATCCTATTGTGCTTGATGTTAGGGATAAACAAGCAGTTTTTACAGCAATTGAAAATTTACCTCAAGATTTACAAAATATTTCTTTGCTTGTTAATAATGCAGGTCTTGCTTTGGGTTTAAATGAGTTTGATTCTTTGGATATTGAAGATATTGAAGCCATGGTGGACACTAATATCAAAGGTTTTTTATACATAGCAAGAGCTACTTTACCTTTACTTAGAAAGGCAAAAAATGCTCATGTGATTAATCTTGGTTCAATTGCGGCAAATGTGCCTTATTATGGAGGTAATGTTTATTGTGGTACGAAAGCTTTTGTGGCGCAATTTTCTAAAGCTTTAAGAACGGATTTGCGCGGAAGCAATATAAAAGTAACAAATATCGCTCCAGGGCTTTGTAAAACTGAATTTAGTGAAGTGAGGTTTAAAGGTGATATTAAAAAGGCTGATGAGGTTTATGAAAATACTAAATATATTAAAGCTGAAGATATAGCAAAAATTATTACTTTTATTATTAGCTTGCCTGAGCATATTAATATTAACGAAATTGAACTTATGCCTGTAACTCAAACATGGGCAGGAACTTTTAGCGAAAAAATATAAAAACTTAAGGAAAAATATGAAAATTTTTTATTTATTATTGGCTCCTTTATTGTTATTTGCCGATGCACAAGCAAATGCAGAACTTTTTGGAGTTTGGACGCTTTTGCCACCGGTAATAGCTATTATTTTAGCTTTTATTACTAAAGATGTAGTGCTTTCGTTGTTTATTGGTGCATTAAGTGGTACTTTTATGCTAGGACTTATCGAAAATAGTATTTATCATGCTATCATAGCTTCTTTTACAGGCTTTATTTCTAAAGTGGTAAATGCTATGGCAAGTCCTGGTAATGCAGGAATTTTATTGCAAGTTTTAACTATAGGTGGTGTTGTAGCTCTTATTACCAAAACAGGGGGTACTAAAGCTGTGGCTGTTTGGCTTTCTACTAAAGCTAAGCAGGCAAAAAGCTCACAATTTGCTACTTGGTGTATGGGGATTTTTATTTTCTTTGATGATTATGCTAATTCATTAATCGTAGGTCCTATCATGCGTCCAGTGACAGATAAATTTAGAGTAAGCCGTGAAAAACTTGCCTTTATTATGGATGCAACTGCAGCGCCAATTACTGGTCTTGCTATCATTTCTACTTGGATAGGACTTGAAATTTCTTTAATTCGTAGTGGATATGATCTAATCGATAATGCAACTTTTGCACATTTAGGTATAGTAAAAGAAGAAATCAATGCTTTTGAAATCTTTGTACAAACCTTACCTTATAGATTTTATAATCTTTTTATGTTGATTTTTGTTATTTTAACTATTTATACAGGTAGAGAATTTGGACCTATGTTAAAAGCTGAGCTTAGAGCTAGAGCGGGTAAATTTTCTCATGGTCATGAGCAAATTGATAATATAGAAGATAAGGTTTTAGAGCCAAAAGAGCATGTAAAATTACAAGCTTCTAATGCTATTATACCTTTAGCTGTTTTGATTGTATTTTCATTTATAGGTTTTTATTTTAGTGGTTATAATGCTCTAGATGATGCGAGTATTAAAGCACAAATTGATGCAGCACCGCTTAGTTTATTTGCTTTTAGAGAAACTTTTGGCGCAGCTGATGCTTCTGTTGTATTATTTCAAGCAGCACTTTTAGCTACCATAGTAGCTATTATTTTAGGAATGTATAGAAAAATATTTACTTTAAAAGAAGCTATTGCAGTTTGGACTCATGGTTGGAGAACTATGATTATGACTGTGATTATTTTACTTTGTGCGTGGTCGTTAGCTTCTGTGATTAAGGATTTAGGAACTTCTAAATATTTAATTGATTTATTTTCAGATAAAACACCTATTTACTTACTTCCTACGGCAATTTTTATTTTTGCTTCTATTATTTCTTTTTCAACAGGAACTAGTTATGGGACTATGGGTATTTTAATGCCTTTAGCTATTCCTTTAGCTATGGCTGTTGGTGTTCATAATGAATTAAGTGGAGTAGAGTTGCACCAATATATGATTATTAATATTTCAGGGGTTTTAACAGGAGCTATTTTTGGAGATCATTGCTCGCCAATTTCTGATACTACGATACTTTCATCTATGGGAAGTAAGTGCGATCTTTTAGCTCATGTTAGCACGCAAATGCCTTATGCTTTGAGTGTTTGTGCTATTAGTATACTTTGTGGTTATTTACCGGTAGCACTAGGACTTAATGTATGGCTTGGACTTGTTTTTGGAATCTTAGCTATGATAGCTTTACTTTTTGTAGTTGGTAAAAAGGTAGATGCATAGATGCATTTTGAAGAAAAAATTGCTTTAAATAAAGCATTGTTTTCTTCTTTATATGATAAAGAAATTCAGTGCTTTAAATCACCTTTAAAAGCTTATAGAACTAGGGCAGAATTTTCTATATATCATCATGAAAATGGGGAAATTTCTTATGCAATGTTTGAAAATAAGAAAAAAATTCCTATTGAAAAATTTGATATAGCAGATGAAAAAATTCAAAAACATATGCCTATTTTATTAAATAATCTAAATGAAAATTTAAAACATAAACTTTTTGGAGTAGAGTTTTTAGCTACAAAATTAGATTTAAGTGTAACTTTACTTTTCCATAAAAATATAGAGCTAATTGCACAAGATTTGCAACAATTAGCAGAAAAATTAAATCTCAAACTCATAGCAAGAAGCAGGGGTAAAAAACTCGTATTTAATGGGGAGAATTTAAGACAAGCTTTAAAAATCAATACAAATGAATTTTTATATGAGTTTAATAATGATTGTTTTATCCAGCCTAATACTTTTATCAATGAAAAGATGATTGAATGGGTTATATCTTGTATTGGAAGTGATTTTAAACAAGATTTATTAGAGCTTTATTGTGGTTATGGAAATTTTACCATAGCTTTAGCAAGAAATTTTAACAAAGTTTTAGCAACTGAAATTTCTAAAAAAAATATAGAATTTGCTTTAAAAAATTGTGTTTTAAATTCTATTGAAAATATAGCTTTTACAAGGCTTTCTAGTGAAGAGTTAAGTCAAGCTTTGAAAAAAGAAAGAGAATTTAACCGCTTAAAGGGTATAGATTTAGATAGCTTTAAAATATCTCATGTCTTAGTTGATCCTCCAAGAGCAGGGCTTGATCTAAGTGTGATCGAGCTTATTAAAAATTATGAAAATATCATTTATATTTCGTGCAATCCTATCACTTTAAAAGAAAATCTTGAAATCTTATGTCAAAGTCATGAAATTTTAAATTTAGCCTTTTTTGATCAATTTGCTAATACTCCTCATCTTGAATGTGGGGTACATTTAAGAAAAAAAGCTTAGTATAAGTTAGAATTTATACAAGCTTTGTTATTATAAAAATAGTTGATTTAATCAATTAATTTTTATAAAGGATTTCTTATTTTATTTCAAAAAATTACTTATACAAATAGAAAAATACTCTATCAAGTCAATGAAATTTTAAAACCCTTTGGACTAAAATCAAGTGATTGGAGGGTTTTTGTATATTTAAATCAGCATGATTGTAGCACTTTAGCTCCAATATGTGAGTTTTATCAGATGGATAAAGCTATACTTTCTAGAGTTGTTTCTAAATTAGCAAAACTTGAATATATAGAGTTTTTAAAAGCAGATGATAAAAGGGAAAAAATCATTACTTTAAGTGCTAAAGGTAAAGAAATTTTTTTAGATGCAAATGCCTATATAAGAAAATATGAAAGAAAGATTTTAGATATCTTAGATGTAAAAGATCAAGAAAGACTTTTAAAATTACTTGATTATATCAATGAGAAAATTTAAAAGGTTTTTTCATGGGACTAAGTAAAAAATATAATTTATTTAATGTAAATTTTTTCTGTATTTTTGGGATAAATTTTGCTATTTGTCTTGTTTTTTATATGAGTACTATTTCTAGTACAGATTATGTTTTAGGTGTTTTAAATCTTCAAACTAGTACCGCAGGTCTTATCATGGGAGCTTTTGTTATAGGTGCTTTGCTTTCTAGACTTTATTTTGGTTCTATAATCGATGATGTTAATATAAAAAAGGTTATAGTATTTTCGCTTTTGTTTTATCTTTTTATTAATTTAATGTATTTGAAATTTTATAATGTATATTTTTTAATTTTGATACGCTTTTTAGCAGGGGTTTGTTATGGAATTTGTTCTTGTGCTTGTGGGGCAGCTATTGCTAGGATAATACCTAGCAATAAAAGAGGAGTTGGTATAGGATATTATGCCACAAGCGTTGTTTTAACTTCGGCTTTAGGACCTTTTTTGGCTATAAAACTTGACTCTATCAATCAATTTTGGCTTAGTTTTTTAATAGCTTGTTTGAGTATTGTCTTTGCATTAGTTTTATCTATTTTTTTAAAAGTAAGAAGATTTAAAAAACATCATCATATAAAAAGAAAATTTAGTATTTATAATTATTTTGAAAAATCAGTTTTAAATTTAGCCTTAGCAACCTTTTTGCTTGCATGTCCTTTTGGTGCTATTATAGCTTATATGAGTGCTTATACCCAAAGTTTAAATTTAGCTTTTGCTGGATCTATGTTTTTTGTAATATATGCTGGATTTTCTATGATTTTTAGACCACTTGCTGGTAAAGTGTTTGATAAATATGGTGCTAATATTGTGATGATTTTTTCTTTTTTGAGTTTTATAGTATGTTTGCTTTTGCTTGCTTTTGCATTAAATTTTTATATGATTATTTTAGCTGGAGTTTTTTGTGCGTTAGGTTATGCTAATGCTACTTCAAGTGCTCAAGCTTTAGCTATAAAACTTGCACCTAAAGAAAAAATGGGCTTGGCTAATTCTACATTTTTTATAGCCTTAGATTTTGGTATAGGAGTTAGTCCTTATTTGCTAGGGATTATAGAGCCAAGTATAGGGTTTGCTAATGTTTATGCTTTTTGCACTTTATTAGTTGTAATGGCTTTGATTTTGTATTGTTTATTGGTTGCAAAAAAAGCTTCTTATTAATTTGATTTTAGATACAATGCTTTAAAAAGGAAAAAGCATTGAGTGATAGTCATAAAATACTAAGTACTATGAAAAATATAGCCATCATAGGACTTAGCCCTAATCAAAACAAACCTTCTCATTTTGTAAGTAAATATTTACAAGACTTAGGTTATAAAATTTATCCCATCTATCCTAAAGAAGATTTTATTTTAAATGAAAGAGTTTATAGAAACTTAAAAGAAGTCCCTTTTGAAGTTGATACGGTTGTAATGTTTAGAAAAGCAAGTTTTGCAAATGAAATTTTTGAAGATCTTTTGAGTAAAAAGATTAAAAATTTTTGGATGCAACTTGGCATTATCAATGAAGAAATAATGCAAAAATGTAAAAAATATGGTATAAATTGTGTTCAAGATTGTTGCATTAAAATAGAACTACAAAAAGGATAATCATGGTTGAATTAAATAAAATTTATCAAGCAAAACAAAAAATCGCAGATTTTGTATTAAAAACCCCTTTTGTGCATTCTTCTTTTTTGAGTGAGTTTTTAGAAACTGATGTTTTTTTAAAATGTGAAAATTTGCAAAAAACAGGTGCTTATAAAATCAGAGGAGCTTATAACACAATAGCTAATTTAACTAAAGAACAAAAACAAGCAGGTGTAATAGCTGCAAGCGCAGGAAATCACGCGCAAGGAGTAGCAATTAGTGCTAAAAAATTTGGTATAGAAGCTGTGATTGTTATGCCTGAAGCTACGCCTTTGCTAAAAGTAAGTGCGACTAAAAATTTAGGTGCAAAAGTGATTTTAAAAGGGGATAATTTTGACGAGGCTTATGCTTATGCACTAAATTATGCTAAAGAACATCATTTAAATTTCATTCATCCTTTTGAAAATGAAAGTATTATAGCAGGGCAGGGCACTTTAATGCTTGAAATGCTTGATGAAATAAGTGATTTAGATATGATTTTGGCTCCAGTTGGTGGAGGAGGTTTGATTAGTGGAGTGGCAAGTGCTGCTAAGCAAATTAATCCTGCTATAAAAGTCATTGGAGTGAGTGCTAAGGGAGCTCCTGCTATGTATGAGAGTTTTAAAAGTAAAAAAATAATCAATTCAAAAGCTGTTAGAACTATAGCTGATGGTATAGCAGTACGTGATGTGAATAAAATCAATTTTGACATTATTCTTGAATGTGTTGATGATTTTATTCAAGTTGATGATGAAGAAATAGCTAATGCAGTATTGTATTTGCTTGAAAAGCACAAAATAACAGTTGAAGGAGCAGGAGCATCAGCAGTTGCCGCACTTTTACATAAAAAAATAGATTTAAAAAATCATAAAAAAATTGGCGTGATTTTAAGTGGTGGAAACATTGATGTGCAAATGTTAAATATCATTATAGAGAAAGGCTTGTTTAAAGCTTTTAGAAAAATGCTTATTAATGTTACTTTAGTTGATAAACCAGGGGCTTTGAGTACTTTGAGTGATGCGATCAAAGAAGCTCAAGCTAACATAGTTAAAATTGATTATGATAGATTTTCAACTAAGCTTGACTATGGTGATGCAATGATTTCAATCACTCTAGAAACTAAAGGTAAGGAACATCAAGAATTAGTTAGAAAAATACTTTATGACAAAGGTTTTAATTTTAATGAAATTTTATAATAAATAAAATATAATATTTTATAAATAAAACAACAAGGAAGGCAATGTCGCAAGAAAAAATTTTAGAACCAGATACACTAATAACCTCTAAGACAGATTTAAAAGGGGATATTATCTATGCTAATGATGATTTTTTAAAATACGCAGGTTATAAAATGGAAGAAATTTTATATAAGCCTCACAATATCGTGCGTCATCCTGATATGCCAAGAACGGTTTTTAAATGTTTGTGGGATTATATACAAGATGGAAAAGAAATTTTTGCTTTTGTAAAAAATAAAACTAAACAAAATGATTATTATTGGGTTTTTACTAATGTTACAGCCTCATTTGATGAGCAAGGAAATATTATAAATTATTATTCAGTAAGAAGAAAACCTAAAAGAGAAGCTATACCAACTATAGAACAAGTTTATAAAATTCTTTTAGAAGCAGAAAAGAGTGGTGGTATAAAAGCAGGCGTGGAAGAGCTTATTAGAATAGTTAATTCCTATGGTATGAGTTATAACCAACTAATTTTAGAGCTTCAAAAATGAAAATTAAAAATTTATATTTAAAAAATATTATTATTAAATAAGATAATATTACTCTTTTTAATTTTTAAATTAAGGAGTCAAACTGTGTCGTTGGAAAAATTTTTAACCTCGGATGTCTTAATAACATCAAAAACAAATTTAAAAGGTGAAATTATCTATGCCAATGAGGATTTTTTGAAATATTCTGATTATGAAATTGATGAAATCTTATATAAACCTCACAGTATTATGCGTCATCCTGATATGCCAAGAACGGTTTTTAAATACTTATGGGATAATATCCAATTAAAAAAAGAGGTTTTTGCTTTTGTAAAAAATAAAACTAAATTTAATGATTATTATTGGGTTTTTGCTAATGTTACAGCTTCTTGTGATACTAGTGAAAATATTTTAAATTACTACTCAGTAAGAAGAAAACCCAAGGCAGAAGCTGTAAAAATAATAGAAGAAATTTATAAAGTTCTTATAAGAAAAGAAAAGGAAGGTGGTATAAAAGCAGGGCTTGAAGAATTAAATGCTGTGGTAAAATCCTATGGAATGAGCTACAATGAATTAATAATGCAAATTCAAAAATGAAAGGATATTGATGAAAAATATTGTATTAGTTGGTATTGGTCTGAGTATTTTATCTTGTATCAATTCTATATATTTTATGGATTTTATTTCTTTTGGATTTTCTTTGTCTTTATTTTTATTGTTTGTTTTTACTTTTATTCTTTTAAAAAGAGAAGATCAATTTAGTGATAAAATCTTAGATCTTAGTAGAGAATTAAAAAATGGTAATTTTGATTCAAGAATTGTATATATTAAATATAGCAACAAAAAACTAAAAGAAATTGCTGATAATCTTAATAATACTATAGATGGTTTAGAAGCATATTTGAGAGAAATTAACACTTCTATCGCTTGTTCTCAAAAGGGTGAGTATTTTAGAAGGGCTATTCCTGAAGGATTAAAAGGAATTTTTGTTCATAATATTAATTTTATCAATAAAGCTTTGGATGATATTGAAAAAACAGGAAAATCTGTTTTTAAAAATGCTTTATCAAGAGAATTGATGGATTTGAGTTTGAATAGTCAAAACAAAAATTTAAATGATTTATCTTCCGCTTTGAATAGTATTATTAAATTAATGAGGGAAGTTTTTGGTGATATCAAGATAATATCAGATACCGCTCAAAAGAATGGCTTAGAAGTGGGTAATTTACAAGATTCGATTTCTTCTATGATGCAAGTGGCTGATGAAAGCAAAAATGCTGTTGATACTTTTGCTTCAAATGCTCAAAGCATTAATGCAATTGTAGAAGTTATTAGAGATATAGCAGACCAAACGAATTTACTTGCTTTAAATGCAGCTATTGAGGCTGCTCGTGCAGGAGAACATGGAAGAGGCTTTGCTGTGGTTGCGGATGAAGTAAGACAACTTGCTGAAAAAACTCAAAAAGCAACAGGTGAGATTACTTTAGCAATTCAAGTGATGAATCAAGAAATTAGCTCAATACAAGAAAATAGTGAAAAGGTATTTGATATTGCAAATTCTTCTAATAGTAAAATTGCTGATTTTAGTGAAGCATTTAGAGAATTAGAAGATAAAAGTTCTCATTTAGGAAAAGAATTTGTTAATTTTGCTTCTGATTTAACTTTATCAGCTATGAAAATAGATCATATTTTGTATAAATCTGATGTGTATTTAACACTTAATGGTTCTCAAGAAAAACTGCAAAATTTAGATCCTATTTCTACTTTATGTAAGGATGAAGATGCAAAAAGTATTTTCTGTCCTTTAATTTCTCAAAGTGAAATGGACTCTAAAAGTGAAAAAATACAAAATTCTGCAAATAAAGCTATAGAAGTAGCTAAAAAAGAAAATATATCAAAAGAAGATTATGATTCAATCATTAGTGATATAAGAGAGTTGGAAAAAGATAGTAAATTAATTATGGATAAACTAGAAGCTTGATAAGCTTCTAGTTTTTAAGCAAGAGCTATTTTTAGCACCTCATTTAAAGTTTTTACCCCGATTATTTTCATATTTTTTACTACTTCTTCTGGGATATCTTTTAAATCTCTTTCGTAGTTTTTATGTGGGATGATTGCTGTTTTAATATCAGCTTTATAAGCAGCAATTAATTTTTCCTTTAAGCCACCTATTGGTAAAACATTACCCATTAGGTCAATCTCTCCTGTCATCGCAACATCAGATCTTACTTTTTTGTCACTAAAAATAGATGCAATGGCTGTGGTGATTGTTATACCTGCGCTTGGTCCATCTTTTGGTGTTGCGCCATCTGGAACATGAATGTGAAGATTATATTGGTTGTAAATGCTTTCATCTTCTTTATAAGAAAGATTTTTTGGTGTTTTAATTTGATTTTCATCAATTAAATTTTTAATAAGACTTTGAGCAATTTTTGCTGATTCTTTCATCACATCGCCTAAGCTTCCTGTAAGAGTTAATTCACCTTTACCTTTAATTTTAATAGCTTCTATTTTTAATACATCTCCACCTACTGCAGTCCATGCAAGTCCATTTACTTGACCGATTTTATTTTCTTTTTCGTGCTTTTCTATCTCAAAAACTTTCTTACTTAAAAAATCTTTTAAATTTTCAGTATTAATTTGAATGTGTTTGGTATTTTTCTCTAAAAGAAGTTTTTTAACGCATTTTCTGCAAACTTCAGCAATCTTTCTTCTTAAATTTCTTACACCTGATTCTCTGGTGTATTCATTGACTATTAATTCTATAGCTTCATCATCAAAGTTAATTTCTTTTTCTTTAAGACCATGTTTTTTTATTTCATCAGGTATGAGATAATTTTTGGCTATTTGGAATTTTTCTTGAGGGGTGTAAGAGCTAAGTTCTATAAATTCCATTCTATCTTTTAAGGCAGGTGGGATTAAACTTGCATCATTTGCTGTGGCTATGAAAATGATTTTACTTAAATCGATATTGAAATTTAGATAATAATCTCTAAATTTAGTATTTTGTTCAGGATCTAAGATTTCAAGCAAAACTGCACTTGGATCTCCTCTATGGTTGCGACTTAATTTATCAATTTCATCAAGTACAACAACAGGATTACTTTGTTTAGCTTCTATAAGTCCTTGTATAATGCGTCCTGGCATAGCTCCTATATAGGTTCTTCTATGCCCTCTTAATTCATTCACATCTTCTAAACCACCTAAAGCTATGCGTACTAATTCCCTTTTTAGTGCTTTTGCAACTGAATTTGCTAAAGAAGTCTTACCAACACCTGGAGGTCCAACTAAACACAAGATAACTTTTGCACCATCTCTATCTTTAATTTTACGTTTTTCTAAAAGTTCTTTAACTGCAAAGTATTCTTCAATACGCTCTTTTGGTTTTTCTAATGCATAATGATCACTATTAAGTTGCAAAGATACATCTTTTAAATTAAGTTTTTTCTTTGAAGAGTGTTCAAAAGGTATATCTAAAACTGTTTCTATGTAAGTTTGTACCATAGAGGCTTCTGAGTTATCTTGATGAATTCTTTCATATTTTTGAATTTGTTTTTTGATTTCTTTGTAAGCTTCTTCATACATGAAATCTTTTTTCTTTTCTAGTTTTTTATTGTATTCTTCTACTTCGCTTTCTTTTTGTATATCACTTCCAAGCTCTCTTTGAATTTGCTTGAGTTGTTCTTTTAGGAAATATTCTTTATTGACTTTATCTATTTTAGAATGAACTTTGTTTTTGATTTCTTTTTGGATTTTATTTGCTTCGATTTCCTTAGCTAAATAATCAATTAAATTTAAAAGCTTGGTTTCTAAATTAGTTTCGATAAAAAATTCATATGCTTGTTGTTTTTTGATTTTGATAGAATTTAGTATCAAATCGCAAATTCTACTAGGTTCAACATCTTCTTCTATGGTTCTTAAAAGATCAGGCGGAAAATAGTGGCTCACAGTAGATAAAGCTTTGGCTTTTTCTCTTACCACTTCGATGATTGCTTCTTTTTTTGTGTTGCATAGTGGCTCTTGATGAATTAAATCAACTAACGCAAATAAAGGATCATCTGAGATCTTCTCAAGAATCTTAGCTTTAGCATAGCCTTGAAATAAAATTTTAATTCTACCATCAGGTAGTGGAACTTTTCTCATAATAGTTCCAATAACACCACAATCATAAATATCATCAAAACCACGCCCACCTTCAATTTTTGATGGTGCTACAAAAATCATACTTTCATTTTGTAAAGCAGTATCTAAGGCTTTGATATTTTGCATGTCATTTAAAAAAATTGGTGTTATCATAAAAGGGTATAAAAAAAGCTCATCTTCTACAAGAACAGGAAGTTTTGTTGGATAGTTTTGAGTATTTTCTAATTTCATTACATTATACCTTCTTCAAATATTTTTCTATACCATGGAAGTTCTGGTTTAATCATATCGATTTTATTAAAATCGGAATTTTCTATTTTTTGCTTATAAATCTCATAGCTTTGCTCTCTATTTTTTTTCTCGTATAACTCTGCTATGCTTGTATCAAGGTAAAAAACTGCAAGATTAAATTTAGTAAGCATGGTATCAATTAAATCATTATATTGCACATTAGGGTAATTTTGATTATATTCATTGATTTCTTCTATTGTTTTTAGCATTAGTGCTTGGTTGCGATTTGGTACAGCAAAAGAGTCAAATTTGGCTTTGATTTTTAAATATCTTATATAAGCTACATTTTTTGAGTCACCAAATTTGTTTAAATATTCATCAAGATAAAAATTTGCCATTTCGTATTCTTCTTCACTAATGTGAGCTTGAGCTAATATAAGTAAAGTTTGTTCTAATAATGGATCAGCAATATGCTCAGCTGCCATTGAGGTATAATGTTTATCAGCTGCTTCAAGATTTTTTTCTTGTAAATCTTTTATAATTTGTTGATACCATTCCATTGAACTTAGATTATATAAATCTTCAGCCTTTTTTGAGCTGCATGCTCCTAAAAATAAACCTGCAATAATAAGTGAAAAAATAAAAAGTTTTTTCATGATGTTACCTTATAAATTTATATAGTTTATAATTATAGTGTTTTTATGTTTATGAAAATGTTAATTTTTAAATTAAAATTATAATCAAAAAGTTTTAATTAGCACAATTGAAAAAGTTGGAACTAAAATTGCTTTATGAGTTGTAATTTCTTAGTCAATAGATTTTAGGAGGCAAAATGAACTTAGAAGTTAAATGTCCTATTTTGGGGTTTGAAGATACCAAAAATATGAACTTTTACAAAATAGATGAGGTTTTTTATAGACTTAAAAGCCTTGATGGCAAAGATTTTTCTTTTGTAATGATTGATCCTTATATGATCCGTCCTGATTATGATTTTGAAGTACCTGATTATTATCAAGAATTATTAGCTTTAAATGAACAAACTAATTTTGGTGTATTTGTTATAGTGGCTATTAATGAGCCATTAGAAGAATCTACTGTGAATTTTTTAGCACCTGTTGTGATGAATTATGATAATAATTCTTTAGTGCAAGTGATTTTAGATACAAGTAAATATCCTAATTATTTTCAATCTGAAAAGATTTCAGCTTTTATTAAACAAACAAAATAATGTCTGAAATTTATATTTTAGGAAATGGTGCTATGGCAAGTGCTATAGCTAAAGGTTTAAAAGATACTTATAAAGTAGTTATTGTTGCTAGGGATTTAAAAAAAGCTAGTAGTTTAAATTTAGAAGTTTTATCTTATGAAGAATTTGATTTAGAAGATAAAAATGTTATTTTAGCATTTAAACCTTATGCTTTAGAAGAAGTAGCTGTTAAATTAAAAGGCAAGGCAAGATGGCTTATTTCAGTTTTAGCAAATACTACTTTTGAGCAACTTCATTGTGTTAATGCGCAAAATTATATAAAAATCATGCCAAATACAGCAGCTGAATTTAAAGCCTCAGCGACTGCGTATTTGATGGAAAATGATTCATATAAAGATGAAATTTTATCTTTGTTAAATACTTTTGGTAAAGCCATAAGTTTGCAAAATGAAAAAGAATTTGATGTGGCTATGGTTTTAAGTGGCTGTGCTCCTGCGTTTTTGGCTTTGGTAGCAGAAAGTTTAGCAAATGCAGGTGTTAAAAATGGTTTAAAAAATGAGCTTAGCTATGAGCTTACTCGCGCTTGTTTTGAAAGCTTTAGTGCTTTGTTTAACCATACACATCCTGCTATTATCAAAGAAAAAATTTGTTCTCCAGCAGGGGTAACTATAAGAGGAGTTGAGACTTTAGAAAAAAGAGCTTTGCGCGGTACTTTTTTTGAAGCTTTTAATGCAAGTTTAAACAAATGAAGCAAGCTTTTAGTCTCCTAGAGCTTGCTTTTTGTATTGTAATTTTATCTTTTGTTTTTGGATCTTATTATCTTATATTTGCAAATAAATCTTTAAATATTATATGGCAAAATCAAATCCTTTTTAATGAAGAAAAAGAGTTATTTATGCAAAATCCTTCATATAAAGCAAAAGAAGTAAATATAAATACTTATAACTTTTTAGAATACACTAGTGATGAGTTTAAACTCAAATCTTTAAAAATAAAAGATTTATCCTATAAAGAAGCTTTTATAGATGAAAAAAGCTTTTAGTTTATTAGAGCTTGCGCTAAGCATTGTTATCTTGGGTGTATTGATTGCTATCTTAAGCAATCCAGCTATACATCTTTATAATCATAGTTACAAAATTAAAAATTCCAACACAGTATTTTTAAATTTAAACCAAACTTTGCTTAGTATGGAAAAAATTTATCACTCTTGTTTAAATGCGACATTGACAAGTAGTTCTTTTGAGTGCTATATGAGTGCAAATGATGATATTTTTTATGATTTATCATTAAAAAAATTAAACTTTAGTGGCATTATTTTAGAAAACAATGAAAGTTTTTTTAGTCCAAAAAGCAATTTACATTTTATAGAAAATGGAAGTTCTAAAGGAATTTTAAGTAATTATAAAGATATGCATAGTGAAAAAAAGTTAAAAATATATGCTAATGATTATATGTATTTTTATGATATACAAAATTCAAAAATTTATAAAGCACTAGTTAGTGATAGAGAGAAAATCCATTTTAATAGTGAGAAATTTAGTGGATTTTATACTATTTTATATGCTTATGTTAGAGTATATTTAGAAAATGAAAATATTTATATGCAAATAGATGATTTAAATCATAACAAACGATCTTTTTTACTAGCTCAAAATATTTCAAGGCTTATTTTCAAGCAAGATGATAAGACGTTAAAAGTTCTAATATGCGATAAAAGTCAAAATGAATGTTTATCAAAGTGGATGTTTTTATGAAAAAATCGTTTGCTATGGTTTATACAATATCTTTTATTTTATTTATCTCTTTTGTTATGGCATTTGTGATAAAAATTTCTTCATATTCTCCAAGAATTATGAAAGATTTAACTCTTTATACTCAAGGAAAGATTTTACTTCATGATGTAAAAGAGCTTTCTAAATATTTTTTATATCAAGCCTATTTAGAGGGTAAAGAATGCTTAAATGAATATAATTTTGAATATAATAATATAAAAATACGAATTGATTACGCCTATCCTTTGGGTGAGTGTAAAGGATATAAATTGATAGCAAATGATGCTAATGCAAAAAGCATTATAGCGGTAAATATTAGCGTGTTATTAAATGACAATAAAGCAGTAAATGAAGAAGTGTTTTTACAAAAAAGTTTTTTTGTTTATCCTAAATTAGATTGAATGTAAGTTTGAATTCCAATGGCTATCATTTTTACTCCCATAGCCATAATAAAAACTAAAGCAATACGTGAAAAAACATAAAGCACAAGTTTTCCTATGACTTTTTCAATGGTAGCTGAAAAGTGGAATAAAACAAAAATAAAAGCAAAGGTAAGTAGTACAGAAGCTATAGCTATAGCTAAATTTTGATCTTCTGAAATAACCACTATCGTTGAAAGTGTTCCAGGACCTACTAGCATAGGAAATGCCATTGGGACTATACTTTTTTTCAATAATTCTTTATGACTTAATCCTTGATAATGTTGAAATTGAGAACTTGATGGAGTAAAAAGTAAGTTTTTAGTACTCATAATGATTAAAATCAAACCACCTGCAACTCGTAAATCATTAATATCTATTTTAAATAAATATTTCATGATAAATGGTCCAGAAAGTAAAAAAACTAAAACAATACAAAATGCAGTATAAATGATATTTCTAAAAAGTTTTTTTCTTGTATCAGCATCTAAGCCCTCAGTCATTGCGAGAAATTGAGGAAGATTTCCAAAAGGATTTAAAACTGCTATAATAGCAACAGAAGCAAGCAAGATAACATAAATTTCAGATTCTATATCTGAAAACATAAAACAACCTTTTATTTTCCCAAGCTAAAAAGCTTGGGTTTGATTTAATAATTATAATCCTTCAAAAGGATTAGTAACAACTTCTTTTCTATCTACGATATAAGGGATAAGTGCTACATGTCTTGCACGTTTAATAGCAACTTCAACCATTTCTTGGTGTTTTTTGCTAGTACCTGTTAAACGGCGTGGCATAATTTTAAATCTTTCCGATAAAGCATGTTTTAACAATGCTGTATCTTTATAGTCAATGAAATCAACTTTAGCTTCAGTGTATTTGCAATATTTACGTGAATATTTTCTTTTTTCTGCCATGATTTTTTCCTTTAAAATGGTAATTCTGTATCATCATCATATTTATCAATATCAATTTCCTTCATAGGGGGTTCTTTTTGAGGATTTTGATAAGTATTAGATGGATTTGTTCTAGTTTGTACTTG